>JBBRDP010000277.1:0-4424 GCA_038203795.1 Gemmatimonadales bacterium
GTTCGTGGCCGTGCTCGGCGGCAGCAAAATTTCTGGTAAGATCGATGTGATCGACGCGCTGTTGCCCAAGGTCGAGCGGCTGTTGATTGGCGGCGCGATGGCGTGCACGTTCTTTCGCGCCATGGGACTGGAAACCGGTTCTTCGCTCGTCGAAGATGATCGAGTCGACATGGCGCGCGATCTCATTGCTCGCGCCGGCAACAAGTTGTGCCTGCCGACGGATGCAAATGTCAGCACCTCGATGGACGAGCGCGCGCGCGCGCATGTCGTGTCACGCGAAGCGATTGTCAAAGGCGAGGCCATGTTCGATATCGGGCCCGAATCAATCACGGCGTTCGCGTCGGAAATCGAGCGTGCAAAAACGGTGCTGTGGAACGGCCCGATGGGTGTGTTTGAGAAGCCGCCGTTTGACATGGGGACGCGGGCCGTGGCCGATGCCATGGCGCGCGTGACCGACAACGGCGCGGTCACCATTGTTGGCGGCGGAGATTCGGCCGCCGCCATCGCGGAAGCCGGACTCGAATCGCGACTCACGCACATCTCCACGGGTGGCGGGGCTGCGCTGGAGTTTCTTGAAGGCAAGACGCTGCCCGGCGTCGCCGCACTCGATCAGGAGTAGCGTGCATGCTCCGTTCTCCAATTTTCGCGGCCAACTGGAAGCTCAATCATGGGCCGTCCGATGCGAAGGCGTTCATGCAACGCTTCCTGGCGCTCACACCTCGACTCACCAACGGCACGCTCGTGTTTTTCCCGCCGGCGCTCTCGCTGTCGGCGGTCGTTGACGCGGTGCGGGAGCGCTCGGATGTCATCGTGGGCGTGCAGAATGTGCATTCGGAATCGCACGGCGCGTTTACCGGCGAGAACTCGGTGGCCATGGCGCGCGACGCCGGTGCGCGTGCGGTGCTCGTGGGGCACTCGGAGCGTCGACATGTGTTCGGCGAGACTGATGCGGCCACGGGTCAAAAGATGCGCCGTGCCGTTGACGCGCACCTGTTTCCGATGCTGTGCGTGGGTGAGCTGCTCGAGGAGCGGGAAGCGGGAGCGACGGCACAGGTGGTGCTGCGCCAGCTCGCGGCTGGGCTCGCCGAGTTGACCGACACCGAAGTGGCCGGCATCGCGCTGGCTTATGAGCCCGTGTGGGCGATCGGCACGGGGCGCACCGCCACGCCGGACGATGCGTCGGCGATTCACGCGGTGCTGCGCACGGCGCTTCGCGAGCGCCTTGGCGCCAAGGCGCAGCACGTGCCCATCTGCTACGGTGGGTCGGTGAACCCGGGAAACGCCAAATCCCTGCTCGCCGCCTCCGATGTGGACGGTTTGCTGGTGGGTGGTGCCAGTCTCGACGCCGACGGCTGGAGCGCAATCTGCCGCACGGCCGTGGCGCGCTGAGCGTGCGAGCCGCCTCAAGCGAGGCGTCAACCAGTTGGGAATACGGGTCTTGGGCCTTGCGCGGCAGGGGCTGCGCAGGCGAAATTACAAGGCTGAAGACGACTTTTTCGAAGCCCTGTTTGGCCATCGGCCGCGCTTCGATCCGCCACTGAATCTCGCGCCATGTATTCGCTGCTTCTCACGATTCTTGTCCTCGACGCGCTTTTGCTGGGTGTCGTGATCCTGTTGCAGTCCGGCAAGGGTGGCGGTTTGGCCGCCAGCTTTGGTGGTGCGAGTTCGTCTTCTGATTCGCTTATCGGCACGCGTCAGGCCGGCAACCTGCTCACCAATCTGTCCTGGTGGTGCGGTGGCGTCTTCCTGTTTCTCGCGTTCGTGCTGCAACTGATGTCGTCCCGTTCTGCGGTACCGACGTCGGTGCTCGATCGTCTGTCCGCGCCCGCCTCACAAACGGCCCCGGTGCCGCCGAGCGGTGCCGCGCCTGCATTGCCGTTGGAAGCGCCAGCGCCCACGACGCCGCCAGCCACGCCTCCCAGCAACTAACCAAGGGTCGGCTCACGGTGGGTACACTTCCCCCGGAAGGGTTCCTCCTCCTCGAGGACGGAACCCTTTTTCTTGGTCGTCTGGTCGGATCTGCGGTGCCAACCGTTGCCGAAGTTGTGTTCACCACGAACATGACCGGCTATCAGGAGGTGTTCAGCGATCCGTCGTATAACGCGCAGATTGTGGTGATGACGGCCACCATGATTGGCAACTACGGCGTCAATACCGACGATTCCGAGTCGGCCAAACCGCAGGTGGCGGGCGTCGTGGTTCGTGAACTGTCGCGCACCTACTCCAACTGGCGTGCGACCGGCTCACTCGCCGATTGGCTCGGTGACGCCAGCGTGCCAATTCTGACGGAAGTCGACACTCGTCGGTTAGCCATGCACCTGCGGTCGGCGGGCGTCATGCGCGGCGTCATTGCGGCCGGCACAACACCCTCGGCGGAGGCGCTGGCCGCGCTCGGTGGCTGTGCGCCCATGGCGGGCCGTGATCTCGCCTCGGTCGTGTCTACGCGCGAGCCGTATGCGTGGGGCAATGCGCAGCACCCGTATCACGTGGTCGCCTACGACTACGGGGTCAAACGCAACATCCTCCGCCTCTTCGATGCACAGGGTGTTCGGGTCACCGTCGTGCCCAGCAACACAACCGCCAGCGACGTTTTGGCCATGCAGCCCGACGGTGTGTTTCTCAGTAACGGACCGGGCGACCCGGAAGCGGTCACGTACGCGCTGCCCGCCATCCGGGAGATCGCGGAGCAGGGCGTGCCGATGTTTGGGATCTGCCTTGGTCACCAGCTGCTCGGCCTTGCCTTTGGTGGACACACCAGCAAAATGCCGTTCGGGCATCGCGGCGGAAATCAGCCGGTGAAAGACCTGATGTCCGGAAAAGTGCTCATCACTTCGCAGAATCACGGATTCGCCGTGGCCGGCTCAGAAGCCAGCGGCGTGACAGATGCGCCGGAACTTGAGGTGACGCACGTCAACCTCAATGACGGCACAGTGGAAGGACTGCGGCATCGCACGCGTCCCGTATTCGGCGTGCAGTATCACCCCGAAGCCGCTCCTGGACCACACGACGCGATTCCCCACTTCAACGAGTTTCTTGAGGCGTTGAAGTCCAATCGCGCGTAGTTCACCCAACTGCTTGCGCCCCAAGCGCTTGACTCAAGCGAGCTGAGGCCGTAGGTTCGCTTCTCCGGGTGTGTCGTCGCGTTTCGACGTCTGCCCTCCGCGCCGAGATTCCGCTTGGCGCGCCGCCCTCTGGAAGAGCTCATGACGAAAGCCGATCTGGTGGAAAACGTCACGGCGCGAATCGCCCGGACGGCTGGTCCGACGATCTCAAAGAAGGACTGCGCCCGTGTCGTGGACGCCTTCCTCGACGCCATCAAAGACGCCCTCGCCGAGCAAAAGAACATTGAAGTGCGCGGCTTCGGCACATTCAAGATCCGACAGCGCAAGACGCGCATGGCCCGCAACCCGCGCACCGGTTCGCCGGTTGAGGTTTCCGCGCGCCCCGTGCCCGTGTTCAAGCCCTCCAAAGAGTTGCGCACGCTGGTCGCTGACGCCGATGAAGCATTGGAGCTGGCGGAAAAGGCGGCCGCCGAGGCAGCGCAGCAGCGCCTGGGCGGACCGCGGAGCGATCTCGACCTGCGGTAGTTGCGGCTCCGGCCGGATATCCTCCCCGGCCGTACCGCCTTGTATGTTGGTATGATGAACGTTCCCGTCCTTGTGTTTGCGTCGTATGCCGACGCGTTCGGTGCCCGCACGGTGGACGTGCCCGTGCCGTTGCCGTGCACCGTGGCCGATGTGGTCTCGGCCATGCGGGCGCTGCCGGGCGGCCACCGTTTGCCGGGTCATGTACTGGTGGCCGTCAATCATGCATACGCGAAACCGGGGACGGCGGTTGACCATGGGGACGAGGTCGCGCTCATTCCACCGGTGGCCGGCGGATGACGTCGCCCGAGCGAGGAGCACTGGTTGAGATCGTCGGTTCAGCCATCGACCTCCATCGACTCGTGGCCCACGTGCAGCACGATGGGATAGGCGCCATCGCAACCTTCCTCGGCACCGTGCGCGATCTCAACGACGGTCGCCACGTTACCGGCATCGACTACGAGGCCTACCAGCCCATGGCCGAAGCGGAGATGCGGGCCATTGCAGCCGAGCTTGGTGTGCAATGGGAAGGGCTGAGCGTCGCAATGGTGCATCGTGTCGGGACGCTGGCCGTTGGGGACGTGAGCGTGGCGATTGCCTGCGCACACGCTCGGCGTGCACCGGCGGCCGATGCCATGCGCACCGCGATCGAGGCACTTAAGGTGCGCGTGCCGATCTGGAAGCGGGAGCACTACGTCGACGGCGAGTGGACATGGGTGGATCCTACGTTACGTGCGGTGGCACCATGACCACGCCTGAGGTGTCCGTGACACCCGAGATGGCCGTGCCGGTCGCGGCGTTCGCGACCGTCGCGACAGTCGCGCATCCAGTCGCGCATCC
>JBBRDP010000278.1:0-4411 GCA_038203795.1 Gemmatimonadales bacterium
GGGGCTGTTGGCGTCGTCCCGGGCGTGAGTGATCCCGCTTGGGTTCGACTGGGGGTGAATCGGGGGGGGGGGGGGGGTCGCGCGATTCGTCGTCTTGACTCGGCCCGGCACGCGCTCGCGCGTGCCGGGCCGTTTGATCTCGTGACCACCGCCCACCCGGGCGATGAAGCACGACTCACGCGTGACGCGGTACAAGACGGCGTGCGCACACTCGTGGTGCTCGGTGGCGATGGCACGGTCTCCCGCGTGGCCGCTGCATTGGTAGAGGCTCAGGCCCAGACAACACTCGCGATCTTCGGCGCCGGGACCGGCAACGATCTCGCCCGCACACTCGGCGCGCCGGTGTTTGATTTTGATGCCATGACGGCGCGCATCTACAACAGCGACCCGCTCATGATCGATGTGGGCGTGGCCGATAATCGTGTGTTCGTGAACGCGGTCGGCGTGGGATTCGACGTCTCGGTGCTGGAACGCACAACACGCGCGCGGTGGCTGCGGGGTAGTGCACTGTATGCCGTCACGGCGCTTGGTCAGCTGTTTGAGTTTGGCGGCGTGCACGCGCGGATCGACACGCGCCGCGACGCCGGTACTGCCGCCGGCACTGACGCCGGTATCGACGGGCCCTCCAGTCACGACCGGGCGCCCTCGACGAACGCGACCCTTAGGCACGCTGACGTACAACAGCAATGGCTGATGATCGTGGTCGCCAACGGCCAATGGTTTGGTGGCGCGTTCAAAATCGCGCCGGATGCGTCCGTGTCGGACGGCCTACTCGACCTCGTGGCAATTGGCGATACATCTCCGCTGCGTCGCGCGCAGCTCTTTGCCGGCGCACCATGGGGACGCCATGTGACGGCGCCGGAGGTCACCTACGCGAAGCAAAGCTGCGTCCAACTGCACTTTGACGCACCACCTCGATTTCAGGCCGACGGTGAACTGTATCAGGCGCGCGGCCGCACGCTGGACATCTCGATCATTCCGAACGCATTGCGTGTAGTGACCTGACACGACCGCAGCTTGTTCACAACTGTACGACAGCCCCGCCAGCAAGACATATGCAGGCGGGGCTGTTTCACGAACGGGCAGTCAGGTGGTTAACGACTGCGACTCAGGCCGAACAAAATTCGGGTGTGATCGAAGAGGTTGATCCCCTGCAGCTCAACGTTGAGCATGAGCGGCGATTCCTTATCGTTGCGTAACACGAAGCTTGAACCGACTGCGGTGTTGATGCCGAGCACGCTCGGCGAGAAGATGCCGCCACCCACCGTGGCATACGGACGAATGTTGCTGTTGCCACCAATCGCGCCGAACTTGTACTGCACGTTGGCCATGGCAAGTACCGAGAGCGGACCGCTGCCAAAACCGATCGCAAGCTCGGGCACAAAGTTGAAGCCACTGTTCGCACTGATCGGCCCAAGGTCGGCGCGCAGGCCGACAATCACCTGCGCGTCACCGTCGTTGATGCCAAGTCCCAGATAGGGCTGGAGGTCGCTGCCACTGATCTGTCCGAACCGCTGAAACACCGGCACGTTTGCGCGATCGGTTGCCACGACCACGTTCGATGGCGGATTGACCATCGTGACCGTGGGTAGCGTTGCGGCCTGCGGTTCCCGCTGCAATGCGTCAATGCGAGCCGTAAGCCGCCGCTCGATTTCGAGCAGGCGCGCGGCTAGATCGTCCGAAGGCGGTAAAACGATCACGGAGTCGCGACGCGGTGCCATGGAATCCGAACCGGCACGGGGCGGCATGCCATAGCGCAAAATGATCTCACCCTGTTCCGGCACCGGGATCGTGATCCAGCGTCCCTCGCCACTGCGGGCGCCAGGCGAACGCATCATGATGATGCTGGAGTCACGGAACATGCGCACGCTGTCGCGCGTCATGCGCGTTTCACGCATTTCCATGCGGTCGCGATCGAGCATGCGCTCGCGGTCATCCAGCATGCGCTCACGCTCCGTCGTGCTTTCACGACCGAGCCGCCGGTCGCGATCGGCCACGCGGTCACGTTCGTCGCGCAAGGCACGCAGCTCGCGGTCGCGGTTACGTTCGCGATCTGCCATGGACGGTGCCGAACTGCCACCAAAACTGATGGTGAGGCCGGCCGTCAGCATCGTATTGTGTGTGAGGTCGCCGGTACTGGCCAGATTGTCGAGATCGTCATCGACCGTCATGATGTAGTCGCGGATCGAACCATTGACGCGAAGGCGATCCGTCAGACGGAAACTGCCGCCGCCACCGAGGATGAATGCAGTTTTGTCCTGCCGCGACGTGCCGAGCGAATCACGGAAATCGTTGCCGTAATCCAGCTGACCCGCGCCAACGATGAGATATGGTGAAAGACCGGGGCCGGTGTTCAGGTTGAACTGCGCTTCACCGCCGTAGCCGGAGACATCAACCGTGCCGTCGCGGTCATCATTCACGCCGCGCCAGTAGAAGCCGCGGATGCCGAATACCGGCGAGAAATCAATGCCAGCCCGTACGCCAGCCAGCTCCTGATTCGGAAGTTGATTTTCGCTTGCGTAGCGCAACACACCGACAAACGGTTCGATGGGTGCGGTTGAGCCGCGCAGTCCACCATCACTGTCTTCGATATCGCGCGAGGTGCTGAGCGGCACGGTGATAGATGCGCCGTACACCAGGTTACGGAACGTCGGCAGCGCTCCGGTGACCGATGTGTCCGCCGCAAAGAGTGAGCGCGGATTCATGCGAAACGCCATCTGTTCGGCAAACACTTCGGCGTTCAGTCCCGCGATCCCGAAACGAAATCCGCCACCAGCAGTGACGGTGATGCGATCCTGCCGCGCAGCAGAGTCTGGGATGAGGCGCAACACGCCCGCGCCTGCACGCACAAACGGCGTGATGGCATTGTCACCAAAGTTGAACTGCACATTGGTGCCGTAGTGTCGCATGTCGAGTCCGCGCGACGCGGAGGCGGGACCGAAGATGGTCGCCGCGCGTGCGCTATCGACGCCGTACCCGTCACGCGTAAAGTAGAACGGCTGCAACTCCACATACTTGCCAAAGCGAAACGCCAGACGACCACCGTAGAGATCGGCGTCCTTAAAAGCGAGGTCGTTGTCCCACTGGACACGCTGAATGGTGGGCACGAGTGAAATCCCTACGGACTGCGCCTGCATGCCGGTTGCGAAACCGGCGGATAACAGCACGGTAGCGGCACCACCGGCAAACCGTGCGCGCAAAAACTGACGAAGAATCGACATAGAATTGTGTGTGAAAGAGGAGGCGGATTGAACTCACGCGGATACTTTCTCGTGCACATATTCGTACACGCCACACATATTGTCGTGCCGCACATCGGTGGAAATTGTGTGTCATCGACGAGCTATTTTTAACGATACGTGTGAAGTATCACCGCACCTATCTCTTGGGGAGTGGCCTGCTCTCACACTTGGGTTGGTACAACCCACTGGCAACCGCGCAGCGATCACTCAAGTGGCTGCAGCTTCCCGAGAATCGTGGGGAAAAACTCCGTGACGGTGGGATGCACCGGCAGCGCGTCGCGCAATACCTGATACGGTGCGTCGGCCGCGATCATTGCGCCGATCGTCTGCACGATTTCGTCAGCGCCGATGCCGAGCAGCGATGCCCCAACGAAGCGCTCGGTGTCAGCGTCCACCAGCACGCGAATCACACCGATCGTCTCGCCCTCTTCCTTGGCGCGACTCACCGATTGCATCTCATGAGACGCGGAAAGAAAACGTCGCCCCTGCTTCTTGAGCTCGCGGGCCTCGCGTTCGCTGAGTCCCACGCGGCCGAGCGGTGGATCGGTGAACATGGCGTACGTGGGGATGCGCCCATCGGCAGTGCGCGCGCCACTCAGATGGTTGGCGAGTACGATTTCATGATCCTGGTAGCTCGTGTGCGTAAAGGCGCCACGCTTGTTCACGTCGCCGAGCGCCCAGATGCCCGGCACAGACGTCTCGAGGCGACCGTTGACCGGAACGAATCCACGCGCATCAACGTGCACGCCTACCGTATCTAACCCGAGCTGATCCGTATTTGGCACGCGACCGGTGGCCACGAGCAGGTGGGACGCGCGGAGCGCATGTCGAACGTTGGTGATGCCATGCTGCACCGTGAACGTGAGCGCCCCGGACGAAGCACCGTTCGGCGTCGCGCACACATCAACGACCGACGATTGCGTGTGCAACGACACCCCTTCGGCGCGTAACATGTCGCTCAGGCGCGCCGAGATATCCGTGTCCTCACGAGCCGCAATCGCGTCACCGGTTTCGACGATACTGACCGCACTTCCCAGGCGACGAAATATCTGCCCAAGCTCAAGTCCGATGTAGCTGCCACCAAGAATCACCAGGTGTTCAGGTGCCGCCCGCAACGCCAGCACGTTCTCATTGGTCAGCACCGGCACGTCACCAAGGCCATCAATCGG
>JBBRDP010000279.1:0-4404 GCA_038203795.1 Gemmatimonadales bacterium
GCCGACAGCATGCGGATCATGCGCGGTCGCGCGTACCCCGATGGTGGTGTGCGCGTGCGCGCGAGCATTCCGAACCGTGGCGGTGTGTTGAGCCTGGAAGCCATCGCGTACGACAGCGTCGCGCTGCGCCACCGTTTCTACTGGCCACAGGACACGATGCCAGCGCCCGGCGCGATCAGTGCGTCCCGTATCGTGATGCTGTCGCCGCTGCCAGGCGGGGTGGACGCCGAAATGGCTGCCGACGCGGTTGCGGGTGACGCGGCGCGCTCGTATCCGGCGCTCGAGCGCCTGCTGCCCCGCGTTGAGGTGCGTCGCACGGAAGGCGTGGAGCTGTATTGGGAAACCTATGGCACCGCGAGCGACACCGCGCCCGATATCTCGCTGGAGGTCCGCCGCAGCGATGGCTCCGTGTGGCAATCGGTGCGATCGTTGTTTGGTCGCGGTGACGGCGGGCAGGTTACACTTGCGATCAGCAATCCACGTCGGGTGGTGCGAACTGACGCCTATCAGGGATTTCAGGTGACGCTGGTGCCGCGCGACCTGGCGCCCGGCGCGTACGAGCTGCGGGTGCTCGTACGCCGGAGTGCGCAAGAGGAATATGTGCGCGGCGAGCCGAGCCGGATGGTGGTGCAGTAGGCGGTGTGTTGTGCGGCGGCCGTTATCACGCGCGGCCGCGACGTTACCACATGACGTGCTGTTGGATCACCCGTGTAATTTCAGCATCACGCGTAGTCAACGGCAACCCGAGCTGCTGCGCGGTGGCCGCCATCAAGCGGTCTACGCGATCTTGAATCGCCCGCGCACACAGCGAAGTTCGCGCGTGAAGCGCATATTGCCGATCATGCGATCACGCACCCTGCCCCGAGTCTTGTCCGCCTCGCAGCGCCTGCCAGCCCTCGCGACCTCGTGCCTGCTGACGGCGCTGCTCGCCTCGTGCAGCCCGATCCGCTCGGCGCCACGCACCGCGCCCCCAACGCCGCCCAGGCCTGGTGCCGCCGCACCCGTATTCGTGGACGGGGAGGCACAAATCGTCCCAGCGTTCGCCGATTCCACACTGTGGATTCGCGAGACCTTGTGGGTAGAAGCCGAGTTTGATTCCGACGGTGATGGCCAGCGCGACCGAATGTACGTGGACGTCACACGGCCGAGGCAGACAGAGACGGACTTACTCAAGGTCGCGGTGATCTACGAATCATCGCCGTACTTTGCCGGCACCTCGGGCCCACGCAACTTTCTCTGGAATGTGAAGCAGGAAGTGGGCGCGGAACCACCGCCACGCGCGTCACAGCCGGAGATCCCATTTCAGCGCGTTCGTCCGCGTATCTCGAACAGCGAAGTCGCTACGTGGGTGCCGCGCGGGTTTGCCGTGGTGCACTCGGAGGCACCGGGAACCGGTTTGTCGCAGGGCTGTCCCACGGTGGGCGGCGACGTGGAAGAGCTGGCGCCGAAAGCGGTGATTGACTGGCTGAACGGCCGAGCGAAAGGCTTTCGCACACGCGACGGCAACGATCCGGTGGTCGCTTCCTGGTCCACCGGCAAGGTGGGAATGACCGGCACCTCGTACAACGGCACGATTCCGCTGGCTGCGGCCGTCACCGGTGTCGACGGCCTTGAAGCGATCATTCCGATTGCACCGAACACCTCGTACTACCACTACTACCGCAGCAACGGACTGGTCCGTCACCCCGGCGGATGGCTGGGCGAGGACATCGATTTCCTGTACGACTTTGTGCACAGCGGTGATCCCGCGCAGCGCGCGTACTGCAACAGTACGATCCGCGATGGCGTGTTTGCGCGTGAACGCAATCGCGCCAACGGCGACTACAATGCGTTCTGGGCCTCGCGTGATCTGCTCACGAAGGCGCAGCGCATCAAGGCTGCCACGCTGTTTGCACATGGCCTCAACGACTGGAACGTGATGCCCGAACACAGTGTGCGCATGTACGAAGCCCTGAAGGCGCGTGGTGTGCCCACGCAGTTGTATCTGCATCAGGGTGGACACGGCGGACCGCCTCCGCTCGACATGCGGAATCGCTGGTTCAGTCGGTTCCTCTATGGCGTGAACAACGGCGTGAACAACGGCGCGAACAACGGCGCGAGCACCGGCGTGAACAACGGCGTAGAGCGTGAGCCGCAGCTGCACGTGATGCGTGAAGGAGCCGCACGCGGCAGCGCTCCGACACCGTACGCCGAGTTTCCCAATCCACGCGCATCGCACGTCTCGATCTATCCCGGGGCTGGCGGTGATGCGATCGGCGCACTCGCACTCTCGGCGGCTGCCGATTCCACTCCGGAGCAGCTCACGGACGACGTGGGTGTGAGCGGATCGGCCAACGCATCGCAGGCGAAAGCGCCCAGTCGGTTGCTCTACGCGACACCGGAGTTACGAGACTCGCTGCATCTGTCGGGCACCGCGCGTGTCACCGTGCGCGTAGCGTCAAGCAAGGCGGCGGCGAATCTCTCGGTCTGGCTCGTGGTGTTGCCGTTCGACAGCACGTCGGCGGGCTCAGGCGGGCGAGTAGGGGTGGTCACGCGCGGGTGGGCTGACGCGCAGAACCACACGTCGCTGACGCGAGGCGGAAACTATGCGTCGATGCAGGCCGGTGAGGCGCTCGCACCGAACGCCTTCTACACGCTGACCTTCGACCTGCAGCCCGACGATCAGATCATCCCGCCCGGCAAACGATTGGCGCTGATGCTGATGTCGAGCGATCGCGAGTTTACGCTGTGGCCTGCGGCCGGCACCGTGCTCACGTTCGATCTGTCCGCGACATCAATCGCGTTGCCGATCGTGGGTGGGGTTGACGCGTGGCGTCGGGCCGTGCCGTAGCCATAGTCTCACACGTGGCATGGCTGCGGTGCTACTGGCGTTCACCCCGCCCCCACCGTCTCCTTCGGCTCCACATACCGCGCCGCCGCCACCGCATAGTCGCGGTTCATGCGCTTGATCGTGTCGATTGAAATCTCCTTCGGACACGCTTCCTGACACTCACCCGTGAGTGTGCAGTGTCCGAACCCTTCAAGATCCATCTGCTCCACCATCGCGATCGCGCGGCGATCCCGCTCCGGCTGCCCCTGCGGCAACAGGCCCAGGTGCGTGATCTTGGCGCCGGTGAACAGCGAGGCCGAGGCATTCGGACACGCGGCCACACACGCGCCGCAGCCAATGCACGCGGCGGCGTCCATCGACTCATCCACCACGTCTTTGCCAATCAGAATCTCGTTGGCATCGCGCGCGCCTCCGGTACTCACCGACACGTACCCGCCGGCCTGGATGATCCGATCAAAGGCGCTGCGATTCACCACGAGATCCTTGATGAGCGGGAACGCCGCAGCACGCCACGGCTCCACCCAGATCTCATCGCCGTCCTCGAACGCGCGCATGTGCAGCTGACACGTCGTCGCCCCCTGCCACGGGCCGTGCGCCTGACCGCTGATCATCATGCTGCACGACCCGCAGATACCTTCACGGCAGTCGTGGGAAAACGCGATCGGCTCCTTCCCGTCGACGGTCAGCTGGTCGTTCAGCATGTCAAACATCTCGAGGAACGACATGTCGGCTTCGACGCCGTCCATGGGGTACGTCTCGAGTTTGCCAGCGGCGTTGGGACCGCTCTGTCGCCACACGTGCAGTGTCAGTCGCATTACTTGTAACTCCGGGTAGCCATCTTCACGTTTTCATACACCAGCGGCTCCTTGTGCAGGCGCTGCGTCTGACCGGGACCCGTCCACTCCCACGCCGCCACGTACGCAAAATCCTCGTCGTCCCGCTTGGCTTCGCCGTCTTCCTGATGCTCCACGCGGAAGTGACCGCCGCACGATTCTTCACGGTGCAGTGCGTCGCGGCACATCAGTTCACCGAGCTCGATGAAATCGGCCACACGACCAGCCTTCTCCAACGACTGATTGAGCGACGCGCCGCTTCCGGGCACGTTCACATTCTGCCAGAACTCTTCACGCAGCTTCGGAATCTCCACGAGCGCTTCGGTCAGCCCTTCGCGCGAGCGCGCCATGCCGCAGTGGTCCCACATGATCTTGCCCAGCTCTTTGTGAAACGAGTCGACCGTGCGCTTGCCCTTGATGTTCAACAACTGATGGGTTTGCGCTTTGACCGCATTCACGGCATCCGTGAACGCGGGGTGCGAGTTCACATCCACCTTCTCCGGCTTCACACCCGCCAGGTAGTTGCCAATCGTATACGGCAGCACGAAGTACCCGTCGGCCAGTCCCTGCATCAGCGCCGACGCACCGAGGCGATTGGCACCGTGATCGGAGAAGTTGGCTTCCCCGATCACGTGCAAGCCGGGCACCGTGCTCATGAGATTGTAGTCCACCCAGGTGCCACCCATCGTGTAGTGCACGGCCGGATAAATGCGCATGGGTCGCTGATACGGATTCTCGTCC
>JBBRDP010000280.1:0-4392 GCA_038203795.1 Gemmatimonadales bacterium
TTTTTCGGGGGGTTTTCCGTCGGTGTTTTTCCCCGGCTTCGAACAGCTCGTGAGTGTTGGTGCGGTGGACGCCAACTTCTACGACTACAACCGCTCCGGCAACGATCCGTTCGGCGGCACTGGTCTCATCAGCAGCGTGCGCGGCGGGCTCGGGCTCTTTGGCAGCACGCTACCGTTGGTGCGGCGCGCGGTCACGGTGACGGAGCGCGATCGTTTTCCGCTCGATGCGCGGTGGGTGGGCGTCACCGCAAGCAGCGACGACGTCGAGTACGACTTGTGGATTGAGTCGCCGGGCACGCCGCGCGCGTCAGTGAGCGGTCGGGAACGCACCGGGTTTCGCCGCTTTCTCATTGGCACGCTCGAGGGTGACCAACTGCGTCTGGTCACGTTGATCGGTTCGAGTGGTGCGGACACGGCGGCGGTATTTACAGCGCGCGTGGCGGGCGACACGATTCGCGGCGAGTATGCGAATCGGTTCAACACGGACGGGCCGCGTGTGTTGGTGCGGCGGGGGCGTGTCAGGTGATGTTCTCTTCCACCACTTCAGTTTTGATGCGCACTGCCCCACGGATCGTGCGCACTGTGCCCCCTTCCTGCGTGAGCAGCGTGCGGGTGACGGCGGTGCCGAAGTGCAGAATCAGCGATGAGTAGTACACCCACATCAGCACGATCACGAGCGATCCGGCGGCGCCATACGCTGAAGCGGGGCCGGCGCGCGTGAGGTAGAGCGAGATGAGATACTGACCCACCATGAACAGCACGGCGGTGAGCACAGAACCGCGCGCGACGTTGCGCCATGAGAGCCGAACGTCCGGCAACACGCGGAAAATGAGGCCGAACAACAATGTCATGATGAGCAGTGACACAACGGCGTCCGCGATGGTCACCAGCAGCGACGGCACCGGAATCCAGCCTTCCGCGTATTCCATGATCGTTGCCAGTGCGATCGAAATCAGGAACGACGTGAGCAGCAGGAACCCGATCGTGAGCACCATGCCGAACGACACGAGACGCGTCATGAGAAAATTCAGCACGTCACCACGCGACGGCCGCGCGCGCACGTCCCAGAAATTATTTAGCGACGAACGCAGCTGCGAGAAGACGGTCGTCGCACCGAAGATGACCGCCGCAACGCCGAGTACGGTGGGCCAGAGGCCGGACTGTTCGATGCGTGATCGGCGCACGGCGTCTTGCACAACTTCAGCCGCGTCTGTCCCGATGATCCCCTCAAGTTGCCTGACCACTCCGCCACGTACGGCTTCATCACCGAAGAAAATGCCCGTGAGCGAAATTACGATGATCAGCAGCGGCGCCATCGAAAAGAGCGTGTAGAACGCCAATGCTCCCGACGCCTGAAACGATTGCTTCGAGAAAAACAGCTCGATCGATGAGACGAGTGTGTTCCACGCGTGCCTGAAATAGTGCAACGAGTACCTCCCATTCCTCGAGACCGACACGCGCCCGATCTGCGGGATCGTACGTGTACCACGCAATCAAAATAAATGGAGCGTTCCGGCATCGGCGTCACAATAGCGACGTCGACGCCGCGAACTGTTCGGTCAGGTGAGCAAGTCGTGTGGCACGTAGCCGCCGTTCGCCGCAATCTTCGCGAGCACCGTTTTGTGCAGCCATATATTCATGCTGGCGGAATCCTTCATCAGCTCCGCCGGACAATCGAGCTCGGCCGCGAGTTCCTTGCGCGAGGTGAAACTGCTATCGAGATCGAGCAGCTTGAGCAGATCGACGATCGACGTGCGCCAGTTGAGCTTCTGCGGATTGGCTTTGGCCATCGCCTCGAGCTTCTCGACCACATCCACCACCGGGATCGCTACCGATGGGTCCGGCACTGTGCGTCCGGGGGCGGGCACGGCCGCTGCTGCTGGCGCGGCCACCGACGGAGCGGCGCTTTCCGGCTTGTCGCCAATGCCAAGCTTCGAGAGAATCTTGCTGAACAGTCCCATGGCAGTGCGTCCGGTCTCGGGGAAGCCGCAAACACTGCGGCAGAGGTGTACGTTGGGGAGCTGAGTTCCAGCGTCCCCTACGCAAACTGCCCACCGAGCTACGGTGCGCGCAACATCCACGGAAGGCACGCCTGTGACATTGGGCACACTTCGCGCAAGTTAAGAGTACGAGCGCTTCGTCGCTTCACGCATCGAGCGTGTCAACAAGCGCTGCTCGTTCTTCGCGCGAGAGCACGTTTAAAAATTGCATCGTCTGTCGCAACCGCGACGCGCGCTCGCCCGGATCATTAAGAAATCGCTGCCGCAATCGTTTCGCTGCTGGCTTCTTCCTGGAGTGACCCGATTGCCGATTGGCAGGTTGCTTACAGCGAGCGCCGGATCTACGCTCGCGTCCGATCGCCCGCACCGAGGTCGAACTCATGTCGGACAACCGCACCGCGCTGCAAACACACACGGATCCCGGCGAGTCGCTCGGCGAACTGCTCCGCTCACGCGCACTCGCCAGTTCGCCGCGTCTCCTGATCGGTCAGGCCGTCGCTGGCGTCGCGCTGAACGCGGCCGTATTTGCGTGGCATCCGGAGCGCTGGGGCATTGCGACCGCCGCCGTCGCCACCCTGGCGCTGCATGCGCTCTGGAGCGTCGCGGTGCAGCGCACAACGGCCGAGGACGAACCGGCGAGTCACGGCGACGATGCACTCGTCATACCTGCGGACCTCGCGCATACGGACCTCGCGCTACCGCGAGAATCACCACCTCGCCAACCACGCGGCTGGTGGCGCGTGCGCCGAGCGTCGGCCATCGGCGCGTCCGCATCGGCCCTTCTGCTGCTCTGGTTTGCGTGCATGATGCTGCTCGGCCGCCTGATGAGCTGACGAAACGTGCCGCACCAGCACACCACCACCTACGCCATGTCAAACTCTTTGTTGAACGCCACCGCAAACTGAAACGTCTTCGCGCGGCTGCGTGTCTCCATCATGTCGGCCACACGCAACAACCGCGCCGGGACCGCCATGATTTTTTCCTGCGCCTTGACGCCCGCTTCCTTGAGTCCGGTGATCGTGTCGATCTGCCAGAACTTGATCAGCTCTTCGACGATGCGCAGATAATCGCGCGGACCATAGATGCCGGCGCGCCGGATCACATCGGCCATATCGCGGAAGTGCGGCATGTTGATGCCGGGCATGTCGATGGACGGCATGAGCAGCGCCGCCGATTCGAGCGCACGTTCCGGATCGCGCTTGAGCACTTCGGCGAAGATCGTGCGATAGAAGACGTAGTGACGCGCTTCTTCCTTGGCCACGTTCGACAGCACTTCGCCAATAATGGGCTCATTCACACCGGCCAGCTTGCCGGTGTTGCCGTGGCTCACCTGCGTGGCGCGTTCCTGCAGCGAGGTGTACACAAACACGCGATACGGATCGCTGTCCCAGGCGGGCTCGAAGCCGGCTTTGATGTACTCGAACTGCATCTTCTCGAGCACGGGATTGTCGACGAGACGCGAATCGTGCATGTAGTCATGCAGAATGGCGCCGTGACGGTCTTCTTCGGCCGTCCACAAGTTCGTCCACTTGGTCCAGATACTGTCGCTGCCCAGATACACTGCGAGCAATCGGTGAAAGTGCGGCAACCCTTCTTCAGTCAGCAAGTTGAGCGACAGCGCGACGCGCATGGGGAACGAGATACCCTCGGCGCGTTTGCGCAGGTCTTTCACCCACTGGTCGGGATCGGTGTCTGGTGGCGGCGCGAGCAACTCGCTCGGAAACCACAGCACACGTTTGGCCTCATGCTGCTCCATGAGGTCATCGATGAGGGGTTCGAGGTCCGCGAGGACTTCGACCTTGGCGAGTGTTTCAGCTGAAGGAATACGCATTAGATATGAAAGCTAGCGCGGCGCGGGCTGGCGGCTAGTTCGGGATGAATGTGGACGTGGTGGCTGCGGAGGCTGCGTGCGTGCGCGCGTCGTCGCGGTGCGCGCCACACCTTCCCAATTGCAGCTCAGACAAAACCGTCGGTGAAAACGAGATCCGAGCATATGCCACCCGCCTTCGTGCACGAGTGGCAAGGTATGTTCACCACAGGTGACGCACACGTCACCTTCGGGAACCAGTGCGACGATGGCTTGCGTGGCGAGCCAGATGAAGGCGATGCGCAGCCCCACGAATACGCCAATGAACATCCAGGCGTCCGACCACTGCCACCATTCGCCGTGCATGCCGTGCTACCTCGACGTGGGAGCGTTTATGGACCCCGCGCGGAACCTCACGCGCCCAGCTTCTGCTTGAAGAAGGCAATCGTGCGCGGCCACGCCAGCTGCGAGGCCTTGAGATTCGCGCCTTCCGCGCCGTTCTGTTGACGCAGGAAGCCGTGTCCGGCGCCTTCATACGTGATCGCTTCAAAGCTCTTGCCAGCCGCCTTGAGCGCCTCGGCCGCC
>JBBRDP010000281.1:0-4354 GCA_038203795.1 Gemmatimonadales bacterium
GCGGGGACGTTCGGCGTGCGCGTCCGTCCCACCGGGGCGTCCGATCCGTCCCCGCGGCGACCGGGCGCCGTCGGAAACCGCCGTCCAGGCGGCCACCGAGGCGCGGCGGCGGGAGGAGATCAGGCCGCCGCGCGCCGGCCGGCCCTCGTGGGGTACGCGATCGCGCCGTGCGTTCACTGGATACTCGACCGAGCCCGATTGAATTTCCTATCCTGCGGCACTCGCCGCCACGCTCGCACCACTCGTTCAGCTGCTCCAGGAGCTGACGCCTGATCTTGTGATCGTGTCCGGCGATCTTACCCAACGTGCAACGCGTGCACAATTCATTGAGGCGCACGCTTATCTCGATCGCCTGCCGACACCGCAACTCGTGATCCCCGGCAATCATGACGTACCACTGGATGATGTAATGCGTCGGTTTCTGTCGCCACTCGGTCGATATCGCACGCACATCACCAACGAGCTCGACCCGGTGTTTCTCGACGACGAGATCGCCGTAGTCGGTATCAATACCGCGCGTTCGTTGACATTCAAGGGCGGTGCTGTCAGCGAGCATCAGCTGGTCTCGTCGACGGCCTTTCTCGATACGATCCCTCCGCAGGTCGCTCGCTTCGTGGTCACGCATCACCCCTTCGACATCCCTGTCGGATTGTCCGGTGTGGAGATTGTAGTTGGCGCCGAGCGTGCTATCGCGACGTTTGCACGTTACAACGTAGATCTGTTTCTGTCGGGACACCTGCATCTCATCCACACTGCCGGTGCATCCAAGTACGTCACTGGCTACGATGCACCCATAATGGTGGCGGGCACCGCGGTATCTACCCGCGCCCGAGGCGAGCCGAACTCGTTCTTCGTCTTTCGCGTGGATCTGCACGCGATCGAGTGCGACACCTATTCGTGGCAGGCACACGCGACGGC
Organism: Gemmatimonadales bacterium; assembly: GCA_038203795.1. Taxonomy (GTDB): domain Bacteria; phylum Gemmatimonadota; class Gemmatimonadetes; order Gemmatimonadales; family Gemmatimonadaceae; genus JAABRT01. Next base: position 919 of record JBBRDP010000281.1, read on the forward strand.
GTTTCAACACACCGGTACTCGAACCTTTGCTCGTATTAGTGGGGGTGACGCGTCGAGACGGTAGCCCGCGTTTCGCGACGTCACGATCGCGCTACGTCACGGGCACCGCCGCGCGCCGACGGCTCATTGCGGCGCGCAGGGCGAAGTAGGTGAGCAACCCTACCGGTCCGAACATGAACGTGAGCACGAGACAGGGGACCACGAGCCAATGTGGGATGTTGCGCTCCCGCGCATCCATCGCTTCCCAGCATCCGATGAACAGATCGAAGGCGAGATAGTGCACCCAACCGGCGAGTACGGCGCGATCGGCGGAGAAGAGCGCTTTCACTTGCTCGAGCGACCCGAATCCGCCATCCGGGTTGGCAGGTGCGGTCGCGAGCGCCCAGATGTACAGCACGGCGAACGCTGCGGGCACCACAAACCGCAACAGCGGCGCGACGCGCTTCGGTTGCACGACCAAGGCGATCCAGCTAAGGAGCGCGGCGGAGTTGGCGTACTGAAACAGTTGCGCGTCGCTCATAGTGTTGTGCCCGGAGGGGGGATCAGCGGGTGGCCGTTGAGCGCCTGAACGAGCGCGGCTCCAAACACCGTCACGCAGATCGCCGCGCTCACGAGCACCAGCGCTCGTTCCGCGCCGTCATTGCGTGACGGTCGCACGCGACGAAGGCCGAGCAAGAGCAGCGGCAGGAGTTGAAGCGCATGCATACCGAGGAAATGGGGGACGCGCAGGTCGCCGTGCAACAGGCTCCAATGCGTGATCTGCATCCCCACCTCACCGTCGGCACCACCGACAGTGTGCGCGCCAGCGGTAAACGGCCGCTCGCTGCGCGACATGGACGCGATCTGCTCCGCGCTGGGCTGCGTCATGCGCCAGCCCACACCCGCACCCAGAATGTTGAGCGCCAATCCGATGCGCAGCGCCGTACCCATGGCCCGATCGACGGTGGGCGTGCGCAAGTGCAGGATCAGGATGAGCATCGACAGGATCCACACGGTGGCAATGCCCATACCCATAGCGCTGAAGATGGCAATGTCGAGTGGGGTGTTCACGTTGAAGTGACTGCTCACGCCCCGCCCTGCTTGCACGAAGATGAGGACAGTCTCCAGCACGATGATCCACGCGATCAGCGTCGCAGCCACGCGGAGCGTGCGGGACTGCGGGAGGTCACGGATCATGAACGCCAAAGTGAACAGATACACCGCGCCGGACGCGCCGAACTTCGCCGGTTTCAGCATCGCCGGCGCGCCGAGAATGGTGCGATCGTCGACGACTGACCCGATCAGCGCAAGAAGCAGGAGCACAAGGCACACCACGGTCATCCGAATGAGCGGCGGCGACCACCGTTCCAATGCGGAGTATCGATCAAGCACGCGTGCCATTCCCGGTGTGAGGTGTGATGCCGTAGCAGGCTAGCGCGGCGCTACGCTGAATACCGGTACGGAGCTGCCTGGCATCGGTTTCAACAGGGCCCCCCAATGGGGCGACGGGTGTTGCCTCTATCGCCGCCGGCTCCTCGGCGAATTCGCCCGCGTCGCCGCCCGCACCGTGACGGCCGCCATGCGCACGCTCACGGGCGAGCGCGACCTCGCCGTCGGCATCGTCGCCTGCCTGCAGACGCATGGCTCACGCGCCAACTGGCATCCGCACCGGCACCGGCTCGTCACGCTCCGGTTGTTCGTGCGCCGTGCGCTCTTCGACGAAGACCAGGCCGTGGGCACGCTGACCTGGCCGCACTCCGGATTCCACGGGCACACGGCCGTCTGGGTCCCGGAGGACGACCGCGCGTTCGCGACCCGACTCGCGCGGTACTGCGCGCGGAATCCCGTCGCGCTGGAGCGGCTCACGTACGACCGGGCCGCCACGGTCGTGACCTATCGGTCGGACACGTCCGACCGATTAAACTTCGTATCCTGAACGCTGCGGCGGTCCCGATGATTCGGACTCCGGCGCACCCATCCGTTGTGTTCGAGGGCGTTGAGTGTGGCTGTCATGGTCGCCGAGGACAGGTAGGTATGTTCGATGATCTCTTTTGGTGTGAGTGGGTCGGGGGCGCCCTCGATGACGGCAAGGCTGTTGAACAGGTTCTGCGGCGCTCCAGACGATGCGAGCATCGTCCGTTCTATTGACATGCTCACTATCTGTCCGCATCGCAGGAGGGTAGCGAACACCTCAGCAGCCGCCGGATCGCCATCAGGAAACTCGTCGACGAAGTCGGGACCGACCTTCACGACGCCCAGCGCAGCGGGCGAAGGCGAGCCAATGCCCGACTTGCGCACATTGCGTGGGCGTCGGTAGTCAGACACTCTCGAAAATCTCGATTCGTGGCGGTCCTGCAACGCCGCCGTTCGTCATTAGGTCCATTAGTTCAGGATCGCTTGCGAATGCGTTCGCTGCGGCTGCGGTCGCGAAGCGGTGAATGACGACGACGTCGGTGGCATCGTCGGGCGTCCGCAGCACCTCCAAGTCGGTGGCGCCGTGCTTCGCGTGCAAGGAGCTCACGGCGGCCGAGTCGTACGTGGCGCGCCAGGTGGCGTAATCGGTGACGGGATGACGGACGATCAAGGTTGCGCTCATGATTGATTGGCCTTTCGGTCAGGAGGCTTTTCACTTCAGAGCTTTCAATATCAAAGTATTTTTTCGCCGTGTCAAATGCTTCATCTCCGAGCGAAATCTGTGCGGCAATCACGTTCGCAAGTCCATCTCCTGTCAGCGAATCCAGATCAGACGAACGGTTCGAGCGGTATCGGCTCGCGCCACACATCCCGCCGTCCGCCAAAGACAGGCCCGGAGTTTCACCGAAAGCCGGCTGTGGGTCGCATGTTTCCGAGCGACATCGGACTTGCGAAGACTCGTTCCTGAGCGAGAGATCGAGCCCGGTCGCCTCGTTGTTCCGAGAGAGTAGAAAATTCAAAGGTACTTTTTTGCTCCCAAGGGGTGCTGGCAGTGTGACGCGCAAGGATTAATCGGGCGCGAGATGTTCGTGATCGATGGCGTGCAGTGACCGAGCAATGCGTCGAAACATCGGAGTGGCACGCGCGCCGATTTCGAAACGCAGGCGAACAAGTTGGAAGCCGCGGCGACGACGATGCTCGCGCGGCATCGCGAAGCGGACGGGCTCCCGGTTGAGCCGGATCTGGCCGCAAAAGCGAAGGCGCGCGACGCGCGCCTCGAGCAAGACGCCGGCAAGATCCGCACGTGGTTGACCACGTATCCGACCGATCGGCCTGGCGCCAAGGGCGCGATTCGCCAGCGCAATCGCACGGATAACGAGAGTGCGAAGATGGCGACGAGCATAGGGGTGATTCAAGGATATACGGGCGTCGCGGCGGTCGATGCGAAACATCAGATCATCGTCGAAGCACAAGCGCATGGCACGGGCTCCGAACAAGAAGTGTTGGGCCCCGTCGTGACCGCGCTCCAGCCGCTGCTCACGGA
>JBBRDP010000282.1:0-4348 GCA_038203795.1 Gemmatimonadales bacterium
CCGCCGGCACGTCCCGGTGCGCGACGCGCGAGCTTGGAACGACGTGGTGCGATGGCGGAAATCGCCCACGCGGTCCCGCCCGGATCGGCCGTCACTTCCACCACATCGCCCACCGCCAGCTTGAGCATGGCCGCGGGCGCACGTGACGCATTGCCGAGCGAAAGCCGTGGCGTCGCGCCGAGCTCTTCCTGCTTTTTGAGTCGGCCTCGCAGCGACGATTCCACTACGTCACCGTTCTCGAGCAGTACGCGCCAGATACCGCCGGTACCACCGAGCACCGTGCCGGCGCTTACCATGCGCCACCCGGCTTCGTGTGGTCGTCCGGCGCACGGATCAATCCGTCGAGCGTGGCTTTCACCACAAGCAACGACATCTCGCCAACAGCGCGCCGCACCGCCGCTTCGCTTTGTCCGCGCACAAGGAACCCGGTTTCGAGATGTCCCACCGCTTCGGGTTCACCGCGGCCCCAGCGAATGAAGAACAGATACGCGCCCCACGGTGCACTGTCGTCATCGGTGTGATCGGTGAGGATATCAGCCGAGTACGAGGCCCCGTCGACGCCTTCGAACGCGGCCGGTCGCGCGTGCACGGCCATGTAGCCGCCGAGCGTACTCTCATCGCCCGCCGACGTATCGGGGGGCAGATGCTGACCGCGATGCGTGATCGGCGTGGGCTCAGTCAATGCGCGCCATTGCCCGGCGCGGTTGATGGCGTGCGGTGCGATCCGTGTATCGCTTCACGTACGATGTTGCCCGTCATGAACGCAATGTTCGCCGGACGTTCGGCAAGCCGACGCATGAGGTAGGGATACCACTGCGTGCCGAACGGGATGTACGCACGTACGCGCCATCCCTCGGCCACGAGCGCTTCCTGCAAATCCCGACGCACGCCGTACAGCATCTGAAACTCGAATCGTTCGGCCGGAATACCTTCGGCTCGCGCGAAGCGTTTGGCCTCGGTGATAATCACTTCATCGTGCGTCGCGAGCCCGGGATAAAAGCCGCGCGACATCAGTCGATGCATGGCCTGCACATACGTACGATCGACATCAGCCTTGTCGGGAAAAGCTACATCTTCGGGCTCCATGTACGCGCCCTTGCACAACCGGACACGCGCCCCCAGACCGATGGCGCGTTCCACGTCGTCCAGCGTGCGGCGGAGCGCGCTCTGCAGCACAATCCCCACGCGCTGGGGGTAGCGGCTGAACAGATCGCGCTCGAACATGTCGAGTGTACGCTGCGTGTACTCGCTTGATTCCATGTCGAGACGCACGAACCGATCGTACTGCTCGGCCCGTGCTAGAATCTGGCTCACCACATCGACGCAGACCGTATCGCTGATGTCCTGACCAAGTGCGGTCAGCTTTACCGATACATTGCAGTCGAGCTGTCGCGCGTGAATCGTGTCGAGCAGTTCGAGATATTGCCGACCAGTGTCACGCGCTTCGGCCTCATTGGTCACGCTCTCGCCGAGCAGGTCGAGCGTGGCCGAGATGCCGTGCGTATTGAGATCGGCGGCGGCATCACACGCTGCGGCGATCGTTTCACCGGCAACGAAGCGGGACGCCATGCGACGGGCGAACCCGTTGCCACGAATGAAATCAAAGATGCGTTGCTGGCGCGACAGGTACAGCAGGGAGTTACGAAGCATTGAGCGAATGACGGGACCGGGAGACACGCGGCGTCTCCCGAAAATGCCAGCCCCCATTTGAGGGCATCCCTGAAATATAGCGCAGCATGGGCAGCACCGGTCGGCTCAGCGGGGCACCACCAGGCGCCAAACCGGCGCGGGCTGAGACTTGACCAATCCGCTGTCCAGAAAATTCCAGGTCACCAGCCCGTCATCGCTCTCCGGCTCCAGCAGCAACATCGCCAAGCGATCTCGGCTTGTACCCAGCGGAATGCGCCAACTGCCGGCCGGTATCGTGCGCATCTCCCGCCGCCAGCGGCCCGTAAGCGTGACCTCCTGATGCCCCTGGAACGGACGGGCGGCACGCGCGATGCTGTCGACCATGAACAACTCGACCTCGGCCGTGAACGCCGTGGCCACGCGCTCAAGTGTCACGCCGTGTGCGCGCAGTCGCGGCAACGCCGAGTCGGCGACGCTGGCGTCAAGAATCCAGCCACCGGCCGGCGCCGTACGATCGAGCGCTGACTCAAACCGATCAACCACGGGCATGCGCACTGACGCAAACCGTCCGGTCCGCTTGAGGCCAATCGGCATGCCCGGTTCGGAACGCGCCGTGGTGTCGGTGAGACGCTCGAGGACTTCCACCAACACCGCTTGCGTATCGGGCTTCGACCAGAAGCGTGAACGCACCGCGACCGGCGGACGGGCGCCGGTGGCGCTGAACGTAGACGCCGCGCGACCAGCGGCCACACGTGACCTGATCTCGGCGGGATGCTCCGCGACGTACGACAACACCTCCTGCACAAAGGCATGCGTCGATGCGACGCGAATGTCGAACGCATCATGCGAGAACGCCTCGCTGAGGATGGAGATCGCGCCGCGCAGCCCGTAGTAGTTGGTACCGAAGCGTTGCTTGTGCTCGTACGTGACGAACGCCGACTTCATGGTGTCGGTGAGCGACCCGCGCCCGGACTCGCCGGTGAAGTTGCCGTAGGGAAAGATGCGAAAGTTGTGGCGCTGCTGCATGCGCGTACGAATGGTCACCAGCATCGTATCGCCTACATACGGCGCGAGTGGCGCGGCTGGTTGCAGCGACGGCGAATACGTCAGGTGATAGCCGTGATAGCTGCCATTCGTGGTGTGCAAGTCCATGAACACGTCCGGTTCCCAGGCGGCGAATGCGGCGAGCGTCGCACGGGTTTCCGGGGCTTCCGCCTTGATGTAGTCGCGATTCAGATCGAGGTTCTGCGCGTTCGGGCGCTGGCCAACTTGTGCCGGTCCGTTCTGCGCACCGCGCATGCGCGCCTGTGCACCGAAGCGTTCGTTGCCGTCGGCGTTGTAGATGGGCACCACGAGCAGCACGATGGAATCGAGGACGTTTGGCGTGGTGCCAAACGAGAGGTCGCGCAGCAGTGCCTGTACGGCTTCTTTCCCTTCGACCTCGCCGGCGTGGATGTTGGCCTGCACGTACACGATCGGCCGTCGCAACGCGCGTGCTTCGGCCGGCGTGCGCACCGTGGGTCGTGAGGCAATCACCAGTGGCAACACGCGTCCTTCACCGGACCGCCCAAGTTCGGTGATCACAATCGGCGCCCGCATCAGCACCAGCGAATCGAGGAACGCGATGACGTCGGCGTGATGCGATGTCTCGGCGTATCCGGTGCGTTCGGCGCGCGTTGCCGGGCGCGGCATCGTCGCACCCTGCGCCGGCAGCACGTTGGCAGTACCGAGCATGAGCGCGGCGGCGAGACCAATCGACGCACGAATCACAGAATCCCCTGCGGAAAGTTGGACGGACGGTTGTCGGGCAACACCGCACGGCATCGCGCGTCACACGTGCTCATACATCGTACTCCTCGGCGAACGTGGCGCGGATTTCGCGCAGCTGTCCGGCGTGACGCTGTTCATGACGGGCAATCATGAGCAACCACTCGTAGAGCGTGAGCGGACCAAGCCGCGGATGCGGGGCCGACGCCTCCGACAGTGCCAGACCACTGGCCTTGTGCATCGACGCAAGCAACCGGGCGCGTGTCGCGGCGAGTGCGATGAGCGCGGCGTCAAAATTGGCGTCGGCCGATGGAGCGACCATCTCCGGCGCCTCCACCGCACGCAGGCGCGTGTCCACGCGAAAGCGTGAAAAGCCTTCAATAATCATTGAGGCGTCGTTGTCCTGCTCGTGCGTCGCGCCCGACTCGCGAAGTCCGCGCGCCCCAACACTGAACAGACGCCCCGATTGATCTTCCACTTTCGCCAGATGCTCCAGCACTTCTGCGGCCGACCAGCGATCTGGCGTGGGACGCGCCGTCCGCGCGGCTGGCGGAATATCGTGCGCCGCGTCGAGCAACTCGCGACGTGCCTCGTCGAGCACGGCGGCCAGTGCCGCCAGCCGAGGATGCAGGGCGGCCGCAGGTTCTGCCTGGGAGTCCGGGTGGGTCACAGTGGCTTGCCGGTTGGGGGATAGAATCGTTCACCGCGCGCGGCCATCTCGCGAAGCCGCACTGCGGGGGCATATCGCCCGGGGAATCGCGCGTCGAGTGCGTCGAGACGGCGCACCACTTCGGCGACCCCCATCGCGTCGATCGTGCGAAACGGTCCGCCGCGAAACGGCGGGTAGCCGATACCGAACACGGCACCCACATCTCCGTCGCGCGTGCAACGCAGCACACCGTCCTCAAGGCAGCGCACGGCTTCGTTGAGCATCGGCAACACCGTGCGATCC
>JBBRDP010000283.1:0-4341 GCA_038203795.1 Gemmatimonadales bacterium
TTTGCCTCGGCCGACGACTATCTCAACGCCGAGCGGGTGGCGCAGCACCTCACGCGTCCGCGCACGGCGGCCGTGGACAGCTTGGTATTCCACGGGGTGCGGCCGGGTCGCTACGCCGTGGCGGCCTTCCACGATGCCAACGACAACGGCAAGCTGGACAAGTACATCTACGGCGCGCCCCGGGAGTCGTGGGGCATGAGCGGTAACGTGCGCCCGCGCATGCGCGCACCGCGATTTGACGAGGCGGTGGTGGAAGTGGCGGCGAACACGCGCGTGGTGATCGAGGTGAAGCGGTAGGTCACGCGATCGCGTGGCCGAACCGCAGCGTTCTGGGCGAGCGATTGATGGCGACCTAACGATGCTGGATTTGCTGGGCACCTCGGCGTCCGGTCATCCCGGAGCACGATCCCGACGATGACGCGAGCGCCGGCGTCAACTCGTGAGGAGCCACGCGAAGAGAAGGAGTACCACAGCACCGACCACCACGAATGGCTTCACAAACAGGGTGCTCACTACAGCCCTCAGCGGGTCGAACCGCGCGGTGTTGGCACGCAAGTCCGGATGGTTGGTGGAAACCACCAGCGCGAGTTCCAGCGTGGGACAGGGAGTGGCGAGCGCCAGCTGGCGCACGCCCGACACGCTGCTGAGCACCAAAGTATCGCCACGAATCTCCCGTATCAGCGCATTCACCTGCACCACAGTACACGCCACCGTTGGTGGCGCCCCCTCGGCCCCTGGCTGCAGGAGCTGCACACCCAACCGCGACGTCAGACGAATGGGCGGCGTCACCGGCGAGTAGCGGCGCACGCCAATGCACGCGGACACTGAAAGCAGCAGCACGCACGCACGTACAGCGAATCCGATTTCGCACAGCTCGGCGACAAGGGGGACGCCTTTCTGACCGCGATACGGTTCAGGAGCAGCGTATCGCCACGAATCGCGAGTACGGATCCGTCAATTCGCTCCACCCGACAATGCGCCTCGAGCGCGCCCGTGATCTCGTTGGCGACGTAGAGCGTAAAGGGCTGCTCGGCACGCAGGCGAATCGGGGGCGGAGATGACGGTGCCTTGACGAACACCAGGCAGCCCGACGCAGTGCTCATCGCAGCGCCAACGATCACGAGCCGCAGCCAACGGTTCACGCGCAGTGCGTCCTGTATGCGAAGGAATCACTCGTCACGCGATGGCGCCTGCTCAAACCGATGGCTGTGTCACAGTGCGCGGGTGAGGAGTGACTCCCATACCGCATCAACGGCAGCGATGGCGGCGTTGTCGACTGATGCGCTGTCGAGGCGATTGAGCAGCCGTTGCCGATTGCGATGATAGTACTTCGCGTAGCGCTCCGAGGCCTGCGCCGGTGGCTGATTCTGGGCGTACCACGAGGCCACGACGCTCAGCGTCGCTTCAGTCCACGCCTTGGCCGGGATTGAGCCTTCTTCGTACTGCATCACGAGATCCCACTGCCACGAGCGATGTTCGGCCGTGTGAGTGTCAGAGTTGGACATAAAGTACCGGAAGAATGCGATGGTGATCAGAGCGGCGCGCTCAGGAATCTTCGAACGTGCGCCATCACCCGGCCACCATCGCCGCTCTTCCACTTTCACTGAGCAGCCAATCGAGCTTGGCAAATATAACGGCTTGTACCGAAACGCATCACCAAGGCAACGCCTGCGCCTTTGTCGAAATGCTCTGCGGCTTGTTGCCGAGAGACGCATTGTACGGGTGTTGGCCGCGAAAGACCCTTCCACATCCGGAGACGCGGGCACGCGATCACTCTCGAAGATGTTGCATACGTTGACCCTGCTGACGATCACGTCTGCCTCACCCCTCGCAGCGCAGTCGTGGGTCGGTACGGTGACCGGGCGCGTGACCGAGTCAGGACCGCCGCTGGCTGGTGCGTCGGTGTTCATCAGCGGTACGCAGTCGGAACGATCGCACGCGGCGACGGCAGCTATCGCATCTCGCTTCGCCCGGGACGCTACGAGATCCGTGCCCGCTTGGTGGGCTATAGCTTTGCCAGCGACTCCATCACCATCGTGGCCGGTGGTACGATCACCAAGGACTTCACCCCTGAGAAGCAGGGCAACACGCTCGGCGCCGTAGCGGTGCTTGGTTCCCGTACCGCAGAGCGGACCGTGCTCGACGCGCCGGCCCCGATCGACGTGCTCAGCGCGTCGGAGTTGCGCGCCACGGGACGCGTGGAGACGGCACAGATGATTCAGATGATCGCGCCCTCCTTCAACTTCCCGCGTGCGACAGTCGGCGACGGCACCGACCATGTGCGGCCCGCGACGCTACGCGGCCTCGGCGCCGACCAGGTGCTCGTGCTTGTCAACGGCAAGCGTCGGCATGTGAGCGCCTTGGTAAACGTGAATGGCACGATCGGCCGCGGTCAGGCTGCGGTGGACCTCAATGCCATTCCGGCCAGCATGATCGACCGCATCGAAATTTTCCGTGACGGCGCCGCTGCGCAGTATGGCTCTGACGCGATCGCTGGTGTCATCAACATCATCCTCAAGTCGAATGCGCCGGCCGAGTTCTCGGCGACACTCGGTCGCACGCAGACAACACTCGAGGGTAATCCCAACGTGCCTGCGGCCTCGCAGAACTTCAGTGACAACCTCACCGATGGTCAGGTGCTGCAGGCGGCTGGCAACTATTTCGCTGATTTTGGTGGCGCAGGATTCCTGACGCTGGCCGCAGAGTATCGCGACCGGGCGCCCACGAACCGCTCACTCCCCGACACGCGCACCCAGTACTTCGCCGGCGACCCGCGCAATGGCAACGCGCCCGCGATCAATCACCGTCAGGGCGACGCCGATGTGCGCGACTTCACCGGCTTTATGAACTACGGCCGCACGCTCAACAGCGGGGCGCAGGCGTACTCGAACATCGGCGTCAGTCGCCGTGACGGCGAGGCGGCAGGCTTCTTCCGCCGTCCGCTCGACGATCGCACCGTGCGTGCGTTGTATCCCGATGGGTTCCTTCCCCTGATTACATCCACGATCTGGGACTATTCGGGAACGCTCGGACTGAAGGGCGACCTCGGCGGGTGGGGCTACGACGTCAGCACCGTGATCGGACGCAACAGCTTCGCGTTCGACATTACCAACTCCGCCAACGTCACGTTGGGGGCGCAGAGCCCGCAACAGTTTTACGCCGGACAGTTGGGCTTCACGCAGAGCACGACGAACGTCGACTTTACGCGCGACTTCAACGTGGGCCTGCGCAAGCCGCTGCAGATCGCGACGGGCGCTGAGTTCCGCTATGAGAGCTACGACATCACCGACGGTGCCCCCGACTCAAACCGCAACGGCGGAGTCCGGATCATCGGCGGGCGGTCGGCTTTGTCCGCCTGACCGGCGCGTACAACGTGACCGAAAACAAGGTGACGTATGTGAAGCCCACGCCGGCCGCGCTGAACACGCAGGGTGAAGCGCTGTTCAGTCGCGTCGAGCGCGGGCGCGTCGAGCTCGGCCAGCCACGTAGTAACGTGATGTTCTCCGCAAACCTCACGCGCCGTGCGCTCGACGTCACGGTGCGCCTCACACTCGGCGCCGACAACCTGCTCGACGTCTATCCCGATGTGAACTCGGCCGCCACCAACAATGGCGGCATCTTCCCGTACAGCGGGATCTCACCTTTCGGCTTCAACGGCCGCTACGTCTACGCGCGCGTCAGTGTGACGCGGTAACCGCGTTGGTAATCGGCCGAGGACCGGCCGATTGCCAATGTGGTCTGCGGTCGGTCGCCTGACGGACCGCGAACGACCGATCGCGCCATCGTACATTCGGTCGGCGTTGCACGGCGACTATGGGCTCTCCGCGTTGTACCGCGCTAAACGACGCATGACGATAGATTTGTCCCGAGCTCACGCTGCCCCGAGCGCGAACGCCAGGAGCCCCAATCACGAACCTCACCACCACCCTGCGCGCCTGGCTTGCCGATCCCACGATCGGCAAGTTGATGACGATTGCCCTTGGGCTGCTGATCATCGTGACAATGGTGCGGCTGATCAGTCGTTCGCTCAAGAGCTGGATCGGCGACGCCGAGGCACGCTACCGCGGTCGCAAACTGGTCGCGGGCGGCGGATACGTCGCGACGCTCATCCTGCTGCTCGCTGTCTACGGCACCAATCTCGGCGGACTCGGCGTGACGCTCGGCGTGGCCGGCGCCGGCATCGCCTTCGCGCTGCAGGAGGTCATCGCCTCGTTCGCGGGCTGGTTCGCGATTGCGATGTCGGGGTTCTACCGCACCGGTGATCGGGTGGAGCTGGGCGGCATCAAGGGTGACGTGATCGACATCGGTGTGCTGCGCACGACGCTCATGGAACTCGGCGAG
>JBBRDP010000284.1:0-4329 GCA_038203795.1 Gemmatimonadales bacterium
GTTGAGCAGCGTGTCGTACGACGCGGCCGCGTACCTCACGAATGTCCGCAACGAAATCGTTCCCTATCGCGGTGGACGGTTCTACTTCATGGCAGGCCGCGCCCGCCGCACCGGTGCCGAGCTCGCCGTCACCACACAGGCGAAGGGCGACCTGCGCTTCGAGAACTCACTCACACTGTCGCGCAACACATACACCGAGTACATGGTAGACTCGGTGCACTACGGCAAGCCGGGCGCCAAGGCCGATTACAGCGGCAACCGCATCGTGGGAATCCCCGATTGGTTCTACGGCTCCAACGCCACCTGGGCTCCCTCCCAGGCACCACTCGGCCTCGCCGCGCAGTTCGGCGTACAGGGCACCGGTGGCTACTGGGCCGACGACGCCAACGCAGTACGCGTACCGGAAGCGCATATCCTCAGCGCCAGCCTACGCGCCGATCGCCTCGTGCAAGTCGGTGATGCCACGGTAAAGGCTTTCCTCACGGTCGAGAATCTCGCCGATCGACGGTTCATCGGATCGGCGTTTCTGAATCCGGATATCGTGAACGGAAAAGCGCTGGCGTTCGAGCCGGGAATGCCGAGGACGATCATGCTGTCGTTTTCGGTGTCGAGAGGGAGATAAGGAAGCGGTTTTTATCTGATCAGCGGTCAGAGGTCAGAAGGTCAGACCTCTGACCCTGACCTTCTGTTCTCTGAAGTCTGATCTGTTCCGCAGTTACTGCAGTTTTCCCACGCACAGCGTCTGACCCGCCGACCCGACCGCGAACTGCAGAATCGACAACACATCACCCGAGTCCAGCACTCCATTGCAGTTCGCATCAGCGCGCGGCATCGGGTTCGGCGCACTCGCCGGCAGTACTCCCACCAGGGCCTGTTGCGCCAGTGACGCATCGAATGCGTTCACGAATCCATCGGCATTCACATCACCGCGCAGCACGCTCGCTCCCGTCACGATCGTCGTGGCCCACAAGCCGCGTCCGTAGGTGCTGGCGTACAGGTTGCCCGTGGCCGCCTGATACACGAGGTCCAGCACCCTTGCATTGGGGAATCCCTGATTCGCGGCGTTCCACGACGTGCCGTTGTCGGTGGACTCGTAAATGCCTACGTCGGCCGCCACAAACAGTCGCGACGTACCGGGTACCATCACCACCGCGTTGAACGGAATGTCCGGCAGCGAGCCGGTCAGATTCGCCCAGTTCACGCCGAAGTCGTCAGTGACGTACACATGCCCCGATCCCGTTCCGGAGTGCGTGATCACCGCGCGACCGGCGACGGCGGCATCGGGCGCGATGTCGGTGACCGCACGGATGGGCAGCGCGCTCGACACCACGGTGAACGTTGCACCCGCATCTTGCGAGAGCTGCACATTGCCGTCGCTGGTGCCAACCCAGATCACGCGCGGATCGACCGGCGAGATCGCGACACTCGTGATCGTGGCACCAGCGCCTTTCGTGAGATCACCTGTGAGGACCGACCACTGCACCCCTTCGTTCTGCGTGCGCCACAGGCGAAAGGTGGCGTAGTAGAGCGTGGCCGAGTTGAGGGGATCGATCACCATCGGTGAGAGGAACGCTTTCCGGTCGCTGCTGGTGAATCCGCGCTGCGTCTGGCTGATGCTCGTGCCCAGTGGATTGCGCGTGACACGCACGATGAAGCCCGTGCCGTAGCTCGTGGTCCAGAATGCGTTCGAGTTCGTGGGGCTGAAGGCGTTCCATCCACCATCGCCCGATGGCGCCGACATGGTCCAGAAGCCCGAGCCGAAGCCCCAGAGCGAGCTGTTGTCCTGCAGGCCACCAGCAATGAAATCCGGAATCGTGGGATGCACCGCGATGCCCGGATAGAACTGCGCGACCGCGATGTTCGTGTTGCGACTCACCCAGCTATTGCCACGATCGTACGACGCGTGCACGCCGCCATCATTGCCACCCACGATCACATTCGGATCGCTGGGCGCGTACTCGAAGGCGTGCCAATCCACATGCAAGTCGTAGGCGACCACCCTGAAGCTCTGCCCGCCATCGCGCGACCGGTACATGCGCGAGCCACCCAGGATCACCGTGTTGGCATCCTGCGGATCGACTTCGAGCACGAGGTTGTACGTACTCTGCGTACCGAAGTCGAGTCGCGACTGCGCACCGTACACACCCTGCGCGCCCAACACCGTCGAGGTGCCGCCGGCACCTTCCAGACGCACCAGTTTGTTCATTCGACGGTCCACCACCTCGACGACCCATACGGAGTCGGGTGCAATGGGCGAGACCGCCAGCGAAATGCGCTGCACCGTCGTACCGGTCGTGTACACCTGTTGCCACGTAGCACCGCGATCGGCTGAACGATACACGCCATTGGCCGTCGTTCCCGCCGCCGCGCGCGCGGCCCACACGATGTTGTCATTCGCGGGATCGAACTCCACGTCCGTGATGAAGCCCGACAGCACCGTGGTCCACGTCGTGCCGCTGTTCGTGCTGCGATGGAGTCCGTTGCTGGCCGCGTACAATACCACACTCGTGTTCTGCGTGCCGGCCAGACTCGGTGCCACACGAATCCGGTAGGTACGTGTGGTCTGCGTGCCGTTCACCGGGGCCAGCACGCCGGCGCCGTTGCTCTCGGTCCACGTGTTGCCACCATCGAAGGAACGCAACAGCCCACAGCCGTTCGATTGCGTAGGCTCGCCCGTGCCCACGTACACGATATTCGGATTCACCGGATCGAGCGCAATCGAACCGGTATTCAGCGAACACTGGTTATCGGTGAGCGGCGTCCACGTGGCCCCGCCATTGGTGGTGCGCCACACACCGCCCGAGGCCGCGCCCGCGTACACGATGCTCGGATTCGTGGGGTGAATGGCGATCGCGCGAATACGTCCGCCGTCGGCATTGGGCGACGAACCGTAGAAGCCGCTGGTCTGAAATCCGAACGGGCCCACCGAGCGCCACGGCGCCACTGGCATATTGAACTGCGCACCCGACCGCATACTCGCCGGCGCGCGAAGTGACGTGGCGCGCGCGGCGTACACCGGGTTCTGTGTGTACTCGCCAAACGGATAGGCGCGCAGCCGTTCCATCCACTCACGCCGCACTTCGAAATCGGCCTCGCGCTGTTCCTCGACCTGCGCCCGCGCTACACGCGGTGCCGAAGCAGACAGCGCCAGCAGCGCCAACACGAACACCTTCCGCGTCGCGCTCACTTGATCACCCCCAGCGGCAGCACCGTCGTGCGCTCACGCACATCGGTCGCATCGGACAAGTGCAGCTCGTTCAGTTGCAGCGTAAGCGACGAGTATGCCTCGGCAGTTGCCGTTCCACCCGCCCGTTCAGCCCGCTGCACGAAGCGCACGCGCGCGAACACGTCGCCGGGAAACCCCGTGACATGCGCCGCCGCAATCATCACGCGCCCCCGCGCCGCGTGCACCGCACGCAACGCGCCATCACTCGGCGATACATCGTTGAGGTAACGCAAACGCGTGGTGTCGTACTCCACCGCCGCCGTCATACTCACCACCTTCGCTGTCTCACCAGGTGTCTCGAGGCCGCTCACGCGCACGTCCACCGTGATCACGCTGTCACCGGCCATGGCCGGCGTGACCAGCAGCTGCGCACTGGGCCGAGCACTCGGCAACGGACTCACCGCACCATCGCCCAGCGTGTCGCGGCACGCCGTGGCCAGCAGCGAAACGCCAAGCGCCAAACCAAGCACCGTGGCCGTGGACATACGCGATGTCGTTGTGCGTGTCATTTGATCACCACCGGGTATTGCAACGCCGAAGCATTGCCAAGAAGTGACTGCTGATTGAGATCGAGCAGTTCGACCGGTCGAAGCACGAACTGACTGGTGCCGAGCTGCGTGGGGAGGAAGTCGAAGCGTCCAAGTGTGATCACGCCGGTCAGGCCGACCGCGCTGGCGATGGAGATGCGTGTGGTGCCGGAGCCAAGGTCGGTCACGATCACCGGCGAGCCCACGGTACCGGCCACCGTGTTCGTGAGTCGTAGCATGGCCGGTGTCCCGAGTTCGGTAGGCCAGGTGAACACCAACTGTGCTGCGCCCACCGTGGCGCCTCGCGTGTCCAGCGACAGCGTGACGGAGAACGGCACATTGCGTGTGTAATCGAAGCGCGTGATGTCGGCGCGTAGCATCGGTCCGGTGGTACGCGCCACGTTCACGAACACGGAGTCGAGCGCACCACCGTTCACCGTGGTCTGCGCCACGATCCAGGCCTGTCCGCCCAGTCGCGCGGTGATCCGTCCATCGGCGGCGACCGTCGCGATACTCGGCGACCGGCTCGCGTACGTGATCGGCGGCGTGATCACCACACCTTCGCTGTTCAGCACC
>JBBRDP010000285.1:0-4285 GCA_038203795.1 Gemmatimonadales bacterium
CCCACCAGTCACCACCGCCAGCGTCAGCAAAATCTCTACCTGATACTGATCGACGCGCGTCATCATCTGGTTCACGAGCCAACCGATCGCGCCGCCAAACACCACGCCGCCAACCACTTCGACGGCGAAGAGCTCCGCCACGTGCGCCGCGGTCGTATCACCGCCACCAACAGCAATCCCGACCAGCACAATGAACAACACCACCGCCACACCGTCATTGAACAGCGACTCGCCCGTGATCAGTGCGGAGAGCGACTTGGGGACGCCCACATTCCCGAGAATCGCACCCACGGCGATCGGGTCGGTGGGGGCGATCAAGGAGCCGAACACCAGGCACCACGTGAGGGGAATCGGGAAGCCGAGCAAGTGAAACACCACCCAGCTCCCGCCGGCCACGAGCGCCGTGCAGGTCGCCACGCCGACCGTTGCCAGCACGCTGATCATCAGGGTGTGCTCACGCAACCGGTCGAGGCTCATGTGCAGGGCGCCGGAGAAGAGCAGCGCCCCCAGCATGCCGTTGAGCAGCGCGTCGTCGAACTCGAGCGAGTTCACAAACAACGTGATCTCGGCGAGGTCCACAAAGCCGGCCTTGCCGGCGAGCACCAGGACCAGCGAGCCGAGCAGTGAGAAGATCAGCAATCCGATGGTGGTCGGCAGCTTCACGTAGCGAAAGTTGGCCCATGCAAACAAGGCCGTGATGCTTGTGAGCACCGCCAGAAGTTCGAAGATCGACATGGGGCGATAATGCGCTGTCGCTCGTGTCGTCGCTACCCTTGCACCGTGTCAGGCAACCGCCGACCGTGCGCGCGCCCCGAGTTCATAACTTCAGGCACATGACGGCGGGCAACCTACGCGCCGCACCGCCTCGGCACGCAATGCTGCCCGATGGCGGCGTCTTGAGCGCCCCATTCGGCAGCACCGGAGGCCAGATGCTTCGTTGGTTTGAACAGGTCACGAAAGCGGACCTTGCACTCGTTGGAGGGAAGAACGCGTCGTTGGGCGAGATGATTCAGCACCTGACCGCCGAGGGCATCCGCGTGCCCGGAGGGTTCGCGGTCACCGCCGACGGCTTTCGCGCCTTTCTGGCCCACAACCTGCTCGAACCACAGATGCGCGCCGAGCTCGACCGCCTCGAGGCGGGTGCGGCGCTGCACGACGTCGGAGGGCGCATCCGGGCCGCGCTCGAAGCGGGCGAGCTTCCGGCCGAACTCGTAAGCCTCATACGCGCCGCCTACGTTGAGCTCGGGCACCGCGCTGGGCGCGTCGATCCGCCGGTGGCGGTGCGGAGCTCCGCGACGGCCGAGGACCTGCCAGACGCGAGCTTTGCCGGACAGCAGGAAACGTTCCTCAACGTCATTGGCGCCGACGCGCTGCTCGACGCCGTGCGCCGCTGCTTCGCGTCCCTCTATACCGATCGCGCGATCACCTACCGCGTGCTCCACGGATTCGAGCATCTGAAAGTGGCGCTCTCCGTGGGGGTGCAACTCATGGTGCGATCGGATACCGGTGCGGCCGGCGTGGCCTTCACGCTCGACACCGAAACCGGGTTCCGCAACATGGTCGTGGTCAACGGCGCGTGGGGACTCGGCGAGAATGTGGTGAAGGGCGTGGTCACACCCGATGAGTGGCGCGTGTTCAAGCCGCTGCTCACGCAGCCCGACGTCACGCCGATTCTCCAGCGCGCGGTCGGCACGAAGACGGTGAAGATGGTGCTCGACGCCCACAGCGCGCCGAGCAACGTCGACACAACAGCCACGGAGCGCGCACAACTCGTGCTCACCGATGACGAGGTGCTCGCCCTCGCCCGCTGGTGCGCAACCATTGAGTCACACTACGGCATGCCCATGGACATCGAGTGGGCCCTCGATGGCGAGACGCGCGCGATGTTCATCGTGCAGGCGCGCCCGGAAACGGTGCGTTCGCACGACGATAACTCGCTCACCACGTTCACACTCGACGAAACGGGTCCCGTGCTCGCCACCGGCATCGCCGTGGGGCAGCGCGTGGCCACGGGCAAAGTGTTCGTGATGTCCAGCATGGCCGAAGCGGCGCGATTCGAAGACGGAGGCATCCTCGTCGCCCGCATGACCGATCCGGATTGGGTGCCGCTCATGAAGCGCGCCTCGGCGATCGTTACCGACTCGGGGGGGCGAACGAGTCACGCCGCCATCGTCAGTCGCGAACTTGGCATCGCCGCAATAGTCGGCGCAGGCAACGCGACCGAGAGTGTTCATGATGGCGCATTGGTGACCGTATCATGTGCGGAAGGAACGGTTGCCCGTGTGTACGACGGAACGCTCGCGTTTCACGAAACCAGTGTTGATCTCACGGCGCTGCCGGAGACCGAGACGCAGATCATGCTCAACATCGCGGATCCGGATGCGGCGATGCGCTGGTGGCGACTTCCCGCGCGCGGCGTCGGACTGGCGCGCATCGAGTTTGTGATCGAGCACATGGTACGCGTGCATCCGATGGCGCTGCTGCAGCCCGAACGTGTGAGCGAAGCCGACCGTGCGATCATTGCCGAGCTGACAAAAGGCTACGCCTCGCCGCCCGACTATTTCGTGACGCAGATGGCCAGCGGCATTGCCACCATCGCCGCGTCGCAGTGGCCGCATCCGGTGATTGTCCGCTTCAGTGACTTCAAGTCGAACGAGTACGCGAATCTCATCGGCGGGCGCGTGTTTGAACCGCACGAAGAGAATCCCATGCTCGGCTTCCGCGGTGCCTCGCGCTACTATAGCGAGCAGTATCGCGACGGGTTCGGGCTCGAGTGCCGCGCCATTCGCCGTGTCCGTGAGACCATGGGCCTTCGTAATGTTGTGGTGATGATCCCGTTCTGTCGCACGCTTGAAGAAGCGGACCGGGTGCTCGCGGAAATGACCGGGCACGGGCTCGTGCGCGGAGAGCAGGAGCTGCAGGTGTATGTGATGGCGGAGATTCCCAGCAACATTATTCTGGCACGGGAATTTGGTATCCGATTCGACGGTTTCAGTATCGGCAGCAACGATCTCACGCAACTGACTCTGGGAGTGGACCGTGACAACGCGTTGCTCGCCGAGTTGTTCGATGAGCGCAACGAAGCTGTGACCCGCTCCATCGAGCGTTTGATCGTCGACGCGCACGCGGTAGGATGCAAAGTCGGCATCTGCGGCCAGGCGCCAAGCGATCATCCGGAGTTCGCTGAGTTCCTGGTGCGTGCTGGTATCGACTCCATTTCGCTCAACCCAGACAGCGTTGTCCCGGTGCTCAGCCGCGTGGCGGCGCTCGAGGCGGCGCTCGTTTGATGGCAGGTTCCACCCGTCACCGATTCATCCGATGAATGATATTGCAGGCACCATTCGTGTACTCGTGGCCGAAGACGATCGCGCGGCCCGCGAAACGCTCGTCGAGCTGCTGACGTCCCTCGGCCACCTTGTGGTTGCCGAAGTGGAAACCGGCGACGAGGCCGTTCGGCAGGCCGTGGAGTCCACGCCCGACGCCGTGCTGCTCGATGTGCACATGCCCGGAGGCGCGAGTGGACTCGACGCCGCGCATCAGATCACCGAGCAGGCACCCGGTATTGCGATCGTGCTGTTCACCGGTGACGCCAACCTCTCACTCTCGGCGGATGACGCACTGCGCTCACATGCGGTAGCGCTCCTGCCCAAGCCGGTGCCGACCGCCACGCTCGATGCCACGCTTCGCCTCGCGGTCGCGCGCGCGCGTGAACTCCTGGCCGCTCGGCAGGACGCAAAGCTGGCGCGTGACCAGCTCGAGGCTCGCAAGCTCATCGAGCGGGCAAAAGGCATTCTCATGCGCCGCACGGGCAGCTCCGAACAGGAAGCCTACCGCATCATGCAGCGCACGAGTCAGGACAAGTCGGTGCCCATGGTCAACATTGCGAAGGCCGTGCTGGACAGTGAACCGGGGCTGAAGGCGTCCTGACTTTGTGGGACGCCCCGCGATGTGAACGAGGGCCGTTGCCATTCAACGGACAACCGCGCTTGCGTTACGCCGGCCGCTTCCTCGGCGCAAAGGTGGCAATATTGCGTGCCAGAAAAAACGTGAGCGCGACGATCGACGCCGAAATGAAGAACGGCGACGGCTCGCCAAAGCGGTCGTACGCAAAACCGAAGAGCACCGGGAACACAACGCGCGAGATACCACCAAACGTTTGTTGCACGCCCATGTAGAGTCCGCGCTGAGCGCTGCTGATGACGCGCGAGAGCAACGCCGTGACGCACGGGAAAGTGAACGCCGTCCCCAGCGGCAGTAAACCCACGGCGATTGCCAGTGTGAAGAG
>JBBRDP010000286.1:0-4277 GCA_038203795.1 Gemmatimonadales bacterium
CTGTCTGCGCGACTGCCTGCGCGGCTGTCTGCGCGGCTGTCTGCGCGACTCGCAGTGCGGCGCGCTGCTCGGCCACCATCGGGTCGTACACGGCATTCGCCCACCGCACGTACACCCACGTAAGCACCCACGCGCAGACGATGACGAGCGCGCCGAGCAGCACACCCAGCGTGAGTCCGGGCACGAGCGTCGTTCCGAGAAGGCCTGGCGACCAGGCCACAAGCGACAGGAAGCCGAAGTACACACACACCATCGAGATGGTCAGCGCTCCGGCGAGTCGCCAGCGTGCGCGCGCGACGGCACGCATGCGTGCGAGGGCGAGCGTGGTGGTGTCAGATGTTGAAGGGGTCATGGCGACACAACGTACGTGCCGTTCATATTTGGGCAATCCTTTCACGTCTCACTCGCGCACGCCATGCAACGCATGCTCATTGCGATAGCCAGCCTGATCTCAGGGCTGGTCGCGCTTTATCTCCACCTGTGGAAGCTCGGCAAGGCCGGTTCACTTTCCTGCAGCGGCTCGGGCGGCTGCTCGCTCGTGCAAGGGAGCAAGTACGGCTGGTTCCTCGGCGTGGATGTCGCCTTGATCGGCACGATTGGCTATGCGACACTGTTTGTGCTCGCGATGATTGGCACCAATCCGCGCTTTGCCGATGATCTGAGAATCACGCGCGCGTTGCAGCTGTTGATTTGGGGCGCGGTGCTTTTCACCCTCCGCCTCAAGTACGCGGAGTTTGTGATTCTGCAATCGTTCTGCCCGTGGTGCGCGGTGTCGGCGGTTACGATCACACTGTGCGCAATCCTGATTACTTTCGACGCCCGGCGCCTCTCGCGCGCTGAATAGCGCTGAATAGCGCTGAATAGCGCTGAATAGCGCTGAATAGCGCCGTTACGGAGCGACGCGGTCGCCGAGCATGACATCGAACCACGTGGCCATGCGCTCAGGGCCGGCGTAGCCGGGCATGGTGCCCCGAATGCGTCCGTCTGCATCGACCGCAACGAACGTAGGCGTGCCACGATACCGGAAGGTGAGCAGCACCTGGGATTGCGAGGTGGCCGGCCCAAGCGGAACCGCGCCGGTTATTCCCGCTTCCTGAAGCATCGGAGCGCCGTCGGCCGCGCCCTCAAGCGTGAGCATACGAAGCCCCGGCACCGGACGACCCTTGGCATACTCGCCAAGGTCGCGCAGCGCGATCTTGCAGTAGCCGCACGTGCGCGAGTTGATCATCACAATGGCCGGTTGGCCGTTGTTGACGATGGGCACCGTTGCGCCAGCCACATCATGCACCGGAAACGCCCCGAGTCCCTGCGCACTCGAGGCCAGTGCGCCTTGTGGTGCCTCGCCCGCCAGCGCGTTGATGGTGGCCGCCGCTTCGTTGGTCACCGCCTCGCGCGACAGCTCGGCCGATGGCGGCGCGGCAGCGGAAGGGAGACGATCACGAACGGCGAACACCACGGCGAGCGCGACGGCGCCCCCCGCGAGTGCCATGAGCACGTCGCGGCTGGTGCGACCCGAACGGCGACGCATGGCAACCGGCGAGACTTCGACTATCGTATTCTGGTGAGTCATACTTCAAAAGATCGCCCATCCGGGTCCGCTTTTGCACCCGCTGCAATAGAACGATCGGCCGCGCAACAACTTGGTGCGCTCGATCTGGAGGCCTATCTGGCCGATCCGGCGCGCAAGCAGGCGTTCGTCACGCCCATGTTCGACGTCATCGCGCCTCGCTACGACGCCTTCACCCGTGCGTTCTCTTTCGGGATGGACGCGCGGTGGAAAGCCGAGGCGCTGCGCGTGGTGGCCGCGCGGCTGGAGACGGCCGGTCCGGCACCGCAGCTGCTCGATCTGGCCTGCGGCACGGGCGACCTGGCCATCGGAATCACCCGCGCGCTGCGATCCCGGCATCCTGGGTTGCAGGTGCTGGGTGTGGATGCCTCGCACGCGATGACCCGACTCGCGCTGGCACGGCTGCAGGGCGCAGATCGGGATGCGGCCGATTCGGTGTGTGTGGCCACGGGCGACATGTCGGCGCTGGCAGTGCCAGACAGCAGCGTGGACGCGATAACCGCCGGCTACGCGGTGCGCAACGCGCCGGACCCCGCAGTGGCTATTCGGGAAGCGTCGCGTGTATTGAAAACCGGTGGCACGTACGTGACGCTCGATTTCTACCGCCCGGAGTTCGCCCCGTGGCGCGTGGCCTTGCTCACCTACCTCTCGGCCGCCGGCAATATCGTGGGATGGACCTGGCATCGTTCGCCGGTGGTCTATGGCTACATTGCGCGTTCTATCGAGCACTTCATGTCGTGGCAGGCGTTTTCCCGAGCGCTTGAGGACAATGGCTTTCGCGTGCTCACCGTGAAACGCTGGTTAGCGGGCGGCGTCGCGATGCATGTTGCCGAGCGCCGATAGGCACACCTCTCTTGTTTCTCACCGCAACCTTTTTGCAAGCGCTCATGTCTCTTCTGGCCTTTTCCGCTCGTACAATCGCGCGCTTCGCGCTCGCCGTGCTGCTCTGTGTTTCCGTCGCGGCCTGCTCGAATAGTGATGCGGGCAACCCAACCGGTCCGTCCGACCCGTCCACCGAAGTGTTCGCCTCGGCGCTGGGCGTGAACCTCGCCAACATGACGGAGCGCGCGCCGAGATTGTACGTGCAGGATTTGGTGGTGGGCACGGGCGCGGAGGCAACGACCGGCCGAACGCTGCGGATGCGTTACACCGGATGGCTGCGCACCGGTCAGGAGTTCGACAGCAATCGCACTTCTGGCGATCCGTTCCCCTTCACCCTGGGGGCCGGTCGGGTGATTTCGGGTTGGGATATCGGCGTGGCCGGCATGCGTGTTGGTGGGCGGCGTCTACTCGTACTCGGCTCAGACTACGGATATGGCGCGCAAGGAGCGGGGAGCATCCCACCCCATGCAACACTGGTGTTCGATGTGGAACTCGTGAGCATCACGAACTGAGCGAACGGAGCGAGCCCGCAGCGCGTCGGCCTCTGCACCGGCGCGCGAGTTGGTGCTTGCGATGTCTCAAGGAATAACTCGCGCTACGCAACCGGCGAACACACCGCCGTCGCGATCAAGTGCGCGTCGAGTCGCGACCACCACGCATGAACTGTGACGCTTCGCCCCGCGAATTCCGGGAGCGACAAGCGCACGTCGGTGGGACCCGCGTCTTCAGGAAACACCTCAACTTCCTGAAATCGCACGTACCGCTGCACGTACGGGTCGATGCACTTGTACACCGCTTCTTTAAGCGCGAAGCGCAAACGAACGGCTTCGCGGTACGCCAACAGGTCACGCGCCTCCAACGACGAGAGCTCGCGACGCTCAAACGGGGTCAGAATTTTTGGCGCGAGATCCAGGCGCGCGCAATCCCGTTCGTCGGGGATTTCTTCGATGTCGATTCCGATCGTGTGAATTTCGGTCGTGGGGAGCGCGGCCAGCGCGACGGCCAGACGGCGCTTGTGACTGACCGAGCCCAGGATCCCAGGTGGCATCAGCGGCGCCCCGCGCGATGTACGCAATACCGCGAGTTCGCGTGATGTCGGCATCACCGACGACCGCGCGGTACGCAACGCGAGCCGTCCGCCGATGAACGCTATGCGTCGTGGTACCGCGAGCCTTTGTGCGAGCTCACGTTCGGCGGTGAGCAGCGCGTTCGCGCCGTCCTCCAACGCCTCGTGCAGCGTGGCGTGGGAGGACGCGTCAGGGAGCTGCACCGCCGCCAAGCGGCCATGTGGCAACAGCTGTTCGGCAACTACACGGAACGGGGCGTCGGCGCGGTTCATGCACGCAATCTCCCATCAACGCGTGCAGGATGCCATGCTTCACGCATGAAAGACCCCGAGGTTCCCGCGCCGCCGGTCGCCCATGCGATGCTCACCAGCGGTCACGCCTGGTACGTCGTGGCCGTGCTGACGCTCGCCAACGTGAGCGGTTTCGTCGATCGGCAAATTCTGTCGCTGCTCGTGGAGCCGATCAAGCGGGATCTCGGCGTGTCGGATACACAAGTCTCGTTGCTCATGGGACTGAGTTTCGCCGTGTTCTACTCCGTCCTCGGCATTCCCATTGGCCGTCTCGCAGACCGCGGCAGTCGACGCGCGATTGTGGCCGTGGGCGCGGTACTCTGGAGTGCCATGACGGCGCTCAGCGGACTCGCCCGGACCTTTACGCAACTGTTCGTGTTGCGCATTGGCGTCGGTGTGGGCGAGGCGACGCTCGGTCCATCGGCCGTGTCAATGATCGCCGATGCGTTCCCGCGCGAGCGTCGTGGCACC
>JBBRDP010000287.1:0-4255 GCA_038203795.1 Gemmatimonadales bacterium
TGTCGACATCAACACGGGGAGTTGGAGAAACACGCAGTTGCGGCGGGCAACCGGTCGGTCGCGAATCGCCTGCAACGCTCCAACAATACCGTCAACGCTCGCTGAGCGCATCGTCGCCGTCAAAATCGAAGGCACCGACCGCATCAGTCGCTCGCATTCGCCGCGCGGATGAGGGCGCGTTCCCGCACATCCTGTGAGGCCGCGTACATGCGGAGCGGCACCAGTACCGCCGCCGTGAGCGGTACGGCGACCACTAATCCCAGAAATCCGAACAGCACACCCATCAATGCCTGCGCAACCAGTGTGATCGCGGGAGGTAAATCCATTTCGCCTCGCATGAGCGCGGGAATGAGCAGGTTGTTCTCGAGAAACTGAATCGCCCAATACGCGATCAGCACGAACAACGCTTTCTGCGGCGAGTCCACGAATCCCATCGCAATCGCCGGAATGGCCGCGAGCACGGGACCAATCGTTGGCACGAACTCGAGCAGGCCGGCAATGAATCCAAGGACGAACGCGGCGCGCACATCAAGCAGCAACAACGCCACCGTTGACACGACACCGATCACGATCATCGCGATGAGTTGTGTCACCAACCATTTGCGCAGCACCATGGCGATGCCTTCACACACCACACCCACATTCGCACGATGACGTGCCGGCACGACGGAGAGTGCCCAACGTAAATACAGCTTGGGTTCCGCGCCGATGTAGATCGCCAGAAACATGATCAACACGACACCGCCAAAAACGATGATTGTGCCGGAAACAAGTGAGAAGAGCTGACTCGATGAGCCGGCCAGACCCGAGGTAAAGCGACGCGCCAGCAGTTCGCTCCGCGTGGGTTCTCGCGGGCCAGCCGCCACACCGGCCGAAATCAGCTCTTCCCGGGCGCGGCGTTCGGCCGCCGCGACATTGGTGGCCATGGCTTTGCGCAGACTGTCGCGCAGAAACGTGGTGCGCGCTTCCAGTTCAGCGGCCAGGTCAATCGACGGTTTCTCCGAGAGCGTGCCCGTCGCCGGCGCGACGGTGTCCTGGTTCGTCAGCTCGGCGCCGGGCCGGACGGGACGTCCGGGCAGAAACAGAGCGGAATCGACTGCGCGCGACTGCGGCAGACGCGAGGCCAGCGAATCATCGATCGCGCGCGAAATTTCTTCGATGGTTTTCAGTGCGGCGCTGTCCGGCAGCGGCGGGGCCGAGGCGATTGGTCGCGGGGCCGCCGCCCTACCAGTGCGTGCGTTTCGCGTTGAGTCGGAGTCTTCGACCGCAGCGGCGGAGTCGTTCAGGTTCGCCGAGTCGAGACCGTCAACCGATGGAGTGCGCAGAAACGGGTCGAGAAAGCCAAACTCCTGCTTGTTCACGAGCGCCTGCAATTTGCCCAGCGCCTCAGGCAGGTCACGGCGCAGCTCGCGGGCCTGCGTGGTGAGCGTGGGAGCCATCAGCCAGACGCTCAGCCCCAATCCCCCAACTACGCCGAAGACCAGCAGCGCCGACGCGATGCCGCGGCGCAGGCCCAGTGCGTGCAGCCGATCCACCCCGCTCGCCACCGCCACCCCGAACAACACGCCCAGAAACACCACGAAGGCGAGCACGTTGGCGCTCCAGAGCAGCTGCAGGCCCAGCCAGACGGCCAGTACGATGAGCGCCCCCCGGGCCACGTCCCCTGAGCGCCAGCGCGTGCGGCCGGTCGTGTCGTCCGATGGATCCGGAGACGGGGAAGCGTCGGTCGGGGGGAGCGGTGCTGTCGGAGTGGTGTCGAGAGGCATGGCATAATCATCTGCCGCCCACATCGCCTAGCAAGTGCAAATGACACAAACGGCCGATCTTCGCGACAATCGTTTGGCGCACCGACCGAAGATTGCCTGTGCCCCGTGCCAAGAGCCTTGTCGCCCGAATAGCTTGCATCAGGCGCGCACAACGTGCGCCGTTTCCCGAGATTATCGTGCCCCAAGCCGCGCCACTGTACCTCGATTCCATCGAAGCCGTCGATCGTTTTCTGACCGAACTCGGTCAGCCGCGCGCGATTGCCATCGACACCGAGGGGGCGAGCTTTCATCGCTTCGTCGATCGCATTTACCTGCTCCAGCTCTCCACGGAGCAGCATCACGCCGTGATCGATCCGCTGCCCATCGGCACACCGGAGCGGCTCGGAAAACTGCTGCAAGACCGCAAGGTCGAGGTCGTGTTGCACGACGCCGACTACGACCTGCGGCTGTTGCGCAAGGACTATGGCTGGCAGGTCAATGCGCTGTTCGACACGCGCGTCGCCTCCCAATTGCTCGGGTTGCGCGCGTTCGGACTGGCCGCGCTGCTCGAACAGTTTTTCAGCATCAAGCTAAACAAAAAACATCAGCGCGCCGATTGGTCGATGCGCCCGCTCTCGGCGGATATGTTGGAGTACGCAGCGCTCGATACGCGCTGGCTGCTCGATCTGCGCACGCGTTTGCGTGCCGACCTCGAGAAGGCAGGGCGTTGGCACTGGGCGCAGGAAGAGTTCGAACGCGCCGAGGGCACGCAATGGTCGGGCGATGAATCGCAGGCGTTTCTCAAGCTGAAGGGCGCTCGCGATCTCACACGGCGTGAGCTGGCGCTTCTGCGCGAGTTGGTGGTGTGGCGCGATGACATCGCGCGCGAACTCGACCGCGCGACGTTCCGTGTGGCCGGCAACGAAGTGCTGCTGGACGTGGCGAGACAGGCCCCGGCGTCGTCTTCGGAGCTGTCGAAAGTCAAAGGGTTTCCGCGCTCCATGTCGGAGTCGCGTAGGCAGGGTGTGCTCGACGCCGTGCGACGCGGCAGTGCCGTGCCCGAATCCGATCTGCCGCGATTCCCGAAAGCGGTGCGATGGGATCGGGATCCCGATTTTGACGATCGCGTGGGGCGCCTCAAGGCGATCCGGGATGCGGCGGCCGAACGGCTTGCGCTTGACCCGGGCGTACTCTGTTCGCGCGATCGCATGGAGGCGGTGGCGCGCAAGATGCCAGCCAGTCTCGAGGCGTTCCAAGAGATTCCGGAGATGCGGCGTTGGCAAGTGGAAGTGCTCGGGGAAGGCTTCATGAAGTCGCTGCGCAGCGGAGGTGGCCGCGCGGCGCCGATCAAGGTGACGGCCCCCGTCTCGGTGCAGCTCTCCGCGTTGCCGGAAGAGGCTGAGGTTGACGCGCCTGAAGTGGCGACGAACGTGCCGAGCCGTTCGGCGGGAAAGGTCGACGACTCGCCGTACAAGTCTGAGGATTAACAAACTGTAGACTGGGCGCAACGGGTTGAAAATGTTGCGTTCAGTCAACAGTGCGTGGGGAGAAGACGCACACTCGTGGCTTGTTGAATCCTGTGAGGACACAAGTTTCCTCTATACAGAAATCGGAAACCCATTCAAGTCAACGTTTTGGCTTGATAATCCAAGCGCTCTCATCCGTTTGGGTTTCGGCACGATGGGTGCACAGGAGCAAGGGTAACCAAGGGCAAGACTGCGCCCTGCTCGCTCACTGCGGCACTCTGAGGATACGTCGAATGTCTACGGCGCTCAGCACCCCCATTCTCCCGTCACTGTCCGCGACCACTCTGACGGCGAAATTCGGCGCGATATCGGTGGTCGCGCTCGCGCTGGACTTGCTCACGAAACAGTGGGCCACGGGCGCGTTGGACCAGGGCGCGATCGTGCTCTCGAACTGGTTCTCGTTCATGCTCGTGTTCAACACGGGCGCGGCGGGCGGCATCTCGCTCGGTCCGTATACGTGGTTGATCAACGTGGTCGGGACCGCGTTCACCATCGCGCTGGTGGCGAGCGTCGTAGTGCCGTTGGCGAGGGTCGACCGGCGAGCGCTGCTCGGCATGGGACTGATTGCGGGCGGCGCGGCTGGCAATCTTGCCAGCCTGCTGGTGGAGCCGCGGGGGGTGCCCGACTTTCTCGGGATGCAGATTCCCGGCGCTGTCGTGGTGTTCAACCTGGCCGACGTGGCGCTTTGGGGCGGAGCGCTGCTGCTTGCACCGATTGTCGCGTCGTTAGTGCGCGCGGTTCGGGCCGAACGCCGACAGGCCGCGCTGAGGCAAGCAGCCGCTTAGAACCCCATGTAGGCCCGGACGCGCGGTTCGATGCGCTCCGGCGTCCAAGCCGGGCTCCACACGAGATTCACGACCGTCTCGCCAACGCCCGGTAGGGTTCGCAACTCCTTTTCGGCCTCGCCCATGATTTCCGGACCGGACGGGCAGCCCGGTGAAGTGAGCGACATGTCGACCCGGACATCGTTGCCAACCACGGTGA
>JBBRDP010000288.1:0-4244 GCA_038203795.1 Gemmatimonadales bacterium
GCGCCGAGTACCCCGACCGGGCACGCTTCATGGCGTACGCGGCCCGGGCGATGCGCGGGCTCGTGATCGACTATGTCCGAAATCGACAGGCGCAAAAGCGCGGCGGTGCGTTTCACATCACCGGGATCGATACACTCACGCAGATTGCGAACGCCGACGTCACTGCCGGGGCTGACATCGAAGCACTCGGCGATGCGTTGGAGGCGCTGTCTGCGCTCGACCGCGCGTTGGCGGAGTTGGTCGACCTGCACTTCTTCTGCGGCTTTGGGTTCAATGAAATTGCCGCGCTACGGGGCGTGTCTGAGCGCACGGTGCAGCGTGATTGGAAAAAGGCGCGCCTGCTGCTGCGACGGTCACTGGACAATGGCGTGTTGGATCCCGGACCGACAGACCCGCGCCGCTCGCCGTAGGCCGAGCGTGTGCACGGGCGCTGACCGGGGATGTCGTGTTTGGGGCGCGTTTTCCGATTGTCTTGGTACGTGACGGCACCACGCGGTCGCGACACCTGACTCGGAAACCAGCATGCTCCACCTCATGGAAAGCGCGGGTGTGTTTTTCCTCCTGCTCTACACGCTCATTGCGGTGGTGGTCGCGCACCTGTTCACCACGCCGCGCCGTGTGCAGCCACATGCACACTGCGGATCTCCCTATGAACGCGTACAGTTTCACGCTCGCGGCGAGTCGCTGCAACTCATCGCGTCGTATCGGCGAGCACCTGGCGCGTCCGCGGTGGTGCTGCTCGTGCACGGACGAGATGCATGCCGCGGGGACGAACTGCGCGGCACCACGGAGTCGCTGGTGCTGGAGCTGATCACACGCGGATTGAGTGTGATGATGGTTGACTTGCGCGGACACGGAGAAAGTGATCGCGCTCGACTCACCTTTGGGCGGCGGGAGCGCCGTGACATTCTCGGTGCGGTCGACTTTCTGCGCATGCGCGGCTATTCGTCAGGCAGCATTGGTGTGCTGGGCGCGTCGATGGGAGGCGCGAGCGCGATTGCCGCCGCCGCCGAGGAGCCGGCCATTGGCGCCCTGATCACCGACAGCGCCTTCGCGTCCCTCCACGAGGTGCTCGCCGCCCAGTTTACTCGGCTCACCAGGCTGCCGCTGTTTGTACTCGCCGGCGCCTTGGTCGCCGCGCGTGCGCTCACGGGCGAAAACTTGCTGCATGATGCGCCCCACGAGAACATGCGCCGCCTGCGTGGTCGGCCAACGTTGGTGATTCACGCCGAGCACGATCCGTTCGTTCCGGTACATCACGCGCACATGCTGGCGCAGGCTGGCGAGAGTGCCATCTGGCTCACCGACGGCCACAAACACCTTTCGTCGTTTGGCGTGGCCAACGCCGACTATCTGGAGCGTGTGGGGGCGTTCTTCGCGCAGCACCTGGACGCGACGTGTGGGCGGATGGCGGCGACGCCGCCCGCGATGGCCAATGTGGCGTAGGATGCCCGTGCAGGGCGCCCGAGAGACTCCTCGCCGGATGTCGGATATTTCACATTTTTTCCGATGTAGACAGGGACGCATTGTATCGGCAGCTTAGCAGGTAGCTGCCGCTGCAAACCCTGACCCCTCCGCGCATGCCCGACGCACGACCGCTCGACCCCGTTTTGTATGCTCGTGTGGGGCCGCTCCTTGATCGGGCGCTCGAGCTTGCTCCGGAACTTCGAACGGAGTGGTTGGCGAGCCTGCGCGACGAGAGCCCCGAGGTCATCGACACGCTGTCCAAACTGCTGGCGCAAGACCTCGCCCAGGACAACGCGTCGCGCGAGGTTCCGCACAGCGGCCCGGGCCGTTACTCGCTTGAGCAACTGTTGGGTGGGTGGGCCACCTCGATGGCGGGCACACCGGTTGGGGCATGGACGCTCGATGAACTCATCGGTCAAGGTGGGATGGGCACCGTCTGGCTGGCCCACCGCGCCGACGGGACGTTTTCCGGACGCGCCGCGGTCAAGCTGCTGCACTTGTCCAGCGTCACGCCACTCGCCCTTGAGCGATTCCGCAGCGAAGGCACGCTGCTGGCCACGCTCTCGCACCCCAACATCGCGCGCTTGCTCGACGCTGGCGTCACCGAGGCGGGGCAGCCGTTTCTGGTCATGGAGTACGTTAACGGCGTTCCGCTCGATGTGTACGCGCAGCAACGAAAGCTCACCCAGCGGCAGCGGCTGGAGCTGATTCAACAAATGCTCGAGGCGATCAGTCATGCCCATGCGCAACTGATTGTCCACCGTGACCTCAAGCCGTCGAACATCCTCGTGCGTCCCGACGGTCGCCTGACGCTGCTGGACTTCGGGATTGGCAAACAACTCCTTCAATCACCCACCGACGGACCATCCACCGTAACGGAGGACGGGTCACGCGCGCTCACGCCACTGTTCGCGTCGCCCGAGCAACTGCGTGGTGACGCAATCGGCACCGCCAGCGACACGTATAGCGCTGGCGTGGTGGCGTATCAGCTCCTCACGGGGGCGCATCCAACGGCCGGCGACAGTCGCACGGCCGCCGAGATCATGCGCACGACGCTCGAGACCGAACCGCGTCGCACGAGTCTTGGCGATCTCGACACGGTGCTTCGCAAAGCCTTGAAGAAGGCACCCAGCGAACGCTACGAAACGGCGGCCGCGTTCAACGACGACGTGCAGCGGTATGCGGAGCACAAGCCCGTGCGGGCGCGTCCCGACACGTTGAGCTATCGGATGCGCCGTTTCGCGCAGCGCCATGTGGTGGGCGTGGCCAGCGCGTCGGTGGCGATGCTGGCGTTGCTGGCGACCGCTGGCGTGGCCGTTCGGCAGGCGCAGCAGGCAAGACGTGAGCGCGATCTTGCGCTCTTTCAATCAGAGCGCGCGGAAACCATTCGCCAATTCCAAACAGTCCTGCTGTCGCAAATCAGCACGACCCCACTCAACCTGAAGCAGTTGCTGGACAAGGGCGTGCAGACGTTTGAGGCGGGGCAAACTACCGATCCGCGAATCACGGTATCGCTCTTGATGAACTTCGCGGATCGCTACGCGGAGCTCGAGCTCCGGGAGGAGGAGCGAACGCTGTTGCTGCGCGCCGATTCGGTCGCCCGCACATCCACGGATGCGGCAACGCAGTACGCCACCGCATGCGCCCTCGCGCTGCACTATTCCGAAGGGCAAACGCTCGATCTCGCACAGCGTGAGATACAGCGGAGCAATGTCATCGCCGCCGCTGCCAATGGGGCCATCAGCCCCGTTGACCGCGTCACCTGCTTGATGGCGCGCGCGCGGTTGTTCGACAATCTGGACGTGACGGATTCAGCCCTGATCCTCACCCGACAAGCCATCGCCGCGCTTGAGGCGGGCGGGCGCGGCAACACCATGCAGATGATCAGTACGCGCGTCGCGCTCTCCGGACGCCTGGTTGACCTCAACCGCGCCCGGGAAGCCGTGGCCGAACTGGAGCTGCAGCGAAGCGGGCTGGCGCGCATGGGTCTTGACGGCTCGCTCCCATCGACGGCCGTGTTGGCCAATCTCACGCAAGCACAGAGCGAGCTTGGCGAGCGTGCGACGGTACTTCCGGTGTTACGTCGGGTGAACGAGCTGCTCCGATCGGCCGACTCGGCGACCGGCATCAATCCGGTAACCGGCTACAACTTCGCGGCGGAGCTGCTCTCCGATGACCAGACCGACTCCGCACTGGTTTGGTATCGCGCGGTCGCCGCCGGCGCCGCACGTCGCAACAGTCCGGTGGTCGAATTTCGCGCCACGTTTGGCGTGATCCGCAGCCTCGCGAAGCTTGGGCGTGGCACCGAAGCCGCGCCGATTCTGACGCGCTATCTCGCCATGATGCGCGCGCTCAAGCGTCCCACCGATCGCGACAGCCTGATCCTCACTGCCTTCATTGCCGCAGCCAAGCAGGATACGGCGCGCGCGGTCGTGCTGCTGGAGCGCGTGATGACGATGGATAGTGTGTTGGTCATACCACCAACCAATCGGAAATCGTGGACCGCGCTGCGCACACTCACACCGTTGCTGTTGAGTCAGCGCGCGCCCGAACGCGCCGTCACGTACGCCCGACTCATGCGGATGATTGCCGACACCGATTCACTCACCGGTACGCGCAGCGCCGATGTTGGGCTGGCCGATCTGTACCTCGCGCACGCGTTCGCGGCGCAAGGCATGCGCGACAGTGCGAGGGTTTGGGCGTTGGCTGCGCAGACTGCGCTTCGGGTGGGCGCGGGAGCGCGGCACGCGCAGACACGAGACGCTGAGGCACTGCTC
>JBBRDP010000289.1:0-4217 GCA_038203795.1 Gemmatimonadales bacterium
TCCGGCTCGGACTTGACGAGCCAATACCGGCGTTCGCCGCGACTGCGCGCAAACACGTGCGCCCACTTGCCCTGCTCGTAGGGCATCGATTTCGGTGCTTTTTTCGCTGGTGTCATGCGGGCAATATGGGGGCGTGCTCACCAGCGTTCTACCGTTGCCCCAAGCGCGTGCTCCCTGCACCTTTCAGGCATGCCCTCGTACGTAGACCCCCGAATTCCCCGCCGCCTCGCCGGCTGGCGCAGCCCTGCTCTCGGCCTCGAGATGCCCATCGTTCACTATGGGTGGGGCGGGCAGCCGGTGCTGCTCTTTCCCACCGCCGCCGCCGATTACCTCGAGAACGAGCGGTTCTGGTTGATCAAGGCCATCGAGCCCCTGATCGGGGCCGGTCGCGTGCAGGTGTTCTCGATTGACAGTATCAACCGCCTCGCGTGGATGGATCGCACGATGCCGGTACCGGAACAGGCCCGCCGACAGGCTCTGTATTCGCACTATGTCGAAGACGAAGTCGTGCCGTACATGCGACACGCCGTAAACGACGCGGGCGCACGTCCGATCACCACCGGCGCGAGCTTCGGCTGCTTTCACGCGGCCAACGCGTTCTTCCGTCGCCCTGATTTGTTCGGCGGCGTCATCGGCATGAGTGGGTTTTATGATTTGTCGCCGAGTTACTTCAAGGGGTTTTCGAACGAGAACACGTACTTCAACAATCCCATGTGGTACGTGTCCAACCTCGAAGGGGGGCCGCTCGACACGCTGCGTCATCACACACGCATTGCGTTGGTGGCCGGACAGGGCGCGTACGAAGCGCCCGATGCCACGCGAACCTTTCATGACCTGCTCGATCGCAAAGGCATCGGACATGTATTCGACTTGTGGGGACACGACGTCAATCACGATTGGCCATGGTGGCGCAAAATGCTGCCGCACTATCTGGAGCGACTTGGATGCTGACCTATCTGCTCTCGCGAGGCGCGCATCTCCGCGCGGCGCGTCCAACTGTCACCGGTCGTGCAATGGTTGCACTCACCGTGGGTTGCGCACTGATGGGACCGACGCTGCACGCGCAGCAGCCCCTGCGCACCGCTGATCTCGCCACGCGTGTGGCGCACGCCCGCACACTGCTGCGCGACGTGCCGTTGGTAGACGGGCACAACGATCTCCCGTGGGCCATGCGCCAGTACGCCAACGCGCCGCTCGATGTCGTCGCGTACGACCTCATGAAACCGACGCCCGGACACACCGATATGGCGCGACTGCGTGCGGGCGGTGTGGGTGGGCAGTTCTGGTCGGTGTACGTACCGGGCGAAGTGGCCGACTCGGGATACGCCCGCGTGCAGCTGGAGCAAATCGACATCGCCCGACGCGTGATCGACCGCTATCCACGTGACTTGCAGTGGGCACTCACGGCGCAGGCGTTGCGCGACGCGCACAAGGCGGGGCGCATCGGCTCGGTGCTCGGCATGGAAGGCGGGCACGTCATCGAGAACTCACTCGGCGCACTGCGTGCGTACTACGATCTCGGTGCGCGCTACCTGACGCTCACGCACAACGTCACCCTCGACTGGGCCGATGCCGCAGGTGATGTGCATCGTCACGGCGGACTCACGGAGTTCGGACGTGAAGTGGTGCGCGAGATGAATCGACTCGGCATGCTCGTAGATCTCTCCCACACGTCGCCCGGTGTGATGAGTGATGCGCTCGGTGTGAGTGAGGCGCCCATTATTTTTTCACACTCCAACGCCCGTGCACTCACGGATGTGGGGCGCAATGTGCCGGACAGCATTCTGCGTCGGTTATCGGCCAACGGCGGCGTGGTGATGGTGACCTTCGTGCCAGGGTTTTCCTCGCAGAAGGTGGCCGACTGGAGCGCGCGACTGAGTGCGGTGCGCGCTGCCGCCGGTAGCGACGCCGATGCGCAGTTCAACGCGGTGACCGCGTTTCGTGAAGCCAATCCGCTGCCGCGCGCCACGCTGTCGGATGTGGCCGACCATATCGAACACATCAAACACATCGCCGGTTCAGGGCATGTCGGGCTCGGCGGCGACTACGATGGCATCACCGATGTGGTACAGGGGCTGGAAGATGTGTCCAAGTATCCCGGCCTGCTGGCTGAGTTGATGCGCCGCGGTTGGAGCGATGACGAACTCAAGCAGCTCGCCGGCGAGAATGTGCTGCGCGCGATGACGCAGGCGGAAAACGTGGCGGCTCGGCTCCAGCGTGAGCGTCCCGCCTCAACGAAGACCATTCGACAGCTCGACGGAGCGCCCAAATGACGCGGACTGGATTTACGAAGGTGCTCGTGGCCGCGATGGTGGTAGTCGCTCCGTTTGGTCCCGCTCATGCACAGCAGAGCGGCAACGCCCAACCGCCGCGCCCGCCCGTGCCGAGTGCGTCGGCCAGCACGCAGGCATCGGTTGAAGTACGACTGAACGGACGTATGATTGGCGGACGCTGGTTCCCGACGGCATCAGCGCTTGCCGGACCGGCGGTGATCCGCATTGAATACGGACAGCCACACGCGCGTGGACGCACCGTGATGGGCAGTGCTCTCGTGCCGATGGACAGTGTCTGGCGGCTCGGTGCCAACCTCGCGACGCATCTCACCACCGATGTGGATCTCGAGATCGGCGGCACGCGCATTCCGCGAGGAGAGTATACGCTGTTCGCGAAGCCGAGTGCGTCCGGATGGGAGCTGATCGTGAACCGGCAAACGGGACAGTGGGGGACGGATTACCGCGCCGAGCAGGATGTGGGGCGTATTCCGCTGCAGCGTCGCGCGCTCAATGATCTGGTTGAGAGCTTCACGGTGTGGTTGGTGCCCAACGTGAGCCCGCAGGGACAGCCGCCGGAAGCGGCGTCGGGGGTGCTGCGGTTTGCATGGGAGCGCACTGAACTGTCAGCGAACTGGCGTGTGGTGATGCCGTAGGTGAACTGCCGCCATTAGGACCGACGTCGTGGGGGTTCGGGATCGCGCTTTTGGTTTACGGTTTGGGTGGACGGTTTACGGTGTACGGTTCACTCATTTCGGATTTCGGCACGGGTGGGTGACTCACTTGACGGCGTTAGGTTAACGGTGTTAGGCTAAGCGCATGGCATCGAATGTTCGCCCCCAGCCGGCCGGTTCCGTGGCTCGGCGTGTCCGACAGAAAGAGGAGACGCGCGCGCGTATTCTCGACGCGGCGCGGGAGTTGTTCGTGCGGAACGGGATCGAGGCGACGACGATGCGGGCGATTGCGTCGCGAATTGAGTACACGCCCACGGCGATCTACCATCATTTCCGGGACAAGGACGCGCTGATCGAGGAGCTGTGCTACCTCGACTTCCAGGCGCTGGCGGCGGCGCTGATTCAGATTGGCGAGATTGCGGATCCGCTGGAGCGCATCAAGCGGATGGGCGTAGCGTACTCCGATTTTGGGCTCGAAAATACGAGCCAGTATCGATTCATGTTCATGACACAAACGGCACACTCCCTCGTGAATGTCGAAAGAATCGAAAAGAACAATCCCGAGCAAGACGCCTACGGATTTCTCGTGATGACCGTCGAGGAAGGGCTCAGGAAGGGGTTGTTTCGCCCCGAGTTTCAGGACGAGCACCAGCTGGCGCAGCTGTTCTGGAGTGGACTGCACGGTATGGTCTCGCTCTTTATCGCCAAAGCGGATGACCCCTGGATCGAATGGCGCGACCCGCGGGCCACCATCCGTCTGTTGATCGACGTCATGATTCGAGGGACCCGACGGCACGGGGCGCTGTGATCCACACGTCCCAACACCACTCGACTTCTGCTGTATCGACCGCCAAACCAAACGCTGACCCCGCCTGACCCTGCGTGAGTTTGTTCGACGAGCCCCGCTTCGACGGGGTGTTTTCATGCCTGATTACCTAACACTGTTACGCGATAGATCGATGTACACCGACGCTCGCCCGTCTCATCCTCCAGCCGTCCCTCCGATGTGTGTCCGACCGCTCAGGTCGACGGCGCTCCCTGTCGCGCTCTTGGTCGCGTTTCTCGCCGCGCCGCTGCTCGCCACGCCACTGCTCGCCGCGCCACTGCTCGCCACGCCGCCGACCGCCGCCCGGCCGCTCGCCGCCCAGCCGGCCGATACCGGGCCCGGTACCGCCGCCCAGATCCTCGACGAGTTGGTGCGCACGGCGCTGGAGCGCAACCTCGCCCTCGCCCGTCAGCGACTCACCGCCGATCAGGCCGCCAGCGGCGTGCG
>JBBRDP010000290.1:0-4211 GCA_038203795.1 Gemmatimonadales bacterium
TCGTGATTCGTGGGCCATCATCGCGCAGGGACTCACGCCCACCATCATCACGTATCAATCCATCGAAGCGTTCCGCGAACTGGCGCGCAGCCCGAACGCCAAGGTGATCGTGACCGATGGCAAGGCACCGTTCCTGATTACCGATGAGGTCTCGCTCTCGCCGAGATTGGGTGCGGACGCATCCCCCGCCGTTCGTTCGTCGGGCGCGTCATCGGCTGGCGCGGCGCCGCAGCGGCTGGTCCGCCCGGGCACGCTCGTTCCCGCGTCACCGCGGAATCCATAGGGAATGCAGCGTGATCCGGTTGCGCGTGCGTCTCGGCCGCTGCGTGGCAGCTCAGCCGTCAGCGCGCGCGCAACCGGTCGCGGTACGTGGCCCCGACCCGTACCGTGGTTCCATCGGCGAGGTGCACCTCCCAATCGCCATCGGGACGTGTCACCACCTCGCGAATCTCGGCTCGGCGCACCATCGCGGAACGATGCACGCGGACCCATAGTGCGGGATCGAGTTCGCGTTCGAGCGCGCGCAGGGAATGGCGCACCAAGTGTCGGGCGCCAGTCGAGTGCAGCACAACGTAGTTGTCGTCAGCTTCGATCCGGGTGACGGCAGTGACCGGCACCAGGAACCGGCGACGACCCTGTACCACCACAAACCGTTCACGCCAGCGCCGTTTGGGGCCGGTTGCGCCCCTCGGCTCGGCGGTATCACCTGTGATCGCGTCGCTGTCCCCGCCGCCCGCGCCGCCCGCGCCGCCCGCGCCGCCCGCGCCGCGCTCACGCCTCTCCATCGCTGCACGCGCCCGATCAAGCGCGCGAGCCAGACGCGCCGCATCGTACGGCTTGAGCAGAAAGTCCACCGCCTCCACATCGAACGCCGGCACGGCTGCCGTGGGATCGGCGGTCACGAACACGATGAACGGCGTGATTTCGAGCCCCTCGGCGCCCCGCGCCAGCAATCGACGCGCAACATCGAAGCCGTCGCCGCCCGGAATCCGCACGTCCAGCAACAACACGTCGGGTGACAACGCGCGTGCGGCCCGTACGGCGCCGAGCACATCTTCCGCGTCGCCAACGATCGCGATGTCGTCGTGCGCCGAGAGGAGGGCGCGTAGCCGGCGCCGGGCGAGCGGTTCGTCGTCTACGATGAGTACGCGCAGCGTGCCTGATCTTTCCGTCTCGCGCTGCGGCGCGTCGCTCGGCGTGGTCATGCGGACGCGCGGTGGGTCGCGTGAAACGGCAGCTCGATCACCACTTCCACGCCACCGGCGGAGCGAGAATTTAGAGTGAAAGTATGCGCTCCGGGATACAACGTGTCCAGTCGTTCGCGCGTGTTGCGCAGCCCGATGCCCTCACGCACGGGAATATCATCGAGACCGGCTCCGTCGTCACCCACGTGGAGCCGCAGTCGTTGTTCGCCGGCCACGACTGAAACCTCGGCGTGCAGTGTCAGCGTGCCCGGACCCGGCCGACGACCAATGCCGTGGTCCAGCGCATTCTCCACGAGCGGTTGCAGCAGCATGGTTGGCACACGCGCTGCGTGAGTCTCCACTGGCACATGATACTCTACGCGCAGACGGTCGCCGTACCGCATGCGTTGCAGGTCGAGATACAGCGTGAGGCGCGCGAGTTCGCTGGCGAGTGAATGTTCGGCTGAATGCCCGTCGCTCAGCGTGATGCGCAACAGGTCGCCCAGTGTCACCAGCATCGTTTCGGCGGCGGCGGGATCGTCGCGTACCAACTGCGCAATACCGTTGAGCGTGTTGTGCAGAAAATGCGGTTGCAATTCGAGCGCCAACGCATGCAGCCGCGCCTCTTTCAGTGCCATATCGGCGCGTTCCGCCTGTGCAATGGCCTGCTGAGCAATGATGCGCCGTCGCCAGGCCCAGTACACGAGTGCATGCACCGTGAACACGCTCACATTCACTTCAAACTGACCAGTGAAGTCGTCGCGTGAGCGATTGATGGTCCACCCGAGTGCGCGCTCGGCCAGCGTGAGCAGTGGCACGGATACCGTCAGTACTGCGGCGGCGACGCCATTCACCGTCGCCACCCGCGCCGCCACGCGCACGGCTACCGTTCGCAGGCGATGCGTGCGATCGAGTAGATGCACCAGCAACCACGCGCCCGTCACGAACGACGCCGTACCGATGCTGCGCGACACGATGAATTGGCCGAGCGCCGCCCCACTCAACTCGTGGCGCAGCGAAATCATCGCCAACGCCACGATGCCAAAGTGAAAGAGCGTGATCAGCGCCCACGTGCGTCGGGTGAGCGCGGGAGCGAGTGCGTAGGATTCCGCCGAGATGGTGCGTGGCATCAACGGCGCGGCATGGCGTGCAATTTCGTAGAGGTCAGGGCCGCAGCGCCGCAATCGCGGCATCGCGAATGGCATCAGCCGCACGCTCGCCACCAGCGTTGGTGACCGTGGCCACTGCAATGCCACTCTGCGGGTTGAGCAGCGTCACCACGTGAAATGTGCCGGCACTGCCCTCATGAAAATGCATGGTGCCCGCGCCTTCGCGCTGCACGCCCCACCCGAAGGCATACTCACCATCCGGTTCATGCAATGCGCGAATGGTAGTGGCGCGCAGCACATCATCGCGGCCGGCGAGTCCACGCACATGCATGTGAAGGAAGCGCGCGTAGGCGGACATGGTCATCGAGAGGTCACCGGCCGGTGCCAACGCCGCCGGGATAGCGATGATGCGGTCATCCGTAGGGTCGTGCGGCTGCCACGCCTGTCCGTTCGCCACGTGTCCCCACGGCGCCGAGCCGGCGAGCCCCGGCCAGCCCAATCGCACGTCGCGCGCGAGAATGCCAAGCGGGTCAAAGAGACGCTCCTGCAGCAGACGCTCCCACGTTTGACCAGTGGCGCGTTCGGCGATGGCCACCGCAATGCCGTAGCCGCCGTTGGAGTACATGAACTCACCCACGCGGCCCGCAGGCGGTCGCTGCAACACCCACGCGGAAAACGCCTGTCGCTGTTCGGTGGGCGTGCCGCGCCGCGCGTCTTGCGGCATGCCCAGAAGTTCGGCCGGTGACGTAAACTCGCCCACGCCCGCGCGGTGCGTGAGCAGCTGACGGAGCGTCACCGATCGCCACGCCGCCGGCATGCTAGCGGCGAGCTCCGGGAAGCTCGCACCGATCGTCCGGTCCCAGGTGAGCACTCCGTCCTCCACCAGCGCGCCGAGCAGGGTGGCGGTGATCGCTTTGGCGTTGGACCCGAGATGGAAGTGATCATCGTTGGCAACGGTGTCGCCCGCGTTCGCGCGTCGCACACCGAACGCGTGCGTCTCGGGCGTTCCTTCCAGCGTCACCCGTGCCCCCGCCACGGCGGGAAGGCGGGCGGCCGCGCGCGCACGACCCAGTTGCAGGCCGAACGGCGTGTTGGGTGCCTCGACGGGTACGGTGCCGGTTGGAGCGGAGGCCGCCGGACGGCAGCCGCTGAACAGCGTGGCAAACGGGAGCGCAACGAGCGAGAGCAAGGATGGGCGCATGATGACGGTGGGCAAGGGACGCGGTCAACGTGGACACCGAGCAGTGTTGCGCGCGCGCGGCGGGGTGACCAGCGGCGATGTCGTGAACGGGGAGTGCGGTGGGGC
Organism: Gemmatimonadales bacterium; assembly: GCA_038203795.1. Classification (GTDB taxonomy): domain Bacteria; phylum Gemmatimonadota; class Gemmatimonadetes; order Gemmatimonadales; family Gemmatimonadaceae; genus JAABRT01. Next base: position 3,600 of record JBBRDP010000290.1, read on the forward strand.
GAATGTGTGTCAGTGTACTTGCGTCGATGCCTTCTGGTCGGATCTGCGGTCGCGTCTGCGGTCGTTCTGGTCCTGTACGCTCGCCATGGCTGACAGACCGGCCCCCGCCGCGTTTGCTGGCGGATAAGGACTTCGCAGGCAGCCGGTCGGCACCGGAGCGGCAGTATTCTTAGTTCTCGTGACGCCCGACCGAAAGCTCAAGTTTCAGCAGCACAGACCCCGCTTTTGCGCCGCTCCGCGCGGGCGGCTTCGCGATTGATATCGGAACGCGCGCCGTCTGGGCGGACGGCGACCAACCACTGCTCGACGCCACGACGCTCGGCGGCAGCCCCGCAGATTCACATGTCCGCGAGGAGTTGCGCGGCCTCCTGCTTGCGCGCGACATCGCCTATTTCCTGATTGGGCAGTGTCGCAATCCGCTGCAGCATCGCCCGGGCCTCGACCGTACGCTTGTCTTGCGCGAGCGCTCGAGCGTATTCGAGTTCAAACATGACAAAACCCGGACGCAACTCCGTGGCCGTGCGAAGGTGCGACAGCGCATCGGTGAGGTTGCCGAAGCCGAGTCCGAGCGGCATGCGAAGTGGTCGCGGCGTTTCGGTGAGTTTGAGGTTG
>JBBRDP010000291.1:0-4160 GCA_038203795.1 Gemmatimonadales bacterium
CAGCGATGAAACGTCCCTCGATCTGATCGAGTAAGTCATCGTTCGGTAGTCCCGCCAGTTCGAGGAACGTTCGTGCATCGGCGGGCGCGTATTCGCGCGTGGGCTCGACCGTTCCGTTTATGAAGCCGACCTCCTGCACCAAGTCGAGAAACGCGCCCTCGTCCATCGCACCGGCAATACATCCCACCCAGGCCTCCATACTGCCGCGAACCACGTCCGGAATTTCGCCACGTGAGAGCACGTCACTCACGGCCAACCGACCACCGGGTTTGAGCACGCGGAATGCTTCCTGCAACACGGTGCGCTTGTCGGTGGAGAGGTTGATCACGCAGTTGGAAATAATCACGTCGACTGCCGCGTCGGGCAACGGAATCTGCTCGATGTGCCCCTTGAGGAACGTGACATTCGTCAGACCCGACTCGGCCTGATTGCGACGCGCCAGTTCAAGCATTTGATCGGTCATGTCGAGGCCATACGCGTGCCCGGTTGGCCCAACGCGCCGCGCGGAGAGCAACACGTCAATGCCGCCGCCGGATCCAAGGTCGAGCACCGTTTCGCCCTCGAGCAGCTCGGCGAGCGCGGTGGGATTGCCGCAGCCCAGCGAGGCCAGTATCGCGCCCGCTGGCACCAAGGCGGAGTCGGCATCGTCGTAGAGGTTATCGGTGATCGGATCACCGAAGCCAGTCGCCTGCACGCCGGCCGGCGTGCCGCAGCATCCGGCGCTCGTGGCACCGAGCGACGCCCCGAGGGCCTGTAAGTCGACCGGACCGCAACAGGAGGCGCGCTGACCGGCGGCGGCGCGCGTCGCGGCGGCGGCGTAGCGATCGCGCACGGTCTGCGTGAGGGAGTCGGCTGCGGAGGGTGTCAAGTGATCGGTCATGTCTGCTCCTATCAAGATTTGTTGATGCGTTTGACTCATGAAAAACTTCACGTGCTGGTAATCGGCCCACAATCGCTCAGCCGCAGCAGCCTGACGCATCTGCTTCGGCCGACACATCGCGGACCAATGAGCCCTTCACGGCATCGGAGGCGGGATACAGCGACAAGGCAGGCGAACCCAGTGGACGGAGCCCCTGCAACGCCGACGACATCTCGCTGATCACGCCGGGCGTCAGCTGATACCAACTCCACCGCCCATCTTTTCGCTGGGAGATCAGCCCCGCGTCCTTGAGCACCCGTAGATGAAACGAGAGCCGCGATTGGGCTGCGGCCAGTGAGCTTTGCAAATCGCAGACACAACACTCGCCGGCCCGCAGCGAGTCCAGAATCGCCAAGCGCGTGGTATCGGAGAGCGCGTGAAAACGCCGAGCCAGTTGGGCTCGGCCAGACTCTGTGGTGGCAATGACGGGAACGTTCATATATCAATATATCTAGTTTTATTGATATGTCAACGCAGAATTTGCCGCGCGGGCGGATGCGGCGCCATCGGGCCATCATCGTCGCGGGTCAGAACCCGCTCGCCGTTACGCGGACGAGTACAGCCGCGCCACAAACCCGCGCACTAACCGCTCGAACCGATCCGCCGCCTCACGACCAACCTGCAGCACCTCGTCATGCGCCAACGGCTCCGAACCTAACCCAGCCGCCTTGTTGGTGATCAGCGAGATCGCCACCGCGCGCATGCCGAGTGCGCGCGCCACGATGACCTCGGGTACAGTCGACATGCCGACGGCGTCGGCGCCGAACTTCTCAAGCATGCGCACCTCGGCGGGCGTCTCGTACGTTGGGCCGAGCAGCCCCATGTACACGCCATCTTTGAGATCCACACCGTGCGCGTGCGCGACGTCGTGCATCAGCGCGCGCAACGCTGCGTCGTATGGGTCGGACATATCGGGGAACCGTTCGTCACCCTTTTGCTGCTGGCCGAGTAGCGGATTCCGAAACATCATGTTGATGTGATCGGCCACCAACATCAGATCGCCCGGCGCAAAGGTGCGGTTGATGCCGCCCGCCGCATTCGACGCCAGATACACCGACGCGCCGAGCGCGTGCAGCACGCGCACGGGGTAACCGGCAACAGCCGGTGCGTGCCCTTCGTAGAGGTGCAGTCGACCGGCCAGCAGCGCCACGGGCGCGCCTTCAAGCGTGCCGAGAATGAGTTGACCGGCGTGGCCGGCCACCGTCGTTTTGGGAAACCCTGGCACATCGGGAAATGGAATGCGCACGGCATCCTCAACGTGCGCCGCGAGCCCGCCAAGCCCGCTGCCCAGCACAATGCCGCAGACGGGTGTGCGAAACGCGGACCCAACGCGGATGCGTATCGCCTCGGCCGCTCTCAAGGCCTCAAATGCGCCCGGCCCATCGTTCGGAACCGGCATCGTGCCTGTGCGAAACGGCATGTTCATACCATGGCTCCAAGACTCGATCGGTCAGTCATAGCATCGGCGTCGTCCAGCAACAACGCAATATCGCGCGCCGCCGCGTCGCGCAGCGCACGACGTTCCGGCCAGGCAAGAAACGAGGCGTCGAACGCCGCCAGCGAAATTCCGGCGAGCATCGGGAGGTCGAAGCCGAGCCATTCGGCGCATCGTGCGTACTCTTCGCTGAGCGTGACATCACTCATCATCCGGTTGTCGGTGTTGAGTGTGACGACGACACCCGCTGCCTGCAGTGCCTTGATCGGATGGTCGGCGAAGGTGTGCGACACCCGCGTTTGCACATTGCTCGTCGGACACATTTCCAGCGGAATGCGGCGATCGCGCACAAACGCGAGCAAGGCGGTGTCTTCACCAAGTCGTGTGCCATGCCCGATTCGATTTGCCCCGCACAGGTGAATCGCGTCACGAATCGATGCCGCACCGTCTCCCTCACCAGCATGCACAGTCACCGCAAGGTCGTGGCACCGTGCGAACCGGAACGCGTCCACAAAATCGCGCGCCGGATTGCCGGCTTCACCACCCGCGAGGTCGAACGCCACCACGCCGGTCTCGCGATGCGCCACCGCGAGTTCGGCCATTTCCAGGGCGTGCGACGCACCAAGATTGCGCAGGGCGCAGATGATGGTGCGCGCAACCGTGCCCGTCTCCCGTTCTCCGCGCTGCAAGCCGCGCTGTACGATGCGCACCACGTCGTCGAGCGACAGCCCGCCGCGCGTATTGAGCGCCGGGCAATACCGCACCTCCATGTAGCGTACACCGTCCTCGGCCGCGTCGATCACCAGTTCATGCGCGATCCGCTCAAGCGATTGGACATCCTGCATGACCGACACCGTGTACTCGAAACGCGCGAGATAATCTTCGAGATTGCGTGCATCGTCGACGCGCATGTACGCACGCAGCGATTCGACGTCTGTCACGGGCAGCGCCACGCCACGAGCAAACGCGAGTTCCTGCAGAGTGGCCGCGCGCAATGACCCGTCGAGATGCACGTGCAACTCGGCCTTCGGAAGCCGCTGCAAGACGGCGTAGTATTCAGCCGACAGGCTCATGGCGCAGGCTCCGTTGTCACGTCCGTTGCAGCATCGGTCGTCGCATCCGTCGCGGCATCCGTCGCGACATCCGCGGACGCCTCAACAGGCATCGATTCCCGCACCGTCAGTAACCGGTAAATCGCGCCACCATGCACGGCGCTCTCCGAAGCGATGGGCAAACCGCGACTGTCGGTCAGACGCCGAGCGCCGAGGGCCAGCGCGTCGGCCTCGGCTGGGTCAAACGCACGGACGGCATCCAGCGCGGACGCGCCCGCCAACACGGAGACGCCGCGCTCGTTCACGTACGCGCGCAGCGTGGTGGGCTCCGGGGGCGCGGTCATGGCGTGCCCTCCGAACGAGTGCGTGCGTCGGCCGGCGCGGCCACCGGCTGCGGCAGCGAACGCAGGTGCAGCGCCAAGGCATCGATGTCGCGAACCCCGAGCACCTCGCCCGTCACAAATGGCACCCCACGAATCGTGGCCGGATCGCCAAACATGTAGTCATTCATGATCACAGTATAGAGCACATCAGGGTTGATTGCACCACCATTGGACGTCGTGATGCGCTCCACAAGGTCACCGTCCGCTCGCGCGCTGCTCCATGTCATGATGACGCCACTGAGGTGCAGGTCCGGTCCGCGGCGAAAGGTGGAGTTGTCGAGCAGCCGCTTGAGATCGCGTCCCCGCACCTGAGTGCGGACCAACTGATTCGCGAAGGGGACAATCTCATGCAGCGCACCCATGGTGGCGGG
>JBBRDP010000292.1:0-4107 GCA_038203795.1 Gemmatimonadales bacterium
GGTCGAAGCGCGCGTGAAGCGTGATCTCGTGCTGCGCATGTACATGACGGCCGGTAACTACGACTATCTGTTCGACTGGGTGTTTCAGCAGGACGGCACGTTGCGCATGGATGCCGGCGCCTCGGGCATGGACGCCACCAAAACGGCGGCTGGCACCACAGACGACGAAAAGTACGGACGCATCATAGCGCCGGGGCGCGTGGGCGTGAATCACAGCCACTTCTTCTCGTTCCGTCTGGATCTTGATGTCGATGGGCCGAACAACTCGTTGCTCGTAGATCGTCTGGTCCCGCAAAAGCTGCCCGCCGACAATCCGCGTCGCAGCTTGTGGACCGTGGAGACGAACGAAGCGAAAGATGAGCGCGATGCCATGCGGCACTCCACCATGAATGCGCCGGAGATATGGCGCTTTGTGAATCCGGCGGTGCCCGGGCCGTACGGCGGACACGTGGGTTACCAGATTGACGGACACAGCGCGATGACATTGCTCGCGCCTGATGATTATCTGCAACGCCGAGCGGGGTTTACCGATCACACGCTGTGGGTGACGCCGTATGAGCGGCGTGAGCTCTACGCCGCAGGTGACTACCCCACCATGAGTACCGCAGGTGAAGGATTGCCCAAGTGGACGGCGGCGAACCGCGCCATCGCGAAGCAAGACATCGTGGCGTGGCTCACGATGGGATTCCACCATGTGCCGCGCCCGGAAGACTGGCCGCTCATGCCGGTGGCGCGACACACGTTCGAGATTCGCCCGGTGGGTTTCTTCTCACGAAATCCGGCGATCGATTTGCCGAAGACACCCGACTGATTGATCAGGTTCACGACTTTCAGGACTTCGCGACACGTGACGCGATTTCCGGTGGGCGCGCGGAGATCACGGCCGGTCGCGGCAGCTTAACTGAATCGTATCCGCTGTTCGGACAGGGTCTGCACGACTACAACAAACTGTTCGCGGCGAAACTCGAGCTGCTGCTCACGCTTCGAGACGGCGAGCGCATCACTTGGCAGGGCAAGCATCGCGCGTCGATTGATGATCGCGGGGTCTATCCGCGCCCATTGCAGCAGCCGCTACCGGTGTGGGTCGCGGTGGGCGGTACACCAGAAAGCGTCGTGCGCGCGGCAACACTCGGCGTTCCCCTTGCGCTGGCCATTATCGGCGGCGCACCAGAGCGTTTTGTGCCCCTCGTAGAGCACTACCGAGACAGCCTCGAGCGTGCGGGGCACGATGCGTCTGTCGGCCAAGTCAGCATCAACTCGCACGGATTCATCGCCGATACGTCGCAGGCGGCCGCTGATCTTGCCTTCCCACCATATCTGGCAACGATGGGGCGCATCGGCCGTGATCGCGGCTGGCCGCCTCCCACACGCCGGCAGCTTGACGCGGAGTGTGAGCTGCGCGGCGCGCTGCTGGTAGGCTCCCCGCAGCAGGTGATCGACAAGATTTTGTACGAACACGAGCTGTTTGCACATGATCGCATGCTGATTCAGGCCACGCTCGGCCCGATGTCGCATGTTGACGTGCTGCGCTGCATCGAACTGTATGGTACAGTAGTGGCACCGGCGGTTCGGGGGGCGTTGGGGTGACGTAACGGAGCTGGCTATTCCGCTACGTACAACCATACATGTATTCCGATTCATGTATGATGGTGATACTTTACATGTATGCCCAAGTCGTCACGCCCCCGCGCAGTGCGCGAGCCTGTACAGGTCTATCTGGCGAGCGACGATAGCGCGTTGCTCGCACGTCTGGCGCAGGAAGCCGGGCTATCGAAGGCGGAGATTCTCAGGCGCGGCGTGCGATCCTATGCTCGCGAACGGGATACGGGCGCTAGTCCGATGCTCCGATACCTTGACGAGGCCGTGCAATGTGCTGCAGCGGACAGCGGGCTCGAGTCGGTCGCGGAGCGTCATGATGAGATTCTGGCGGAGACCTATCTTCCCAGCCTTCCGAAGCGTCGGTGAATCACACCTTTCTTGACACGTCCGGCTGGTTTGCGGCGCTGAGCCCGAAAGAATCGACGCATGAGGCAGCTCGCTCAGCGTATCGCGAACGCCTCGAAACGAGTACCCTGCTCGTCACAACGAATCTTGTCGTTGCCGAGATGCAGATTCTGCTGACACGGTTCCGCGGTGCGGAGGCCGGCCTTCGGTTTCTCGATAGTCTGTATCAGGATCCCCAGCATGAAATCGTGTTCGTAGACCGGGATCTTGAGCGCGCGGCCATAGACAACTGGCTTCGTCGTTTTACCGACCAGCGCTTGAGTCTGGCCGACGCGGTGAGTTTTGAGGTGATGCAGTCACGCGGAATTGTCGATGTGCTGGCACTCGACCGTCATTTCCGGATCGCCGGGTTTACGCTTGTGCCATAGCTCGTAGTGAGTACCGCAGAATCTTTCTTGCGACACATGACGTGCCGGTCGTGTCCGTGGGAAATTGCGAGTGACCTCGTGGGTCCACGCCCGCGCACACTCTTCCTGACGAGACGTTCTCATGAGCAAGCACAAAGGTACCGCATCAAAGCCCGCCACTCGCGCAACCGAAGCCATAGATGCCTCGTCACTCGAAGGGTTGGAGCCAACGCAAGTGGATCGCGATCTCACGGGAACGGATACTCGTGATGAGCGAGGCCGGGATGGGACAGGGCTTGAGTACCGGCCGGCGCTGATCAGGGAGGACACCACAGACACCGTAGACGGCGAGGACGGCAGTAGCGCACAGTGGGTGGAAGCCGGAATCGATGGCGTGCCCTTGCTGAACGACGCGCTGCAGCGTGGAGATGAACCGATTCGTGATGAAGTACTTGACGCCTTGAGCGAGATTGCCGCAGTGGGTGATGGTAATGTCGATGTGGCAGTCGACGAAGGCGAAGTCACGCTCAGTGGCACGGTCCCTGATCGCCGGGCTCAGCTTGCGGCCGAAGAAGCGGCGCGTGGCGTGAGCGGTGTGATTGACGTCGAGAGTACGATCGAAATCGAGTGACGCGGGGGCATCAGCGAGTCGCAAGTTTGTCGCTGCGCTTGCGATATGGTGCACGGGAAGCAGAATGGGGGAGACATTATCTCCTCGCATCCTCCCGACCATGAACAAATATCAGATTGCCTTCGCGTCGCTCGCGGTTGTCGCCGCTCCCGTGTGGGCGCAAACGCCCGCCGCCAGCGTCACTGACGGACTTCGCTTCCGTACCATTGGTCCGGCCGCCATGTCGGGCCGATTCGTGGAACTGGCCGTGTACGAATCACAACCGCACGTGTTCTACGCGGCATCGGCCACGGGCGGGCTGTACAAGACCACCAACAACGGCGTGAGTTTCACGGCGTTGTTCAACAATGAATCCACGCACTCCATTGGCGCGATCGCGCTCGATCAGCGCGATACGAGCATTGTGTGGCTCGGCACCGGAGAACGCGCCAACCGGCAGAGTTCGAGCTGGGGCGACGGTGTGTACAAAAGCGACGACGGCGGTACGACGTGGCGCAATGTCGGGCTCAAAGCGTCGGGACACATCGGCCGCATCGTGCTGCACCCCACCGATCGCAACCGGGTGTTTGTCGCAGCGGTTGGCCAACTCTGGGGACCGAACGCAGAGCGTGGTCTCTATCGCACCAGTGATGGCGGCGCGACCTGGCAGCAGGTGCTGAAGGTCGATGAAAACACCGGCGTCACCGATGTTGCCATGCATCCGAGCGATCCGAATGTGCTGTACGCGGCGTCGTATCAACGAAGACGCACTCCGTTTGGCTTTGACGGTGGCGGCCCGGGCAGCGCGCTCTGGAAAAGCACCAATGGCGGCGATACGTGGAGCAAGCTCACCAACGGCCTCCCAGCTGGTGAATACGGACGTATCGGCATTGCGATCTACGCCAAGGATCCGCAAATCGTGTACGCGAGCATCGAACAAGGCACGCGCTACACGGCGAGCACCGCGTACGAAGAACCGCTCGCGGGTCTTTATCGCTCCATGGACGCCGGTGCAACGTGGGAGCAGATGAGCACGTGGAATCCGCGGCCCATGTACGCAAGTCAGGTGATCGTGGATCCGAACGATCACTGCACGATCTACATGATGAACTTCTTCTCCACGAGCAGTGATTGTGGCAAGACGTC
>JBBRDP010000293.1:0-4053 GCA_038203795.1 Gemmatimonadales bacterium
TCTTCGATGAAGCTCGCTTCGGGGGTGAGCTTCTCGAGCTCAACGCCGAGTTCCTTCTGGATGATGTCCTTGATCTTCGCTTCGTGCTCCGCCATGGGAACGGTTCCTCGTGTATGTGACTGGAATGGTGAACGCGGAAAGGTAGTGCCGAATACGCGTCCGAGGGAGGTGCAACAGTGAGTTACATCGCGAGGCCACCGTCTACCACGAACACCTGCCCCGTGATATACGATGCGTACTCCGATGCCAGAAACGTGACCATGCCGGCGATATCGGCGGGCGTGCCAAGACGTTCCAGGGGAATGCTGGCCGACAGCGCGGCTTTGGCGTCGGCGGGCATCGCGGCGGTCATATCGGTGTCGATGTAACCCGGCGCGACCACGTTGGCCAGCACGCCACGTGAGCCGAGCTCGCGCGCGATTGATTTTGTGAGTCCGATCAGCCCCGCCTTGCTGGCGGCATAGTTGGTCTGCCCCTTGTTGCCGATGAGCCCCACGACACTGGCCAGATTGATGATCCGGCCGCTGCGGCGCTTCATCATGCCACGGCTCGCGGCACGACAGGTGGCAAACGCACCCCGAAGATTGGCGTTGATCACCAGATCCCAATCCTCATCTTTGAGCCGCATGATGAGGTTGTCGCGCGTAAGGCCGGCGTTGTTGACGAGAATGTCGAGCTGGCCGAAATCGCGCTCTACGCTTTCCACCAGCGACGCGCATTGCGCGATCTCCCCAACATCGCAGGCGTATCCGCGTGCCGTGACACCGTGCGCGTTCGCGATCTCAGCCGCGGCGGCGTTGGCCCGTTCCTGATCGCGACCAGTGACGGCGACGCATGCGCCGGCCGCTGCCATCATCTCCGTAACCGCGCGACCGATGCCGCGCGTAGAGCCGGTGACGAGGGCGACTTTGCCGCCGAGATCAATGCGCATGGGACGCTCTCATGGAATGAGCGAACTCCAACAGCTTCTCGATGTCAGCCACGGTGCCCGCCGTCATTGTCTTGATCTCGGGGGCGATACGGCGCGCGAGTCCCGACAACACATTGCCGGTGCCGAGTTCCACGTAGAGCGCCTCGGGATACGCGTGCACCAGGTTGCGCATCACGAGTGTCCAGTGCACCGGGGCCGTGAGCTGCTGCACGAGCAGCGGACGCGCCGCCGACGCACGCGTGATGGCCGATCCGTCCACATTCGCGAACACCGGTACGCGCGGATCACGCAGTTGCGCCGCTTCAAGCGCGGCATCGAGGCCATCAGCCGCTGGCGTCATCAGTGATGAGTGAAACGCACCGCTCACGGGCAACGGCAGCACACGACGTGCGCCGGCCGCTTTCGCAAGTTCACCGGCACGCTCGACGCCCAGCCGCTCACCCGAGATGACCACCTGCTCGGGGCTGTTATAGTTGGCCGGCACCACCAATCCGGCTTCACTGGTGGCCTGCGCGCAGATCGATTCAATCGACGAGGACAGCTCGCCGATGATGGCCGCCATGCCGCCGGAGCGGGACCGGCCGATTTCATACATGAGCTGACCGCGGCGGCGCACAATGCGCGCGGCATCGGACAGATCCAGCGCGCCGGCCACGTAGTACGCCGAGAACTCGCCAAGCGAGTGACCGGCGGCCGCGCGCACGTGCGGTGTGAGCGCGTCGCTCACCATGGCCCACGCGGCAGCGCTGTGCGCGAGCAATGCAGGCTGCGCATTCAGCGTTCGTGTGAGTTCATCGGCTGGACCGTCGAATGCCAACGCGGAAATCGACACGCCGGTGGCGGCGTCTACGGTGTCGAACGCCGTGCGGGCAGCCGGCGACGCCTCGTACAACTCGCGTCCCATCCCGACCTTCTGCGAGCCCTGTCCGGGCAACAGCAATACAATATCCATGCAGTGCAACTCCTGATCGTGCAGAATACGTTGGCGCGCGCAGCTAGAAACGCACGACCAGCGATCCCCAGGTGAAGCCGGCACCGAAGGCCGCAAAGAGCACGAGCGTGCCATCAGGCACGCGGCCCTGCGCCCTCGCGTCGGCCAATGCGATGGGAATGGAAGCGGCGGAGGTGTTGCCAAAGCGATCGACGTTCACAAAAAAACGCGACATCTCGATGCCTGCATGTTTCGCAGTCGCTTCGATGATGCGCATGTTCGCCTGGTGCGGAATGACGAGATCGATATCCGCCGGTGTGAGCTTGGCCATATCGAGCGCGCGATCGGTGGCGTCGGCCATGGAACGCACGGCGTGTTTAAACACCTCGCGCCCTTCCATGCGCACGTACTGTCGGCGTTCGGCGTACACTTTGTCGCTGAACGGTTCGGCCACGCCGCCAGCGGGACGCCAGAGCAAGTCGAACAGATTGCCGTCGCTGCGCGCGTAGCTGGACAGAATACCGCGCTCACGCGATTCACCGCGCGGCAGTGCACGCACGCTCCGGACGATGGTTGCACCCGCACCGTCGCCGAACAGCACGCAGGTATTGCGATCGGTCCAGTCGACAATGGTGCTGAGCACTTCGGCGCCGATCACGAGCACCGTACTCGCCATGCCGGTCGCAATCAATCCTTCCGCGACCTGCGCACTGTACAGCCAACCACTGCATGCAGCACCCAGATCAAAGGCCATGGCACGCCCCGCGCCGAGCGCGGCTTGCACTTCGACGGCGGTGGCCGGCAGCAGATGATCGGGAGTCGCGGTTCCCAGAATGATCGCGTCGATTTCCCCGGGCAGCACACCGGCATCCGCCATGGCGATGCGGGATGCCGCCGTGGAGAGTACCGTCAGCGTTTCATCGGGATCTGAGACGTAGCGTTGCCCGATCCCGGTACGGTCGCGGATCCACGCATCGGTCGTGTCGAGACCGTTCAATGCGAGGTCGTCGTTGGTGACGGCGCGACGCGGCACGGCGTATCCCGTGCCGGCGATGTACGCAATCGGACGTTTCACGCGGCCGTTCCGGAGGGCGCGATATCGCTCGACGGCATGGATTCCGCCAAGCGGCGCCGAATGTGCGCGGTCATATCGGATTCGTGTGCACGCTGGGCCACCCCAATCGCGTTCTTGATGGCTTTGGGCGAACTCTTGCCGTGCGAAATGATGCTCACGCCGTTGACGCCAAGCAGTGGCGCGCCACCGTACTCATCAGCGTCGAGCTTGTGCAATCCACGACGCAGCTCGCGGCGATCGAGCCCGGCGTGTTCCGCCACCATCCCGATGAGCGTGGGCGCGAGTGCTTCATAGAATTTGAGCAGCACGTTGCCGACGAACCCGTCGCAGACAACCACGTCGATTGGTCCGCGATCACACTCGCCGGTGGCGATGTCGCGTCCTTCGACGTTGCCGATGAAGTTGAGCCCCGACTGCAGCAAACGTTGATGCGCGTCTTTCACCACCAAGTTGCCCTTTTCCGGTTCTTCGCCAATGGAAAGCAACCCGACGGCCGGCGATGTGCGCCCCAGCAGATCCTGAGCGTAGGTGGCGCCAATACGCGCGAACTGCACGAGTTCCAGCGCGGAACAGTCGACGTTGGCGCCCGAGTCGAGCACCAGCACCGGTTCTCGCGCGGTGGGAAAAATCGTGCCGATGGCCGGTCTCGTGAGCCCCGCGTTGAGCTTGAGCAACACGGTGGACGCGGCCATTTGCGCACCGGTGTTTCCCGCCGACACGAATCCGTCGGCGAGCCCGTCGGCGACGCGCCGCAATCCCACCGACATCGAGCTGTTGGGCTTGCGGCGCAGCACCGCAGTCGGCTTGTCGACCATGGAGACGCAATCTGGCGCCTCGACAATGATGAGCCGGTCGCGCACGTACGCGAGCGCGGCCAACTCACCGGCGAGTAACGCAGCGAGTTGGGCTTCGATCACGGCCGTCTGGCCGACGAGATGGATCTCGAGAGGGGCCGGCAGCTCCGCGAGCGCCAGAAGCGCGCCCGCCACGGGGGCCTGGGGGGCAAAGTCTCCCCCCATGGCGTCCACGCAGATGCGCGCCAAGTCTTACGCTTCCTGCGCGGCCACTCGCTGCTCACCCGCGTAGTAGCCACACTCGAGGCATACACGGTGGGGG
>JBBRDP010000294.1:0-4043 GCA_038203795.1 Gemmatimonadales bacterium
GTCGATCTGCGTTCACCGGATTGGCATTCATCGCTGAGCTTTCGGACGATCCCGAAAGTGCCGAACATGGGTTCGCAGAACTCCGCACGACCGATCGAGACGGTCATTCGCAACGTGCGAGTTCGTGATGCAGCTTTTCACTATCGAGTAGTCGAGAACGTATATCAAGGACGTTGCGCGCTCACCGCGTTTGTATGACAAACGGCAATGGCCGAGCGGAAGCGGATGCGGCACATGTGCGCCCGGTCGCCAATGACGGACCCGATACGGTCCGCAACGGCATCGCGCTTATGAAAAGCATGCGTCTCTTATGCATGCTTCTGAAGCGCGTGCCTCCCGGATCGCTGCAGGAGGTATCATCCGGTCAAGGTAAAAATTCCGAGCGACGGCACTCGACGTTCCGAGACGGAATCGCGCAGCAGCACAAGCATCGGCCGCCTCAGATGGCGCGAGTAGCGCAAACCACGCGTCCTGAAAAAGGGTCAACTCTCTCCGTGGCCGAGGTCGCTTGCGACTTTACCACGTAGCGGCGATGATCTGGTGTCTAGTGGTGCAAGAGCCAATCGACATGCTGCTGCCGCCCGATGTCTTCACGATTCAGCCCACACGAAGGGAGCAACCGTCAAATGCCTGGGTGCAAAGTGTTTAAGGTGTCGCCGGATGGAAATGTGGAGTGCGTAACAGATTACGTCCTCAGCGCGGTGCCCGCAGATTATTCGGAGAGAGCAGTTGCTTTTGCTCAGGCTTCGATTGACCTCGCCTCAACAGGTTCCTCGGAGAAGCTTGATCTCGCGATTCAGTTGCTCCGGATGCTGAAAGATTCCGCGCTGGAGGACACGAGCGTTTCCAACCGAAAAGGCGCAATCTTGAATACCGTGAAGGAGCTTTTGGAGCCGGAGGTTGGGGCGGCACCCAACCGAAGCAAGCCGGAGTCGATGCTTCTGTACAACTTCTCCACGTTGCCAGCGCTGGCGCTTGGACCTTGGGTTCTGGCGAGGCAGAACCTACAAGTGCTGAATGAACTGTATGATACCTTCACAGGAGAAGACCCGGTCTCGGCAAGCCTATCTAGCCACGGTTAACGCGATGAACTGCGGGTCTCCGCGTAGCGAAGTGAACCAGGGCGTGCTCCTCACGAGGCTCCGGAGCGACGGGTTGGCGGCGAGATAGCGGTCGAGCAACTCAATCGCTCGCCGATGGTTGCCGAGTAGTGTTTGCACGTAGGCTTCGCCATAGTCGTTCTGCAGTGACGCGGCTGCGGTTGCGGGCGCTGCGCGAACGCCGGCAGCGATCGCCTGCGCGCTGTCGCGCAGCCCTGCTCGTGCGGCCACGGCAGCCACCAGCATTCGTCTCGTTCCCCACCCGGTTGACAACAAATTCAGCGTATCGCGCTCCTCGCTCGTAGCGAGCAATCGCCACGCCGTGTCGAGACTCGCTGACGTGTTTCCCGACCACCCGATGTTTGTCAGGTCACATCCCCAGAAGCGCGGATCATCTGGAAAACGCGATTGGCCACGTGCACACCACAATCGAGCGTCTTCAAGGCGCCCGCTAGCCAGAGATGTAAAGGCGAGTCGGTTTATCACAATCTCGGGGCGCTCGAGGAAGGCATCAGCCGCCAAGGCGGACTGCGCCGCATCCGCAGACCCAGCATAGTCACCTGTCCGCTGTAGTAGCACACTCAGGTCATTCCACGCGCCCGCCATATCGCGACGCATTGCCACCGCGCGTCGGAGGTCCGATTCCGCGCTAGAGCGCAGCACGCTCGCATCGAGCTCCCGACTATTCTCCCACAGAGCCACGCGAGCTCGACCGCGCATATGCAACACCTCAGCATCCTTCGGATTCCGAGTCAACGCGGCCTCGGCATACCGAAGCGCTGCCTCGCGGTACTCGCGGGGATCAGATGGCACGTCTGCTGGCTCGGGCGACGACTTGGCGTTGTTGCCGGATCGACCAGAAAACGCGACGACTTCCTCAATGTCTGCACGCTGAAGCAGCAGCATCCCCGCTCGCACCAGTGGCGTTGACCACGCCTGATCCAGGTCGGCGGCCCGAACCAGCAGTTTCTCCACCGCGTTGAATTTGCTGTCTCGCTGCGTCTTACTGAGCGACACCGCGTTCCGAAGTTCGCCGTCAAGCAACGCGCGCGCTTCAACGACCAGCGCCCACGCTTCAGGATTGTTCAGCGCCTGCCTATCGCGACCCTTGATTGTTCTTCCAAGCGCTCGCCGCAGAAAGTTCGTGGCGGAATCGATGACTTGGGAACGTACGCTCAATACATTCTCGATCCTTCCCCACCCCTCCGCTCGCGCGAGTTGCATGTTCGACCTTCCATCCACCAAGCGTACCGACACTCGCACACTATCCCCGACGCGTCGTACCTCACCGGTGACCACGCTGCCCACTCCCAGCAGGCGCGCAATGCTGTCCGGCGCGATGGATGCTCCGGCGAAGGGACGCACGCCGCTCAGCGAGATCACGGCTAGCGCGGGATATTGCGCGAGCTCATCAATCAAGTCCGCGGTCAGTCCCATCGCAATCAGCGATAGCACGGTGTCACGAGCTGGTGCTTCGAACGGTAGCACCGCGACGCGGGACTGATCCTCTTTCTCGGAGAGCGGTCGCGGCGCCTGTACTTCCTGCGACGAGTCGCGACGCACAAGCAACACCACCGTTGCGGCCACCGTCATGAAGGCCGCGGCGATCAACAAGGCCGTGCGGCGCCTCCGGTGTGAGTGGCCGGATACCACCGTAAGCCCGGACCGAGTCTCCGTCTCAAGCTCCTCGATCGCTCGGCGGAACTCTTGAGCGTTGGAGAAGCGGTCAGACCGCTCCGGCGCGAGCGCACGACGGAGCACCTCGTCAGTTTGCACTGGTACGCCGGGTCGTAGCGCGGACACTGGCAGGAATATGCCGGTCACCTTGCGCGCCACGATGGATTGACCGGTAACCGCTTCGAATGGTGCGGTACCCGTGAGCATTTCGTACAGCACGGATCCGAGTGAAAACAGGTCAGTGCGCGCATCGACGTGGCGGTCTCCGAGCGCCTGCTCCGGACTCATATATACGGGTGTGCCGACCGCGACCCCGGAGAGGGTAATACTGGTGCCCCCTTCAGAGCTCAGCTCAGATACGGGCAGCATGCGCGCGAGGCCGAAGTCCGCCACCACCGCGTGTGCGCCGGACAGCAGTACGTTGGCTGGCTTGATGTCGCGGTGGACTACGCCGTGCGCGTGCGCATACTCCAGAGCGTCGAGTATCTCGCGCGTGATGCGTAGCGCGTCGGACACCGGGAGGCGCTGCTCGCGCCTAATACGCTGGTCGAGCGATTCCCCTTCCACAAGCGGCATGACGTAGTACGGCAGCGACTGTCCGTCCGCCCCTGCGACTTCGCCCGAGCCTAGCAGCGGCAGGATGTTCGGATGCGAGAGTGCCGACGCGATCGTGATCTCGCGCCGGAAACGCTCGGTTCCTACCATGTTGGCCACCTCGGGTCGCAACACCTTGATGGCCACGAGGCGGCCGAGCTTCGTGTCTCGAGCCCGGTAGACCACAGCCATGCCGCCCGAACCGAGGAGCCCGTCGGGCTCGTACTCTCCGCCGGGAAAACGTGGGATGAATAGGGGCGTGTCCGACATGGTCGCTGGACAGAGTGAGATAATTAAAGTGCCACATGGCCAGCCTTGCCACAAGGATCAGCGGGACGTCTTCGGCGCTATACCGAAAATCACTCTATAAGTGCCTCTGGTGCGCCAGTCGCCGCAACCATTCGCTGTGCCCACGGCAATCAACCGCACGTGGTAGAGGCGCTTAGCGGGCTGCTTCAGGCGAGCGGACAGATGCTTCGTCACGCAACAATCCGCTACAGGTATTCAGCCCAGTCCGCACTATCGTCGGCGCATGTTCGCCCCTTGCGCAATCCTTCCCGCCGAGCCGATAGTATGGCTATGCCGCTCTCCACGCCCATTCCGCCACGATCACTCTGGACGGTGGCGGATCTCGAACAGTTGCCCGCCGACGGCAATCGCTACGAGATCCTG
>JBBRDP010000295.1:0-4037 GCA_038203795.1 Gemmatimonadales bacterium
CGGGCATCTTCCAACAATCGAGCCTTCCAGAGCGCCAGCGCCGCCAGGTCGGCCATGACGCCCAAGCGCTCCGCGTCCGTCTCGTCGAACGTCGGGTGGCCGCTGTCACGCGAAATCGAGAGGACGCCGAACAGTTGGCCGTTCGCGAGCAGTGGCAGCAGCAGTATTGGCCCGATGCCCAGCCGGGGCAGTAACTCGGCGAAAAACGGCGAGCTCACCGCGGGCGACATGATCGTGATGGCGCGGAGCTCGCTCGCGACACGTCCGGTGATCGTCCCTTCCAGGGGGAACGTCATGGAGAGCAGGTCCATTGTCCTACCGGCACATGCAACGTATACGCCATTATCACCACTCAATTCAGCCACTGCAGCGCCACTTGCTCGTCCGCTTACCATAGAAAGCTCACAGAGCGTCTGCAGTACGCTCTGCGAGTTCGTTTCGGCGGCCAGCGCGCGCGCGACCTGGCGGAGGGTACCGAGCTGCTCCGTTTTCCGATAATCGGAATAGAGGAGGTCTTCGGTGCTGGCCGGAAAATCGGAGGGATTGTGCGGACTGTGCATCTGGGAACTCTGCACCGCCGCGCGTCGCTTGGGGAGCGATGCCTTCAAGAGAATCCAAACGACCGCGTGATGGCGGCGTGCGCGGCCAGGGGGTCAACGGCCATCCCGACAAACTCTGCGCCCGCTGCGGCCGCCCGTTCAGCTGGCGCAAAAAGTGGGAGCGCGACTGGGAGAGCGTGCGCTACTGCAGCGACAAGTGCCGGATGGGGAAGGGCGCGGGGTGAGCGCCGCAGCGGCCGCGTGTCGTTTTCAGCATTCGACACGTGGTTGCTCGGGGTGCATTGTTTGCTTGCCCATTGCTAGCCATGGCAGCCAGCTGCCGTGTGCCCTACGACCGCCCTCCTGACCCATTTGCCATGCGCCGGTGGAATCCCGTTGTGTTGGTCCTCGCCGGCGTCTGCGCGGCCGTCCTGCGCACGGACTCGGCGGTACGAGCGCAGGTCGCGCCCAAACCCCGCATCACGCGCGCCAGTGAGTTGCCGCCGTTCGCGTACGCACTGACCGGGAATTTGGAGGCATTCGTCCGCGCCGGCACGTCGGCTCCGACGCTCGCGTTGAGCGCCGCCGTGCGACGCGATATCGAATCGGTGCTTGGTACGTATGACATCGCTGATGCAGGGCTTATCCGCTCGCTCAAGTCATCGCTCACGCAGATCGCTATGCTCGAAGGTCGCCACGACGACGCACTTCGACTTATTGAGGAGCGGAGCGCACTGGCCACGCGATTCGCCTCGCGCGTGCTCACCGGAATCAATCCGCGCGCCATGATCGTGTCGCAGCGCGTGCACCCGGACATAACGTCCCCGGCCTACGCCACCGCGGTTGGTCGGGAGCTGATCACCCTGCTGCGCGCGCTTCCCTATGACTCGGTGCAGAACGATCTACGTGAGGCCAAGTCTGGCTTCCCCTTTTTGATCGACGCCCTCGTTGTCGGTCAACTACGAGGGCGCACGCAGGAGCTCGTCGACCAACAGGGCTCCGTCACCCTGACGGTCGCGCGCGAGCTCATTGCCACCGCGTATGCCCTGCGATTCGAGCTGCCGATCAAACCGACGCTGGCCGCGGCCTACGAGACCGTGCTGGCCAGACGCACCCTCGCTGAGAAGGCCGATATCTGGAAGGATCGCAGCGTGACCTTCACGACCGCGAAGGATTTGACGCCTGTTGTTGTTGGCGTCTGGGACAGCGGACTTGATACCGCACTCTTCTCGCCGCAGCTGCTGCGCGACGTCCGCGGCCGGCCCGTGATGATGGGCTTCAATCAGTTCATCGAGCCGGAGAACACGCCGACGGCGCGGATCGCTCCGGAGTTGATGGCGCGCCGGGATGAGATGAACCGGATCTTCAAGGGCACGGGCGACCTCGACGCAAACCTGGACACACCGGACGCCACGTTCGTCCGCGAACGACTCGCCTCGCTCACACCGGACAGTGCCCAGATCTACGAACGGTGGCAGTCGCAGTGGAACGGCTATTCGCACGGAACGGCGGTCTCGAGTGTCGCGGTCGAGGGGAATCCGGCCGCACGCATCGTGCTGGGACGCATGCAGTTCAGCAACGCCAGAGTCCCCGACCCGTGCCCCTCGCGAGCCAACGCCGAGCGGGAGGCCCGCATGCTCGCCCGCATGGTGCAGCACTTTCGCACACACAAGGCGCGCGTCGTGAACATGTCGTGGACGCGCCCGGAGTATGGGTTTCTGAGTGAGCTCGAGCGCTGCGCACCATCGCTGACGGCCGCCGAACGCGCGGCGATTGCACGCTATGCGGTAGACACGCTCAAGCGCACGATGACTGCGAGCATGCGCGCCGCGCCGGAGATTCTCTTCGTTGCGGCAGCCGGGAACGCCGGTCAGGACACGGAGTTCAACGACTTCGCGCTGCGCATCGACCTGCCGAACATGCTCATTGTCGGGGCTGTAGATCGCTCCGGGGACGTGGTGTCATTCACCAACACGGGTCCGCTCGTCAAGATGTTTGCGAACGGATATCTGGTGGAAACGCGCGCGATGGGCGGCGGAGGTACCGAGACGAGTTCGGGCACCTCGTTCGCGGCGCCCGGTGTGGTCAATACCGTGGCGAAGATGTTGGCGGTGAAGCCGACGCTCACCACCACCGAGATCGTGGAGATTCTTTTTCGAACGTCCGACACGCGGGGCGCGACGAACCTGCGTTTGCAGAATCCCGCCAAAGCGGTCGCACAAGCGCGGGTGGCGCCCGCCGTACGGGTGCGGAAGCCGTAGACACGTCTACGGGTCAAAGGAGAGCGCGTTCGCGAGTCGACGAGAGACGCTCTGACGTGCTAGCGCTCGAGGTCGAGCGAGGCAAGACGAACATCGGTGTCGAAAGCCGATCGTCAGAACGCGATCGCGAGCGTGATGGGGACGTATGAACCGAGCTTAAGCATTCCGCCGGTTGCGCGGTCCGAGAGATTCAGGTGCGCACTGCTTTCCAGTGAGAGGCGGTAACGCGCCGTGTTGACCCGAAAACCCAAGCCGCTCCGCAGGCCACCGACCAAATTGTTCGGGCTGTCTGCGCCCGCAATCGACATCAGATGTGCGCCAGCACCCAACAGGAAGTACGGCGCGACGCGCAATCGCGGCGGTGCCACCACCACGGTCGCCACGAAACCGACCGATCGAAGATCGCCGGACGTTTCGGCCGAGCGGTTGGGCGCTGGGCGTCCAGGCATCGACATGGCTTCGCCATCGAGCCGAAGTCGCACCACCCGCGTTGGGTTGCCACGAATGACGCCGGCCCGGATGAACGGCCCGGCGCTGCGATTCGCGCCAAGCGCTTCGATCGGCACCACCGTTCCGATGCCGACTTCGATAGCTCCGGACTGTGCCACAGCGGCCGATGGCATGAAGCAGCACAGGTAGAGCGCGATCACGGTACGTCCGAAAAGAGACCTATGTGGTATGCGACTCCTCACTTCAGCACCGGCGTCGCCCCACCCGGCCAGAGCGGACCCAGCCCCGCCATGATCTCGGCCATCACGCCGATGCCGTCCCACAGATTGCCGATGCGCAGGTTCTCGTTGGGCGCATGCTGACTGTTGTCAGCGTTCACCGTGGGCACCGTAATCACCGTGGCGCCCAACTGCTCCACGAAGTGAAAGAGCGGCAACGACCCACCCAGCATGGGCATCACGAACGGCTCGCGACCATACGCTCGGCCCATCAGTGTTTTCACCGCCCGCACCGACGGCAACGACGACGCCACGCTCACGCTGGTGTAGCCACCGCCGCAGCCGAGGTACGCCACGTGGGCGCGATCGGTGCTGCGCGCGGCGGCATTGGGGTCGGTGGCTACGGTGTACCCGAGCGACGCGAGGTGACGCGTAACCAGTTCGCAGATACGCGCGGGCTGCTGGTCGGGCACGAGTCGGAAATCGATGGACACGCTGGCACTGGTGGGTACGGCGTTGGCCGCCGCGTTGCCCACTTCACCCGCGCGAATACCACGAATATTGAGTGC
>JBBRDP010000296.1:0-3985 GCA_038203795.1 Gemmatimonadales bacterium
CGGCACCGTCGCGCCGAGCGCGCGGTAGAGCAAAATCTGCTTGGGCGTGTTCGAGATATGATCGTCGCCGCGCATCACGAGCGTGATGCCCATCGCGATGTCGTCCGAGACCACCGCCAGGTTGTACACCGGCGTGCGATCCGAACGCAGGATCACAAAGTCGTCCAGGTCCTTGTTCGGAAACGCGATCCGCTCGTGCACTGCATCGTGCCATTCGGTGACGCCCTCGGAGACACGAAAGCGAACGGCGTGCGGCTCGCCGGCCGCGAGCTTCTGCGCCACGATCTCGGCCGGCAGATCGGCCAATCGACGGTCGAAGCTAAACGCGACCTTGGCGGCATCGGCCTCGGCGCGCTGCCGTTCGAGATCGGCCGACGGCGTGAAGTCGCGATACGCAGCGCCCGACGCAAGCAGTCGATCGACATCGGCCTGATGGCGTTCGAGGTTGCTTCCCTGGAACACGACCTCTTCGTCGTAGTCGAGACCGAGCCAGCTCAGTCCGTCGAAGATTGCGCGCGTGCTTTCGTCGGTGCTACGCTGCCGATCGGTGTCTTCGATGCGCAGCAGCATTTTGCCGCCATACTTACGCGCATAGAGCCAGTTGAAGAGAGCGGTACGTGCGCCGCCCACGTGCAGATAGCCAGTTGGCGACGGGGCAAAGCGAACGCGTGGCGTGAGAGCGGCAGGCCGACTGGTCTGCGCGTCGTCGAGTGTTGCGTTATCAGTCATGAAAACCGGGGGCTTGGCCCGGAGAAAGACAGCATCAGGTCCAACACGAACACAATCCAGAAAACACAACGCGGGCCCACCGGCAAATCGGCGGGCCCGCGAAACGGAGGAAGCGGGATTCGAACCCGCGATAGGGTTTAACCCCTATGCCGGTTTAGCAAACCGGTGCCTTCAGCCTCTCGGCCATCCCTCCTGAACGGAGTTCGACAGCCAACTGGCTGCGAATCCGACCCTTTCGTGTACAGCCTTCAATCTGACTGTGCGGGACGCCGGGGTCAACCTGTTGGCAGTGACCTGATGAGGACGCCGAGCTCCGTGGCCAGAAAGGTGCCATGCGCGATGATGGCCAGCCCCAATCCGCGTCCTCGCTTTCCACGCACCGCGAGTGTGCCGAGCACGGCTCCCAGCACGAGCGCGACACCCGCGTGTTGCAGCGATGCAGCGGCAACCCATGGCCACGTGGCGATGTACGTGGCGGCGAAGCACACGGACGAGATCGCGACGGCCAGGACGGACGACACGCCCTGACGTTGCAAGGACTCGATGACTACATGGCGAAAGAAAAGCTCGGTGAGCAGCGGCACGATCAGACAGGCGCACACCAACCACAGTCCGATCGCGAGATAGTGCTCGTGCATCGCCAGTGCCGAAATGGCGACGGCGACATCAGGAACGGTGGAGGCCCACGTCCACGGCCACGCACCGACGCGATTGAGGGTGAGAGCGACTGCCACCGCCGCGGCGAGCGTCACCCACGAGGCAATGAGGCTTGGCTCGAGCAGGCGCTGGTGCGCGCGCGGTGTGAACCGCAGCGAGAAAACGAGGGAGAGTGCTATCGCCCCGAGCAGCCACCCACAGAACCGCGCCGCCACGAGGACGATCGATTGGGCCGTAGACGCGTTGTCCGGCGACAGCGGAAGCCACGGCGAGAGCAGCTGCGGACCGAGGTGTGCGAGCTGCACCACCGCGACCAGTGCGGCAACAGCAGCGATGCTCCAGAGTTCGCGTGGGTCTGGTGCCAGTGCGGCTGGTGACGTCGACGGTGTCGACGAGGTGATCGTACGCGTGCCCAGCGGCGGCGAGCTGTTGACGACGGTCATGCGGAATAGGATCGGCAACACGCGCGCAAATCGCAACAGCGCGTCAGAGTGCGCGCTACTTTGACGGCTCGGTCGGCCCACTCCATTGATCCATACCGCCGCCAAGATTGCTTACCGTGGCGAATCCGCGCGCCTCAAGAATCTAGGCGAGTTCGTCGCGCGTTGGACCGCCGTGGCCGACGAGCACGTTATCGTGCGTGGGGTCCAGTTCTCCCGGCGCGCGGGACTTCGCGCCCGGCCAGGGCATATCGATCGCCCCCGGAATGCGGGCCGCCGTGAAGAGATCAGGCTCGCGGACATCGCCAATCACCTGTGGCCGGGCGCTCTCCGGACGCGGCGCCGCGAGTTCGGCGGCGAAGCTCGCACCGTCGATGCGCGACCACTTGCTCTCGGTGCCCGATGAGCGGTCACAGGCCGTCGCGAGCAGCAGCGCGCAGAAAAATGCGACGAGACGAGTTCGGCTTATGAGGTGTGGGACGAAAGTGAGAGAAGACCCGCGGCCGGTACATGAAGCTACGGAAGATCGCGCGGGTACAGTTGTGGCTGCCCGATCAACTCCAACGCACCGAAATCGCGCAGATCGATTGTCGCGATGGCCACCGCACGAACGCGCTCCGCGACGGCGGCGACAACGCAATCAACCAATCCCAGCTCAAGCGAACGATAGCGTTCACGGATTTCGAGCGCACGACGCATATCCGCGTCGTCCCCCCATTCGATGACGAAGGCACCGGCCGCCACATCGTCCATGAACGCCGTGGCCGCTGTGGTCCCCACATACCGCGCAATCAGGTAGTCGACTTCCGGGAGAATCGCCCACGGCAACACCCAGGCTGACGGGTCGCGATGTTGCATTTTGCCCTGTCAAGCACACCGTTGGCCACGCAGGTAGAACTGCCACGTCCGACCGACACCGAGCACGCAGCCGCCTCCGCAGGCCAGCGGAGTGAAACGTTTCGCGGCGTTCGACGCGCTGATTAATGTGTGGGCTTGCTCTGTGCTGCCGCCTCTCTATCGCCCATCAAGGTTTGTTCGTGACTCGACGTACGCTCATCATCGCACTGCTGGTGATCCTGGCGGGTGCCGCCGCTGCGCTCTGGACTCCCGACCGAGACCGCACGCTGCTGGAGTCGCGCTACCTGCACGCGCCGAACGACCTCCGCGTGATCGACAACGTCGCGCTGCACGTGCGCGATGACGGACCGCGTTCGGCGCCCGCGCTCATCATGCTGCACGGGCTCGGATCGAGTTTGCACACGTGGGAGCCGTGGGCGAACGCGCTGTCCTCCGAGTTCCGGGTGATCCGGTTTGATCTGCCAGGCAGCGGGCTGAGCGCGCCGGATCCCGGCGGTGACTACACCGATGCACGGAGTCACACACTGCTCGTGGCATTGATGGACTCGCTGGGAGTGTCGCGGGCGACGCTGATCGGCAACTCGATGGGCGGCCGCATCGCGTGGTCCTTCGCGGAACGGTATCCTGATCGCGTCGACAAGTTGGTGCTTGTTTCACCCGACGGGTTCGCGAGCCCGGGCTTCGCGTACGATCAACCCGCCGACATACCGGGTTCACTCTCGCTCATGCGCTACGCGCTACCGAAATGGATGTTGCGCATGTCCCTCGCGCCCGCGTACGCGAATCGTGCACGTCTCACCGATAGCATCGTTACGCGCTATCATGATTTGTTGCTGGCCCCCGGCGCGCGTGACGCCATGTTGCAGCGCATGCGTCAAACGGTCCTCACGGATCCGCTCCCGCGTCTGGCGCGCATTGTCGCGCCCACACTGATTCTCTGGGGTGAAGGCGACGCCATGATTCCGGTGCGCAACGCGGCCGACTATGTGGGGGCGATACGCGGCGCGCGGCTGGTCACGGTACCGGGCAGTGGGCACGTGCCGTTTGAGGAAACGCCGGGGGTGTCGCTCGACGCGGTGCGGGCGTTTTTGCGCTGAGGGCGGACGCGTTGCGGAGCGATGGTTCACGACAACATACGGCGGCGAACCGTGTTGCCCCACAACGGCGCGGGTGAGATTCGAACTCACGAGACCCTTTCGGGTCCGCCGGTTTTCAAGACCGGGACTCCGTTGCGCTCGTTCACCGTTCATCTGCATGTAACTGCAACATTGCCAATGTCTTGCGCAACAAGGCGATTTTGG
>JBBRDP010000297.1:0-3943 GCA_038203795.1 Gemmatimonadales bacterium
GAGCGGTCGGCATTTACCGCGGCGAGATAGCGTGGCGTGCCACCGAATATTCCGTACACCATCGCGCGGTCACGAAGCGTCCTGAACGGTGCGAGTTCCGCCGAGTGCCAATACGAGAATGGTTGCAACGTGTGCTGCCAATCAAACCGACCGTACAGAGGCGACCCGCCGCCGGCGAGTGCTTCCATGGTGTTCACGGCGGATCCGGGCAGCACGACGACAGTGGGGAGCGGAACGTCGGCCAGGGCCCGGTCCGTTGCGACGTCGATCAACAGGCGAAAAACGGCCCGCCAGCTTGGGAAATCGACCGGCGACAAATCTTCGCCCCGCCAGGCGCCCAGCTCTTGCACGAGTTGTTGCCGATTGAGCTCGGGCGTGGTGCGAGCAGCCGTAAAAAGAAAGCGGTGCTCGGCATTTCAGCTGTTCGTGCGGAGAAAATGCATGTAATCACGATTGCTAGCATGTGTAGTTACAGGCAGCCAATCTCAGTCTTCGCCGCCAGTCTTGTAACGCCGCTCCGTTACATCTTCATGCACACGTTGCAGCGAGTCGCCTCGCGGGTTTGCCAGATCAGGCATGGCCTCAGTGGAAGTCGCCTCTCGGAGGTGAGGAGCGATCCATGCGATCTCTTCCGAAGCAATCCCCAGCTCCTCCACTAGCTGCACTATCGTGCGCGCGCTATCGGTCGCCACACGCTGCACCAGAATCTGCAACGCGCGATCAGGCGCGCCGCGATGCTGGATAAACGCAACGTCGCGCCCCTGATCGGTCCTGATACCCGCTTCGAAGGTATCGTCCAAGTCGTCGAACCCTCGTGCGAACTCGAGCCCGAGCCGTTTGCCGAGGGTCTCGTGATCGACAGTCAGCACGAGGACCGGCAGAAAGCCAGACCAGGACTGCATGTGAATCGGCTTCCATGATGCCATCAGGCTTCCCTCCTGCTGCTGATGCGGAGCGCGGTGACGGCGAGCCGCGCCATACCATTGATGACAGGCACGCCATCGCGTCCTCCTGTCCAGTTCGCCTCGTGAGGTGGAGATCCCTCGTCGGGTGACACCCCCGTCTCAAACTCTACCCCCGAGCGCCCGGATGGTATTGGTCCCTGGTAGGCGCGAACCCGTGGGACGTCGGAGTATCTGCTGGGGCCACCCCATATCTCACGGGAGGCTAGCTGCCTGCGATCGTCGTCTTCCGTTTGGGTGGTGCTGCGCACCCGATGATAGATGCCCAAGGTTGACGCCCGCCGGAGGTGTGGCCCGTTTCCCGCTTGCCTGTAGAATAGGCCGGAATTGCTCCAAGCACAATTCACCGCAACGACGGCTCGCAAAGAAGTGATTTCTTGACGAATTTCTTGTCGATGACGAATCCGCGTGAGCTTGGATTTCGCGCGCACGCGTGAGCAAAATCGAACGCGATTCCAGTGTCCGTTTGCTAAGCCGTGTCACCGAAGTCAGTTCGAATACCCGTACACCTCCACACGCATCACGCCGTCTTTGGACAGTCGATAGGTAAGCATCGTACTGTCGCTCGCGGCAACAACGAATCGCGGCCCGCTGAGCCTGAGTGACCCGAGCCACTGCCCTCGCGGTAGAACACATCGTAGAGCGCGTGCGTGTGCGACGGCAGATGTCCTTCACGCATGACGAGCAGTTCGCCGCGTTGCGTGATCGTGATGTAGTGCCCCTTCCACATAACGCCAGTGCTGGTTGCTGTCGGCCTCAGCTCCGCCCAGACTGGTGCGCGGCACGGAGTCCACCTGCCAGTCTTCGCCCTCAGCCCATTGCGCACGATAGTTCGTGACCATGGCCACGCCGGCGGAGTCGCGAACTACCACGGCCTCGCGCGAGTCAGGAGTGGATTCGCTGCAGCCCCCGAGGAGGAGCAAGGGCGCGACAAGTAGAAGGACAATTCGCGAAAATGCCATGGTCTGTGTTTCTTATGACAATGCATACCACACGTTCTTTCCGCGCGAGCGCTCTGGCGTTTGTAGGCGCCACGCTCTTTGTGTCCGCCTGCGGTGGCAGCGGAGATACCGCCGCCGGCGACTCCGCGTCGGTCACCATCAATCTCGATGCCGCGCCCGCGAAGGCTGCGGAGATCACGGGCCTCTCCACCCCCGAAAGCGCGTTGTACGATGCGGTACGCGATGTCTGGTACATCTCCAACATCGATGGCGTGCCGAACGATCTCGACAACAACGGCTACATCACCAAGGTGAGCGGCGACCTCGCGAAGGTGGATACGTTCTTCATCGCCGGTGGGTCGGTTACGACCCTGAATGGGCCGAAGGGCATGGCACTGCAGGGCGACACGCTGTGGGTGGCTGACATCAACGCCGTGCGCGGATTCAATGTGGTGTCGGGCATGGAAGTGGCCGTGGTCAACGTCGACGGTGCGGTGTTTCTGAACGACATCGCCGCCGCTCCCGATGGATCGTTGTACATCAGCGACACGGGCATTCGTTTCGCCGCCGCTGGCATGACCCATCCGGGCCCGGATCGCATTTTCAAGCTGGCCGGTCGCACGATCTCCGAAGTGCTGCGTTTTGACGGTGCGCCGGGACCGAACGGGCTGCTCTTCGGCAGCGATGGACGCCTCATCATTGTGCCGTTTACCGCGCGCACCATCTCGGCGTGGACAGTGGGCGCTCCCGCGGCGGATTCGATCGCGTCGGGCCCGGGCGGCTACGACGGCATCGCACAACTCGCCGACGGTCGCATTCTGGTGACCAGCTGGACCGACTCCACGGTGAATGTGCTTGCCAATGGCACGCTCACGCCGTTCATCACGGGAGTGCCCGCACCGGCTGATATTGGCGTGGATACCAAGCGCGGACACGTGGCCGTGCCGATCTTCGAACAAAACCGTGTGGAGTTCTGGAAGGTGGCGGGAAACTGACCGGTCCAGCCGATCATACGCGAACAGGGTAAGTTACAAGGATGAGTCAGCAGACCGAGTTCAAGTGCTACTACGAGCCGCGCGAAGAGTTGGCCAACGCCCTCACGCACGGTCTCGGGCTGCTGGCCAGCCTCATCGGCGTGCCGGTCTTGATCGCGTCCTATCTGGCACGCGGTGATCTGCTGCTGGTGCTCGGCGTGAGCATTTTCGCCGCCTCACTGCTGGCGGTGTACACCACATCCACGCTGTATCACGCCGTGCCGCATCCGCGTGCCAAGCAGTGGCTGCAAGTGGCCGATCATGTGGCCATTTACCTGCTCATCGCGGGCACCTACACGCCGTTCACGCTCGGTGTACTGCGCGGTGCATGGGGATGGAGTCTGCTGGCGGCCATCTGGACGCTGGCGGCGCTCGGCATCTTTTTCAAAGTGGTGTTCAACAAGCGCTTCAAGCGACTGTCCACGGCGTTCTATCTCATGATGGGATGGGCGGTGATTGTGGCGATTCGCCCAATGGCACTGGCCATGCCGAACGCAGGACTCTGGTTGCTGGCGGCCGGTGGATTGTTGTACACGGGTGGCGTGTTTTTCTACGTGCGCAAGACGCGCTATACGCACGCGATCTGGCATTGTTTCGTGCTCGGTGGCAGTGCGTGTCACTTCTTCGCCGTACTCGGTTACGCTGGTTGACGATGGCAATCGAGTGCGTCGGTTGACGTCCATTCACATCGTCACCCGTTGACAACGGTGCGCGGGTGCGTGCGATGACACCGGGCATTCGACTGCTCGCGCTGATTTTCGGCCTGTCCGGTGTGATGCACTTCGTTGTACCGCGCGTCTTTGACGCCATTGTGCCACCCTGGCTTCCCGGGTGGATGCCGAGTGCGCGCACGCTCGTGTATGTGAGCGGTGTCGCGGAAATCGCGGGAGCGATCGGGTTGCTGCTTCCCGGCACGCGCGTGCTGGCGGCGTGGTGTTTGATTGCGCTGCTGGTTGCCGTGTTTCCGGCCAACGTGCAGATGCTGCTCGAGGCACGCGCGCGCGAT
>JBBRDP010000298.1:0-3907 GCA_038203795.1 Gemmatimonadales bacterium
GGATATACTTTCCCGGCAACCCTGGCAAGAACAGCAGCGGTAGAAACGCGAACACCAGCGTTGCCGTACAACCAAGCACCGCGACCGCGATCTGTTTCGTGGCTTCGATCGCAGCATCGCTGCGCGAGTAGCCCGCGCGCAGAAACCGCGTGATGTTCTCCACAACCACGATCGAATCATCCACCAGCAAACCCAGCGCGATCACGAATCCAACAATGGTCAACTGATTGATGGAAAACCCTGTGACGTAGAGCATCGCCACCGCCATCGCCAACGACAGCGGAATCGACACCATCACCACCACCGCCGCGCGCCAACCGAGGGGCAGCAGCGTGACAATCACCAGCGCGAGTGCCAACGCGAAGTCGATGCCGAGCCGCGACAGCCGGTCGCTCACGTTCACCGATTGATCGAAGCCGCGTGCCATACGCACGCCCGGTGGCAGCAGCGCCTCTTCGGCATCGAGCTCGGGCCAGATGCGATCGCGCACCTCGTTGATGTTGTTGCCCGTTTGCATGGTGGTGCTCACGAACACCGCTCGTTGTCCATTCCATCGGGTTACGTGTACCGGATCGGCGTAGCCCCACTGCACGCTGGCCAGGTCACCCACCCGCACCAGCGAGTTGGCGTTTCCGGTCACCACTGTTTGCCGCATCTCCTCAAGTGAGGCGTAGCGACCGGTGGCCGCAAGATTGAATCGCCGCGTCCCAACATCGACCGAGCCACTGGGAATGGACGCGTTGTCACTGCCGAGCGCATTCAACACCTGTGAGGGGGCAATACCGAGCGTGGCCATACGCGACAGATCGAGTGTGACCTGCACTTCGCGCCGCGGCGCACCGACACGATCTGCCTGACGTACACCAGCGACGCGTTCAATGCGCGCTTCAAGGCGTTCCGCGAGCGCATCCAGCTCGTGATACGGCGTGGTTTCGCTCACCAGCGCCACCTGAAGAATCGCCACGGTATTGTTTTCGTTGCGGCGCACTTCAAGGCGCGCCAGCGACGCCGGCAACGCGGATCGGAGCGCGTTCACTGTGCGCAACACTTCGTCATGCTTGCGATCGGCATCTTCGTTGGGATCAAACTCCACCGTGATCGATGCCAGCCCGTCACTGCTGCGGGAATAGAGTTCCGTCACCTTTTCGAGCGCGGCCAACTTTTCCTCGATCGGCTCGGTCACCTGCTGCTCCATGTCCTCGGCGTCGGCACCGGGATACACCGCGATCACCGTGTAAATCGGTACCGGAAACGACGGGTCTTCGGAGCGCGGAATCGATTGCCAGCTCATGTAACCCAACGCCGACAACATGAGAAAC
Organism: Gemmatimonadales bacterium; assembly: GCA_038203795.1. Lineage (GTDB taxonomy): Bacteria > Gemmatimonadota > Gemmatimonadetes > Gemmatimonadales > Gemmatimonadaceae > JAABRT01. The sequence goes on from JBBRDP010000298.1 coordinate 1,320, forward strand.
AACAGCACCGTGAACTGCCAGCGACGCACCGCAAACGCCACAAGGTTCATTTGGCGCCTCCCACGTTGCGCACCGCCGCACCATCGCTGAGATACGCAGCACCATCGCTCACCACACGTGACACACTGTCGAGCCCTTGCACGGCGATGCGGTCGCCGCTGATGAAGAGCACACGTACCAGGTGACGTACCGCGCGGCCATCGCGGATGCTGTACACGGTGGCTGAATCGCCATCGGCTTCGATCACGGCGGCAGCCGGCACAAGCGTCACGTCAGTCGCTGAGGGCACCGCAATGCTGACGCGCGCCACCGTACCCGCGGGCAACGCATCCGCGCCGTCCACGCGCACTTCAACGCTGACCATGCCCGTGCGCGGATCAGTGACCGCGCCACGCTGCGACACGCGACCGGTGAAGGTGCGGCCGGACATGGCTTCGAAAAACACCTCGGCGCGCATGTCGAGCGAAAGGCGCACGGCATCACGATCAGGTACACCTACACGCACCACACGACCGCGGGCGTCACTGCCCAGCGACAACACTTCCTGTCCGGACGAGACCAGCGCGCCCGGTTGTACGCGACGGCGCAGCACACGACCGCTCACCGGCGCGGTGATCACCGCATACTCGCGATTGACCTTCGCGGCGTCCATATCGGCCTGCGCCGCCGCGAGTGCAGACTCGGCGTCCTGCAGGTTGGCGAGTGTGGCGACGCTGTCGGCCTGCAGCGCGCGAAGACGCACTACGTCGCGCGTTGCTCTTTCCAGTCCGATGCGCGCCTTCGTGAGCTGCGCGTCGATCTCGCGCAGGTCGAGTGAGGCGATGACGGTGCCGCGCGGTACGCTGGCACCTTCGTCAACACTCACACGGCTCACGATGCCACCAATCTTGAACGACAGACTGACTTCATCTTTCGGTCCAAACACACCGGTGGCCACGACCGGGCGTGTCACCGACTCGCGCACGACGTCGCCGAGCGCAACGGGAACGGGCGGAATCGCGATATCGGGTGTTGTGTCGGTGGCATCGCTGCAGGCGGTCAGCGCAACGCTGAGCGAGACCGCGAGCAGCATCGCGGCGAAACGACGCGCTGGTGTAGTCGCGTGCAGGATGGCGGCGAACCGGCGTGTGGTCGTAGTCGCGTGCATGATGGCGGCGAAACGGCGCGCCGCTGCGAGAGCGGGCATGACCGAGGTGGACTGACGATGTGATGACGCGGCGGCGCGCGGCCGACAGGGCAAGCAATGGGTCGGCATGATGTGTCTGCCTCAGGGCGTGAGCGCACGCAGAGCGGCGGCGCGTTCGAGTTCGACGCGGCGCGCGGCGTAGGTGAATCGGGTGAGCACTGCGTTGAGTTCGGCCTGCGTGAAGGACGCGCGCGCCGCCACGTATTCCACGTGCGGCGCGAGCCCCTCTTCGTAGCGCCGCGTCACCAGCGTAAACGAGCGTCGGGCGGCTTCCAGCCGTGCGGCGGACGTGACGAGCGCGCGCTCAGCCACCTGTGCGGCGTCCCAGGCTTGCGCCACCTGGAGCGTGATCTGCCGCTCGGCCTCTCGCTGCTGGAGCGCGGCCTTGCGTCGCTCCAGCGTGGCCTGTTCACGCCGCGCGGCGTCCTGTCCACCGTTGAACAGATTCCACTGCAACACCAGCGACGCGATCGCGACGTTGCCGCTGCCGTCAAACCGATAGCGATCACCCTGGATGCCCCAGTCGGCGGCGAGCGCCACGTTGGGAAGAAACGCCGATGACGCGAGCCGCAACTGGCGCGTGGCGGCATCCACGCCGAGGACGGCCTGCTCGAGCTCCTCGCGCCGATTGAGCGCGTCGCGCATGGTGGCCTCGCGATCGGTGGGAAGCGGACGCACCAACGAGCTATCGTCGACTACGGGCACCGGTGTGTCCGGATCACGATCGATCAGCAGGTTGAGCAGCCGTCGGGCGGCGTCACGCTGTTGCTCGGCGTCGGCCAGTTGCTGCGCGAGTTCGGCGCGATCGGCGCGTGCGCGGTAAACCGCATCGACCGTGCCCAGACCGTTCGCCACTAAACGGTTGGCAACTCGCTCGTTTTCGTCGAGCACCGTGAGCGAGGCTGCGTAGACATCCACAAGGCGTGCGGCGCCAGCGAGACCGAGCCAGGCGAGCTGGATGTCGGCGGCAAGCTGACGGGCTACTTGTTCCTGCTGCGCCTGGCTCACACCGAAGAGGGTGCGCGCGAGTCGCCACTGTTCGATGGCCGCCTGATTGTAGAGCACCTGGGTGGCGCGCAGCCTGGATTCCTGCCGGAATGGCAGCGTGGCGGCAATGTTCGTGGGGAAACGATCCGCGCCAATGAGTTGGTTGAGGGCAGCGTACGCCGGATTGATGAACTCGCCGATGTTCACGACGCCGCTGAACTCGGAGTAGCGCGCGTCAACGGCGAGGGTGGGGAGCAAGACGCCGCGCGCTTGCCGCACGCCGCTGGCGGCCTGATCGGCGGTGAGTCGCTGACGGGCGAGGGCGAGGTTGCGCTCCAGCGCCGTGCGCACCAACTCGTCGAGGATCTGGGCGGCGGTACCGGGCCCGGTATCGGCCGGCTGGGCGGCGAGCGGC
>JBBRDP010000299.1:0-3867 GCA_038203795.1 Gemmatimonadales bacterium
AGGATTCGGCGCCATTGTCAAGCCTGCCCCAGTCTGATCAAGAAAGAAATCGCTGCGACGTTACACACACGTTGCCCTGCTGGCTGGATATACGACGGGAAGCACGACACGCCCAGTTAGGGGCTCAGCGCAGCCTTCCAGCGGCGAAGATGATTTCTCACGTCCGACGACATTCGGTAGTGCCCTGCCGATCGAGTACCAGCATAAGCAGCTCATGCCAGGGGGATTAAACAAGGAAAAGGTGGGGGCCGTAAAGCTGGCCCCGCCAGTGGTTCACGCGGCGATATTGGGGTGTGTCGCCTCAACGCGCTTCACCTTGATCTTGCTCTCACGCTTTCGCGCAATCGCCAGGTCGTGATTGAGCTGCATGAGTAGCCACGTCTCAGGCTCGCTGCCGAATGCCTTCGACAAACGGATTGCCATGTCTGGACTGATCCCGCTCTTCTCGTTGACAATGTTACTGAGGGTCAGCCGGGACACGCCGAGAGCCTTTGCGCCCGCCGTGACGCTCAATCCGAGCGCCTCTAAACACGCGCTCCGGACAATCGCTCCAGGGTGGACAGGGTTCTTCATCGGCATCGTCATTCTCCTTCGCTTGCTAGTGATAGTCGATCAACTCGACGTCATAGGCATCCTCTCCCTCGAAACGGAAGATGATGCGCCGATTCGCTCTTACCGTCATCGACCAGTACCCCTTCAGATCACCCTTCAGGGGATGTAAACGGTATCCCGGCAGCTCCAAGGCGGACGGCTTACGCGCTGCATCGATCAACGACAAGATTTCACGAACCGTCTTGCGGATATCAGCCCCGATAAGGCTGGCATCGTTCTTCTCATACAGCCGCTTGAGGCCCTTGTGCTTGAAGCTCTGAATCATCGGTCACTCCCATTGTATAGCGTATATAGGCAGTAGTCAAACAAGTTCGGACATATTTCTGAAGGAGCGAATGCCATGAGGTGTGCTTTCGACTCTGCTCGAGGGCGTCCACCAGCGTCAGCTTAGCCCTTACTCCACAGCGAAACGGCGTGGTCAAGGGCAACACGGGAGCGCCGCGAAGTGAGCGGGCCACTCCTTGACGGCTGAGACGGTTCAACGGCGGCAGATACCTGAAAGGCGCAGTAAAAGGCATTTTGGCATTTTCAAGCCTTGATTCGACCGGGCACGAGCTTACCCCGACTGTTCCAGCGCAGTAAAATGAATACCAGCGGGGTATCAGGTGTGCCGTGGGCTCGCTGACACGAGGTTTTCACGGCTGGCTGACCTGACCCCAAACTGGCTCTATCGAGACTGGCCTACGATACCAGACCCCAGAGGGGTTTGTTATTTCACCCTGCGGTGGCCCCCACGGCGGGCACAAGGGGCTCATCCAAGAAAGTCGCACCGACGCAACGTTGCGCCGATATCCTGAATGCGGTTCTCGAAGTAGCTCCACAACGCAGACGGGATTGCGTCCGGCCTGGCGTCGTGGATTGTGTGCAAAACGTCGTGCGGATGAAGCAGGAGAGTGAAGGCGCAGCGCTGATTGCCCTTCTCTTTCAACCGAATGAATCCGAGTGGCCTCGCTCGCGAGCGTCCTCGGCACGGTGCAAAAGCCGCTTTCCGAGCGCTGTTGCTCGGCCCATTCGTGGCGTTCTTCGGCACGGGCTTCTTCAGCGGATTCGGTGCGCTGACGGCCGAGATGTATCCCACGCAGATCCGCGCGTCGGCGCAGGGCTTCACGTACAACATCGGCCGCATTGCGAGTGCCACGGCGCCATTGACCGTGGGCTCGCTGGACGCGTCGCGCGGCTTTCAAACGGCGTTCGCGGGGGCGGCGTGCTTACTCGCCGCGATCATGTGGTCGGTGATTCCGAGTACGCATCGGAAGGCATTGGAATCATAACAGCGAAGTAGGGAGTCGGGAGTCGGGGGTACGGGGGAGTCAGTTTGAGAATACAGATTTGAGTTGCTCGGTGGCCCAAGCCAGGTCCTCGCGGCTTACCACCAGCGGCGGCGACAAACGGATCACGGTGTCGTGCGTTTCCTTGCAGAGCATACCGTGTGCCTTCAACGCTTCGCAGTACGGGCGTGCTTTTTCGTGCAGTTCGATGGCGATCATCAGGCCGCGTCCGCGTACGGCTTTGATGGCGGGGTGACGCAGCGTGCGCACTTGCTCCAGGAACCACGCGCCTTGTTCGGCGGAGCGTTCCACGAGATGCTCGTCTTGCAACACGCGTAGTGCGGTGCGCGCTACGGCGCAGCCCAGCGGATTGCCGCCGAAGGTGCTGCCGTGTGAGCCGGGGCCGAATACGCCGAGTACATCGCGTCGTGATACGACTGCTGACACGGGGTAGAAGCCGCCGGAGAGCGCCTTGCCGAGTACGTACATGTCGGGCTTCACGCCGTCGTGATCGCAGGCGAACATGGTGCCCGTGCGGCCAAGTGCCGTCTGGATTTCATCGGCGATCAGCAGCACCCGCTGGTCGGTGCAGAGAGCCGAGAGTTCGCGCAGAAATCCGTCGGGTGGCATGAGCACGCCGGCCTCGCACTGAATCGGCTCGATCAACACGGCACACGTATTCGCCGTCATCGCCGCGCGTACGGCCGCGATATCGCCGAAGGGCACGAGCACAAAGCCCGGGGAAAATGGTCCGAAGTGGGCCTTGTACGATGGCTCCGACGAGAAGCCCACGATGGTGGTGGTGCGTCCGTGGAAGTTATTCTCGAAGGCGATGATCGTAGCCTGGCCGTCGGGAATGCCCTTCTCACGATAACCCCATCGGCGCGCGGCTTTGATGGCCGTTTCCACCGCTTCGGCGCCGGTGTTCATGGGCAACACCATCTCCATACCGCACAGTTCCGCCAGCTCCTCACAGAAGGGCCCCAACTGATCGTTACGAAACGCGCGCGACGTGAGCGTCACGCGTGATGCCTGCTGCACGAGTGTGGCAAGGATGCGCGGATGGCAATGCCCTTGGTTCACCGCCGAGTAGGAGCTGAGGCAATCGAGGTAGCGTTTGCCTTCCACATCAGTCACCCAAGCGCCTTCGGCGTGATCGATCACCAAGTCGAGCGGGTGATAGTTGTGCGCACCCCATGCCTCTTCGCGGGCGATCAGTTCGTCGGTGGCGGTCATCGTAGTCGGTGTCATGGCGTCCTCCTGAGTTCTTTCCAGCGCGGTGATCACAGAATCCGGCGGCCGAAGGCGCTCGCAATCAGCTCGGCGCACAGTTCGGCCGTCTGGTTCTGTCGGTCGAGAATCGGGTTGATCTCCACGAGATCCATTGCCACCATGGCGCCGGAGTCGTGCACGATCTCCATCGCGAGATGCGCTTCGCGCAGCGTGGCGCCGCCGCGTACCGGCGTCCCCACGCCCGGTGCTTCGGCCGGATCGACCCAGTCGGCGTCACACGAGAGATGTACGCCACCGGTCCCCGTGGTCGCGATGCTCATCGCTTCGTCCATCACCGCGCGCAGTCCGCGCTCGTCGATGTCGCGCATGGTGTACGCATGCAGGCCGAGCTCCCGGATCATGGCCCGCTCGGCGTCGTCGAGATCGCGCAGCCCCACGTACACGAGATGCTCCGGACTCACCGCGGGAGTCGCGGTGGAGAGCTGGCGCAATCGGCGATTCCCGAAACCCAGCAGGTGGGCCACCGGCATGCCGTGCACGTTGCCGCTGAGGCTCGACTGTGGCGTGTTCAAGTCGGCGTGCGCGTCGAGCCAGATGAGTCCCGTGCGCTCACCGCGTTCGGCGAGGGCGGTGGCGGTGCCGGCCACCGAGCCGGCCGCCAGCGAGTGGTCGCCACCCAGCACCAGCGGACGAATGCCGGCGCGCACGGCATTGGCGGTGCGTTCGGCGAGATCGATGCACACGTCGGTGATCG
>JBBRDP010000300.1:0-3856 GCA_038203795.1 Gemmatimonadales bacterium
CCGCGACCGCCATCTCACTTGGTGCGTCGCGGCCTTCGTCTGATTCGGCGTGACGAGACGTTTCTCCAACACCTTCAGCAAATCATCTCATGTCACCACTTCGGTTGCTTTGCGTCGCCGGCGCACTGTACGGCACGGCCATTGAGGCGCAGGCTCGTAACGGCTTCTCTTGGCATTTCGGCCAGTCAGTACCTGTCTCAGTCAGCGGCGAACTTTCACAGCCGCTCGCGTACGCAGCACTGAAGGATGGTTCGATCGTGACTGTCGAGTTTCAATCCACATCGGTGTCGCGATATTCTGTGAGTGGCGCTCAGATATGGAAGGTTGGTCGAGCGGGAAGCGGACCGGGAGAGTTTCGGGTACCGTATCGACTTGCAGTCTTGGATGACGAAACCATCCTAGTTTTCGATATCGGCACCGCAACCACGACCAGGCTTTCGCCCGCTGGCAAGTTTTTAGGAACCCTCAAGTCCGATCTTCCGATTTCTATCAACAGCGTTTTGGCCATGCCGAACGGTGACATTCTTATGTCGGGCACCACAGCAGACCCTCGCGGACGCGGGCAGGCGCTGCATCTTTTCGGTCCCACGCTCAAGCATAAGCGTTCATTTGGTCGACTTCCCGACGTAACGGATCCCAGACTTAGGCGAGTGGTGAGTCCGGGAACGCTAGGTGTTCACGCCCGTGACGGGTTCTTTTATACTGTAGACTTTCCACACGAGCTGGTGGTGTATTCTTGGGATCTAAAGGAGCTCAAGCGGGTTTCGATCCCCGTCGAGATTGATCCACCGGAAACTTGGGTCACTTTTGCTACGACGGCGGACGGGAGGTCTTCGGTGCGAACGAATCGCGAAGCAAAACGTCCCAGATCCGTGTTGCAACTAGGAGATGATCTCTTTCTCGGGGGATATGTTTCGGCGAAAAGTTCCGTAGTCCTTTTCGACAGCGAAGGACGGCTCATTGACGAAATGCCACAGCCGGCAGAGTGGAGCGCGGTGGCCACATTTGATTCGCGGCGCCGTCAGCTTTGGATTTATGGCGAACGAAATGATGAACCTATGCTGTTCAGAATTCCGGTTCGTTAGTCGCAAGCGAGCCTTGTGTCCTGCTTCAGTTGAAATGTGACACCCCCCGCTCCACACTATGGAGCAACGGAGGTCGTCATGAGTCCCTCGAAGGAAGCCATTGCGCGCTCGCGGCGCGGTTCTCGCAGGCGGTGGAGCTGCCCGCCAGCAAGGTCACGATCACAAACGCAGCGGAGAAGGTGATCGCCACCAAGGCGCTCACCAACGCGGAGAACGGTGCGGTCGTGGCGGCCATCGATGCACCAATGCCAGCGGGGCGCTACACGGTCTCCTGGCGCACGATGGCGAAAGACGGTCACGTCATCAAAGGCGACTTTGTGTTCAGCGTCGGAAGAAACTCAGCATCGCAGCCGTAACCTCGGTCGCGCCGAACAAACCGTGCGACGCTCCGCGCACCAGCATGACCTGAGCGTTTGGCATGTTGGCCGCCACTTCGTACGCATTCTCAACCGGCGTACGCCCATCAAACTCACCGGCGATGAGCAGGGCGGGCACGGTCGCATGCAGCGCCGCGCGATAGCCGGCGGACAGCCTTGCGAGTGCGAGACGATCGCAGAGTGCGGGTAGCGGAAAGTTGATCGCGTCTCCCAGAATTGCCTCGTCGGATTCGGCGCGAATCCGCTGCAATCGCGCCGGTGAAGCGTACGACGCACAATCCATGGCCAGGTTCATGAGGTTGAGTGGCCGAGGCGCGCGATCTCGCAGCGCCCAGCGCGCGAGTGGTGCGTAGTCGCCGTCGATCATCGCCGGAATGCTCGCCACCATTGCGTTGATTTCTGGCACGGCGTCGAGCGACTCGGCCACGTAACGTTGCAGGTCCCACGCGCCGAGCACGATGGTCTGGCCGGTGGGAAAGGCAAAGTGCGCGGGCGCACGGACGAGACGCGTGCGCAGCGTATCGAGCTCGCCCAGCATCGTGGGACGCCGTTCCTGTGCGATGATCGAGAGCACTTGCTGTACACGCGATGGCAACTTGAGCGTGTGATCTGGGCCCTCGACACCGGCGAGCACCATACGCTGCACGGCCTGCGGGTACTCACGTACAAATGTGAGTGCGAGATGTGTGCCGTAGCTTCCGGCGAGCAGCGAAAGCTGCGGCACGCCAAGCGCCCCGCGCAACGCGTCGAGGTCGTGCGCACTCTCGAGTGTCGTAAGCCCGCCAAGGTCGAGCGTGGCGCGAGACGAGTCACTGAGACAGTGTCGCACCCGCGCCTCGAGCACGAGGATCCGCGAGTCAGGATTGGCGGGCTCGGCACGGGAATACATCTCGCCGGGCGGACAGAGCACCGTGCGCGGCTCGGAGCGTCCAGTGCCGCGCTGGTCGAAGGCGATGACGTCGGCGACGCTGAGAAGCGCGTCGAGCAGTTCGCGTGGCATGCCCTGAAGGGCTCGTGTCGCGGCGTCACCAGGACCGCCCGCAAGGAACACGATCGGCGCGGCAGGGGAGGCGCTGGTCGACGGAAAGCGTACGAAGCGGAGTGAGAGTGATTCAGAGCCTCCCGTGGTGCGATTCGCGGGCACGTGCAGCGTGCCGTTCAACACCGACAACGTGTCTCCGCGCACGGGGAAGGAGCCGGGGACCATGCTCACGGTGGGCTGCTGCGCGAAGAGCGTGTTGCTGTCGAGCGCGTTGATGCCGAGACCGCTGACGCAGGGCGCGCAATAGCTGAACGCGCTAACGACCAGTGCGCCAACTGCGGGTGCGCCGATTGCGGGTGCGCCAACGATGAACACGCACGCAACGGCGGCAGCGCGCGCCTGAAGTCGGGCGGGCATGCGAGCGCGGCCGCTCATGACGTCACCGAGGCGGGCTGCTGTGACTGAATCTGCAGCATGAGCTCTGCTCGGCGGCGCTGAAGCGCACGCTGTCGGCGATCCGCCTGCAGCAAGCGCACTCCGGCGAACACCAGCATCACAACGCCTGTGCCTACAACAGAGAGCGCTGCTGCGCTGTTTGTTGACCACGGAGCCAACGTCGCTGCACCAACACTGAACAGCACGGAAAACACCACGGCCATACGTGCTGCGAGCACCTGATGCTCCGCCAGCAGCACGCGTCGCGTTCGCAACACCCACACAGCAAACGCCACCCATGACACGGCGATGGCCAGCATGATCGAGAGCGCAAGCCGCGTGCGGGGCGGGAGCGACGATTCGGTGATCAGCAATGCTGCGAGTACTGTGGCCATTGCAATGGCCACGAGCAGCAGCATCACGTGGGCCAGCCGCGACGGCAGGGCGAGTTCGTCACGCAGCCGCTGCTGCGCCACCGCGATGGTGTTTGACATGACGGCCGCGTCAGGTGATGCGCCGGAACCTGCAGTACGATTGTTCATGATTGTACTCCCTGAGCGATGAGGCGCTCGCGCAGCATGCGGCGGGCGCGGGAAAGGCGTGATTTGACGGTGCCAACCGGTAGCGCGAGCACCTCGGCGATCTGGGCGAGTGACAGCTCCCGCAGGTAGAAGAGCACCAGTACTTCGCGCTCGATGATCGGCATCGCCGACAGCGTTTCGCTCATGCGCGTCAGAGTGTCGCGGCGTTCGAGCTCCGACTCCACTTCGAGATCCATGTCATCCGCGACGTCGGGCGTGAGCTGATCGTCCAATGCGACCTCCACCGCAGCCGCGTATGTGCTGCGGTGCCGGTCCATGAGCGTGCGGCGCGCGATGCCAAACAGCCACGCTCGCAGTCGTGACGGATCACGCAGCGACGGAAAGGCGCGCAACACCCGAAGCCACACGTCCTGCACGGTGTCCTCGGCGCGCTCG
>JBBRDP010000301.1:0-3831 GCA_038203795.1 Gemmatimonadales bacterium
CCCGGGCCGCGCGGAGGCGTCAATCGGTGCGAAATACACCAATGAATTGGCCGTGATGATGGACTCGTTCAAGCCACTCAAAGTGGCGAAAGTGGCACGCGAAATCGAGGACGCGCGTTATCATCAAAGCTGGATCGATTCGCAGCACGCCCAGTTCAATCCGCCGACGTCGTGAGCGTTTTCCAATCGCCGGCGCGTCGGCCCTCGTTCGCCACGCCAGTTCGCTGATGCCACGATTTGCTGATCGCTTCGCCACGCTGCCGGCCTATCCGCTGGCCCACATTCCCGCTCGCAAGCGCGCGCTGCTCGCAGCGGGCGTTGACGTTATCGACCTTGGCGCGGGTGACGCCGATCTGCCGGCACCGATCGAAGCGATTGCGGCCATGCAGCAGGCGCTCGACGTGCCGGCCATGCACCGCTACGGCTTCGGTATGGGCTACGTGCCGTTCCGCGAATCGATCTCGCGCTACATGCAGGAGCGCTTTGGAGTTCCGGTCGATCCAGCCACCGAGATCGTACCGCTCATCGGCAGTAAAGAGGGATTGGCTCACGTGGCGCTCGCGTTCCTGCAAGCCGGAGACGTGGCCGTGGTGCCCGATCCGGCCTACGGCGCGTATGTAGGCGGCACGTTGCTTGCGAGTGCGGAGCCGTACGTGGTGCCGTTGACAGCCCGGAACAGATTTCTGGTGGAGCTCGACGAGATCCCCGAACCTGTGCTCGCACGCACACGCGTCGTCTATCTCAACTATCCCAACAATCCCACCGGTGCCATTGCGCCGCGTGAGTACCTTGAGCGCGTGGTGCGCATCTGCTGTGAGCGCGACATTCTGCTCGTGTATGACAACGCCTACGCCGAACTCGGTTTTGACGGGTATGTACCGCCGAGCATTTTTGAGATTGACGGTGCGCGCGACGTCGCGATCGAGTTTCACTCCATCTCCAAGACATTCAACATGACGGGTTGGCGCTGCGGCTGGGCGGTCGCGCGCCCGGAACTCGCCGGTGCCCTTGCGCGTGTCAAGAACTTCATTGACACGGGTAGTTTTCTGGCCGTGCAGGCTGCTGCGACGGCCGCACTCGAGGCGCGGTACACGTTCGTACCGGGCAATGTGGCCGTGTTCCGCGAGCGACGCGATGCCGCAGTCGCCGCCTTTCAGGCGGCGGGGTTTGCCTGCACCACACCACTCGCCGCGATGTATCTCTGGGTGCCGCTCCCCGACGGCATCGCGAGTGTGCGGTTCGCCGATCGTCTGCGCGAGCAGGAAGGTGTCATCGTCATGCCGGGGTTGGGTTTTGGTGCCGGTGGCGAAGGATATTTTCGCGTGTCGTTCATCGAGTCGCCCGAGCGAACGGCCATCGCGGCTGCGCGTGCGGGGCGCGTGCTCGCGCAACTGCAGGTTGAAGACGAATCGCAGCGACGTGTTGCGGCCGTCGCTACCGCCGCCGTGTCGTGACGACGCGCCCCACGCGAACACCGTTGCCGCCGCGGCGCACGCTCGTCGCCGCAACGGGAGCAGTGCTTGGTGTGCTGTGCGCGTTGGTACTCGTACAATCAGCCTGTACTCCGCGCGCGCGGGCACAGTCGATGGCGTCGACTCCCACCGGTGTGGCGGCACGCGACTCGCTCGTTCCGCCGCCCGTCCCCCGCGAGTTCCGCGGTGTCTGGGTGGCCACTGTTGCGAACATCGATTGGCCCAGCAAACCGGGCCTTCCCGTGCCGCAGCAGCAGCGCGAGTTACTCACGATTCTCGATCGCGCGAAAGATCTGCATCTGAACGCTGTGCTGTTTCAGGTGCGGCCGCACGCCGATGCGTTGTACCAGTCAGATATTGAACCGTGGTCGGAGTACCTCACGGGCACGCAAGGGAAGGCGCCCGTACCCTTCTGGGATCCGCTGGAGTTTGCCGTGCGTGAGGCGCACGCGCGCGGGCTCGAGTTGCACGCCTGGTTCAATCCGTATCGCGCCAGGAATGACGCCTCCAGGAGTCCGCTCGCGTCCACGCACATCGCGCGCACCGATCCGTCGCTCGTCAAGACGTACGGTCGCTTTTTATGGATGGACCCCGGTGAACCACTCGTGCGTCGACGCACGCTGCGCGTCGTGCTCGATGTCGTGAAACGCTACGATGTCGATGGCGTGCATATCGACGACTACTTCTACCCGTATCCCATCGCGCAGGCCCGCGGACGCGGCGAGGTGCCGTTTCCCGACGACGCGAGCTGGGCCAAATATCGTGCGGCCAAAGGCACCCTCACGCGAGACGATTGGCGACGCGAAAACGTGAACACGCTCGTGCGTGAACTCGCCGAAGGCATCCGCGCCGAGAAACCGTGGGTCAAGTTCGGGATCAGTCCGTTTGGGATCTGGCGCCCGGGGTCACCGGCGAGCGTGCGCGGATTGGATGCGTATGACAAACTCTACGCCGACGCGCGGAAGTGGTTGCACGAAGGGTGGGGTGACTACTTCTCGCCGCAACTGTACTGGCCGACGTACAAGGAAGGTCAGAAATATCCTGTGCTGCTTGAATGGTGGGCCAAAGAAAACCGCCTGCGTCGGCACTTGTGGCCCGGCAACTTCACATCGCGGGCGGGCGGTACGGGTACCGGCTCTTTTTCCGTCTCCGAACTGCTCGAACAAATTCGGGTAACGCGCGTGCATCCGGGCGCCGGCGGCAACGTGCATTTTTCCATGCGCTCCTTCGTCGCGAATCAGGCCGGCATGAATGACACGCTCGCGGACGGTCCCTACCGGGCCGCTGCACTGGTACCCGCGTCGCCATGGATGCAAGCGCCGCCGCCGCCATCACCCCAGATCGTGTACGGGCGTGATGGCACGGGCAAGCGCAGCGCACAACTTGGCACGGTGAGCGGCGATCGCCCATGGTTGTGGGTGATTCGTGCGCGCACCCGCACCGGATGGTTCTTTCAGGTGCTGCCGGGTACGCGCACCACCTGGACCACCACTACTACAGAGGATCCACTCGACGTGATCATTTCTTCGGTCAATCGCGTCGGCGAGGAGCGTTTGCCATGACACCACAGCGTCAGTTCTTCTATCATCAAACGTCGGGCATCCGCATCACGGTGCGACCGTCGTTTCTCTCGGAACAGTCAAGTCCCGTGCTCGGGCAATACGTGTTCGCGTATCATATCCGCATCGAGAATGTGGGGACGCTCGCCGCGCAGTTGCGGACGCGGCACTGGCGCATTCACGATCCCGTGGGCGGCGACAGCGTGGTCGAAGGCGACGGTGTGGTTGGTGAGCAGCCGCACCTGCTCCCCGGACAGATACACGAGTATCGCAGCTTCTGCGTACTCAAAGCGCCACAGGGATGGATGGAAGGCAACTATCGCTTCGTGCGCGAAGACGGCTCGGCGTTTCGCGCCCAGATTCCGCGCTTCGATCTCAACGCCGAACCGCGGCCGGATTCAGTGCGGTAGCGCATCGGCTGCGCGCAACGCGACGCGCCGGCTGCGCACAGTGCGCGCAACGCGACGCCGCGCCGACTGCGCCGTACGTTGGCGGCGTTACGCCGCGTGGGCGGCCGGAATGATCGACGCCATCGATGCAACCAACGTGTCAAAGGTCGCCGTTGGCAACACGTCTCGCACCACCAGCGCCATCAGCGCCGCCAGCGCTGGCTCGGCGATCGGATCAAGGGCCGCCGATTCTTCCGCGCCCACGCGCAGCATTTGCAGCAGCGGCCCGGCGGCCGCATCGCGCTCAGCCTCGCGATTCACGCGCACCATCGTGTCGGCGAGCACGCGATCGGCGCGCGCGAACGCCGTCGTTGCACTCGCACGTGCCCACTCCGTCAACACGTGCGCATG
>JBBRDP010000302.1:0-3802 GCA_038203795.1 Gemmatimonadales bacterium
TGATCGGACTGATGGTGATTGTACTCGCCACGGCGCTCAACGGAGTGACCGAGGAGCATCGGCTGGGCCGCGCGTTCACCGAAGCCATGCCGTTTACGGCGCTGCTGGTGGTGTTCTTCGGCATTGTGGCCGTGATTCACGATCAGCATTTGTTCGAGCCGCTCGTTCGTTCCGTGCTGGCCCTCGAGGGCACGACGCAGACGGGCGCACTCTATCTCGCCAACGGCGCCCTCTCGGCGATCAGCGACAACGTGTTCGTGGCGACCGTGTATATCACCGAAGTGCAGGCCGCGTTCGCCGCCGGGGAGTTGAGCCGCGAACAGTTTGAGCGACTGGCTGTGGCGATCAACGCCGGTACCAATCTGGCGAGCGTGTCGACGCCGAACGGACAAGCCGCCTTTCTCTTTCTGTTGACGTCAACGCTGGCGCCGCTCATCCGCCTGTCGTACGGCCGCATGGTATGGATGGCGCTGCCGTACTCCATCACACTCTCGATCTCAGGGCTGCTCGCCGTGCTGTTTTTGCTGCCGTAGCCCGGATGCCTCACCGCGGGTAAGCCTTGAAATGTAGTCGGTGCTTTGACGTGCGTTTCGGCGACACCTCGCGTGCGATGGTGCGCGCAACCGCGTTTCAGAGGGCCCGGGCAACCGTCTGGTCGGCAGACTTCGGCGCGCGGCGCGCGGCGGCTGGGTGTCGGCCGCGGCAGCACGGGCCGATGGATCGGGGCAATTGCACGGCAGTAGCCAACGCGCGAAACCTGCCTCTTCGGGCAACGTACAGCCCGCATGCGCATAGTGTCACAGTACTACCGCCGCCCGCGAGCTAGACTCGGAATCGCGTCGAAATCAGTACTGCTCACGACGCGCTAAGGAGCAGACATCCAATCTTCAGGAGGCGGATCATGACGAATTTTTTTGTCCCCCCCCGCCTGCGGGTGCCGACCACGCAGCGAAAGCTTGATCGACCCTGGATGAGCCTGTCGCTGCACGGCGACAGACATTGCGCAGAGCACAATGGCGGAGTTGTCTTCAGGCGACTGGCCTTGCTTGCGAAGCTCTTCTATATCACGATTCTGGGCACCGCGTGCGAGCCCGTACCGCTCGCCGTAGAGGAATCCGCGAAGTCTCCATCGCGGCTTGAAGCACGGGTGGAGTCTGCCACTGATTCGAGCCGCTACATCGTGGTGTTGCGAGAAGAGTCTCGACAACGAGTTGGGGTTTTGGACGAAATGACCCGTGACATCGAGAACCGAGTGCACCATCGTTTCAGTGGTGTGTTTCTCGGATTCGCTGCGAGCACGACCGTGAACGGGGCCGTCTGATTTTCAGTTCGAGCACTCTCTGACCGGTCAGGAGAACGTACACCTGTACATCATCGACAGCGGTGTCGATAGCGTGCACTCGGATTTCACTGGAAGAGTGCGCAGCGGATGGACTTGGGACTCGGGATACCCCGCAGCCACGGACTGTAGCGGACACGGGACCGCCGTGGCGAGTGTGGCCGCTGGACAGGAATTCGGGGTAGCGAAGGGTGTGAAAATCTGGTCCGTGCGCATCAACGACTGCGACGAATGGACGTACACTTCCACTATGAGTGCTGGACTCGAATGGGTACGGACGAATCACGTAAAGCCTGCCGTCGCAAACTTCAGCTGGTCGCTGCCGGCGTGGCTTGACGGCGTCGCCCCGGGATCGGTTCACCACACCGCAGTGTCGCTGCCGAACGCGGGCGTGCTTGTCGTAGTGTCCGCCGGCAACACGGGTGGAAGCGCGTGCGATCGGTCGCCGGCGAACGCCTATGAACTCATGACGGTGGCCGCGACAGACGCAAACGACGACAGGGCTTCCTTCCCGAACTCCGGCTGTTCCGTTGACTTGTTTGCGCCCGGCGTCGGTGTGTCTGCGGCCCAGAATTGGGGTGGCTTTGTGTGGCCGGATACCCGACAGCGTCCGGGTCTCTCGTCCTTGAACTATGGGATGCACTTGGCGGTTCCTCAACCTCGATAAAGAGCATCATAGTCGTCGCTGTCTATCCGCCGCCTTTCACGTGCGAGTAGCTCGGACAGCCTCAACTGCAACTCCGCAGCCGCCATGTAAGAACCATTCACTGTGGGAGATTCCATGCGCCTAGCAAGGCACGCCGCATTGTGCGTCACTGCTGTCTCGGTACATCTCGCGCTCGGAAGCGCGCTGCGCGCGCAATCGAGCGCAGGTGATGCCTCAAGAGTCGTTTGGGCGGTACATGCCGGTCGGGGTCAATTTGCGAGGACTTTGGACGTCGAGACCGGCAGCACCTCGATCAGCGTTCCGCTCATCGGCGCAGCGGTGGAGTTGCCTGTCGGTGGTAGGATGCGGCTCGTACTGTCCGCCGGTGCCGGTGCGCTGCTCGGCGGAACGCAAGGCGGCAGCACCTCATCAGGGAGGATGGCCGATGCCGCCGCGATCTGGCTGGTCACTCCAACCCGGTACGATTGGGGAGTCTTCGCCGGCCCGGGTTTAACCCACACGCGATTCGGCGCAGCGCGTACGGGTGTAGGTGTCGTGATCAGCGCCGGCGTTCGGCGCGGCATCGGACCGCGCCTCACGTTGCGTTCACACGCTATGTCCGGCGATGAACTGGGCGTTGCGACGCGCGTCGAGTTCGGCTTGGTTCTCACGCGCTGAGCACGCAGAAACGCATGTACGTTTCTTTACACGTGGACTTAAGTTACGCCCCCTGCATGGACACAATCGGGTCTACGATGGACGCACGCCGCGCGGGCAGGTAGCTCGCCAGCATGCCGATGTCGAGCATCAAGAGCGTCGTGCCGGCAAACGTCGCGAGGTCTACGGCTCCCACGCCGTAGAGCAGCCTCTGCAGCGCACGCGTGATGCCGACGCTCACCACGAGTCCTACCACCACATCCACCGCGACAACACGCGCGCCCTGGGCCACCACCATGCCTCGCACCTGCGGCGCCTGCGCCCAGCGCCATGCGCACGCCGATCTCACGCGTGCGCGGCACGACGATGTACGACAACACGCCGTAGCGGCCCACGGCACCGAGCACCGGCGCGAGCAGTGAGGCAACGCCGAGCGTGAGCATGGTACTCGACAACCGCACCATGGACCGTCTCGCGAGTTCCGCCATGGTGTAGGCGGGGATAGTTGGTATGAAGCGGGGCTGGTCCTCCGCGGTATCGTGGAGGCACGCATCGCCCCACCACTATCCACGTGCTCACCGTCTGCCGGACGGGGCGCACACCGGGAGGCCCGTCACCATGGACACCACAGGCCCGAATGTGCACAAGCGCGAGAGTCAACTGTCCATCAAAGCGGAAGACGGATCGATCACCGACCGTCGCATCGCGACCAGTCGGGAGCGGTTACCGGCCGTGTTCGGTGAGCGGCCGCCGGCTTGGATCCTGCTCGCGGCGAGCACCGAGAGCGATTCCCTGTGGCGCGCCACCTGGAATCGCTGGGCCACGAGGTGATCGTGGCGGACCCGAACGACGCGTCGATGTACGCCAATCGGTCACGCCGCACCAAGACTGACACGCGCGCGGCGCGGCCGTTGACGGACGCGTGCGAAACGGGCGCGTGGCGGCCCGCCTATCGCCTCTCCGAGGCGCGACGCCACGTGCGCGCCGAGTTGGCCGTGCGGGATGCGCTGGTGCGCACACGGTCGCGGTACATCGCGCAGGCGAACGCGCTGGTGCGTCGCGACGGACTGCGCGTCCCCACCAGCTCGAGCGCGTGGATGCCCAGACGGATTGTGAAGCTCGACCTCTCGCCGACGTTGACGACGGAGTTAGCCCCGCTC
>JBBRDP010000303.1:0-3792 GCA_038203795.1 Gemmatimonadales bacterium
TCTGCACGCCTCCGTTGACGGCACGCCCATTCTCAAAGGGATTTCGCTCACCGTCAACGCGGGTGAAGTCCACGCCGTGATGGGGCCGAACGGCTCCGGCAAGAGCACGCTGGCCCAGGTGCTCGCCGGTCATCCGGCGTATGAAATCACCAGTGGTGACATCATCTATCAGGGCGAGAATCTCGCCGAGATGGATGCGGAAGTGCGCGCGCAGGCCGGCGTCTTCCTGGCGTTCCAGTATCCGGTGGAGATTCCCGGCGTGTCCAATGCGTACTTTCTGCGCGCCGCGTACAACGCCAAGCGCAAGGCGCAGGGGCTCGACGAAGTCGACCCGATGGAGTTCCTCGATTTCGTCGAAGAGCAACTCAAGCTGGTGGACATGGACCCGGCCATGCTGCATCGCTCGGTAAACGCCGGCTTCTCGGGTGGCGAGAAGAAGCGGAATGAAATTCTGCAGATGGCGGTGCTCACCCCCACGCTCGCGATCCTCGACGAAACCGATTCCGGCCTCGACATCGACGCCCTGCGCATTGTGGCCAACGGCGTGAATGCGCTCAAGCGTCCGGACAACGCGGCGATTGTGGTCACGCATTACCAGCGATTGCTCAACTACATCGTGCCCGACTTTGTGCACGTGTTGGCCGGTGGTCGCATCGTCAAGTCGGGTGGCAAGGAACTCGCGCTCGAACTCGAGGCGCGCGGATACGATTGGTTGCTGGAGGCCGTCGCGTGAGTACGATGATCGCAGCGCCTGCGCTGCTCTCCCAGGCCAACGCTGCGGCCGCGATGGAGGCGCCGGAAGCGCTGCGCGCCGAGCGTGCGGCTGGCGCGAAAGAGTTTGCCGCCGTCGGGCTTCCCACCACGAAGGTGGAAGACTGGCATTACACCAGTGTGTCATCCATTGCGAACGCCACATTCGCGCCAATGTCCGGCAACGCGAGTGGTGTCAGCGCCGAGCAGCTCGCGCCGTACATTTTCTCCACGTCGTGGCCGACGCTGGTGTTTGTGAACGGTATGTACGCGCCATCGTTGTCGCAGACGGAGCAGTTGCCGGCCGGCATTCGGGTGTTGCCACTCGCGCAGGCCGTCACGGAACTGGGCGACGTGGTGTCGCGTCAGCTCGGCGCGACCGCGCCCGCGTCGCGCGATGGATTCACCGCACTCAACGCGTCGTTTCTGGGCGAAGGCGCAGTGATTCATGTGGCCAAGGAGATGGTGGCCGACATCCCGGTGCACCTGTTGTTCGTCGTGGACGACGCGGGCGTGGGCGGTATGCAGCATCCGCGGGTGCTGGTGCTGGCCGAGCGTCACTCCAAGGCCACGCTCATCGAGAGCTGGGTCGGGCTCACCGACGGTGCCTACTTCACCAACGCGGTGACCGAAGTGACCGTGGAAGACGGTGCCACCTTGCATCACCTCAAGGTGCAGCGCGAGGGACGCGGTGCGTTTCATGTGGGCACCATCGAGGCGCGTCAGGGACGTGACTCGCATTACGTGTCGTTTGCGTTCGCCACAGGTGGCCTGCTCACGCGCACGAACATTTACACCGTGCTCAGCGGCGAAGGATGTGGCACCACGCTCAACGGCCTCACCATGCTTGACGGATCGCAGCACGGTGACGTGCAGACGCGTATCGAGCATGCGCAGCCCAAGTGCTTCAGCCGACAGATGTACAAGAGCATCCTCGACGAAATGTCGCATGGGGTGTTCAACGGCAAGGTGTATGTACAGTCCATTGCGCAGCAGACCGACGGCAAGCAGACCAACAATACCATGTTGCTGTCCAAGACGGCCCAGGTCGATGCCAAGCCGCAGCTCGAGATTTTCGCGGACGACGTGAAGTGCACGCACGGCGCGACGGTGGGGCGCATTGATGAAACCGCACTGTTCTACATGAAGAGCCGCGGCATCGACAACGAGACGTCGCGTCAGCTGCTCACGTACGCGTTTGCGGCCGACGTGTTGGAGACGATCGAAAACGAGACGATTCGCGTTGAGCTGGAGCGGATCACCATGCGCCGGTTCACCTCGGCTGTCGACTGAGCCGCGTATGTCGGATCTGCAGGAGCTCTACCAATCGGTCATCCTCGACCACAACCGCAAGCCGCGCAACTTCGGACCGCTCGAAGGGGCAACCGGGACGGCGGAAGGGAAGAATCCGCTGTGCGGTGATCAGGTGGAGGTGACCGTGCGGTTGGAAGGTGACATTCTCGCCGACGTGCGTTTTACCGGGCACGGGTGCGCTATTTCCAAGGCGTCCGCGTCGCTGATGACAGCGGCCGTGCGCGGGAAATCACGCGCCGAGGCGGATGCGTTGTTCGAGAAGTTTCATTCGCTCGTGACAGGACGCACCGCCGAAGCGGACATCACGCGCGAAGCGCTCGGACAACTCGTGGTGTTCTCGAGTGTGTCCCGGTTTCCGATACGCGTCAAGTGTGCGTCGCTGGCGTGGCACACGTTGCGTGCGGCGCTTGAGAACGATGTGCAAGGCGTGCCGATTACCACGGAGTGAGCGGTGATCTCTGTTCGTGACACCGTGCAAGACAACGAGCCCTACGTTCGCGCGACCACGCTCGCCGAACTACCCGACAACGTGCCAACGGGTCTCGTGCTCAACAACGGCGAGCGGGTGTGTCTTGTTCGACGCGGTGATAGCGTGTGGGCCGTTCATGATGTGTGTCCCCACCGTGCCTTCGGGCTATCGGGTGGCGATTGCATGGACGTGGCCGGACACGAAGCGCCCGTGATTGAGTGCCCGTGGCACGGCGCGCGGTTTTCCTGTGCCGACGGCGCCGTGCTGCAGGGTCCGGCAACCGACGCGCTGCCCACGTTTCCCGTACGCATCGTCAACGCCGACGTCTTCATCGGGGCGCGTCGCGATGCATTGCCAGCGTCCGCCCCGCTTTCGGAGCTTCCATGAGCCTGCATCACACTGATACCATCGGGTTGTCCACGGCGCTCGCGCCGCTGGCACCGCGCGCGGACTTTCCGCTGCTTGCGGCCCGTCCCGCATTGCACTATCTCGACTCGGCCGCCACCTCGCAGAAGCCGCAGGCGGTACTCGATGCCATTGTCGACTTCTACACCAACACCAATGCGAACCCGCACCGCGGTGCGTACGCGCTCGCGGCCGCTGCGACCGACGCCTACCACGATGCGCGCGTGACGGTGGCACGGTTTCTCGGGGCGGCGGACACCGACACACTCGTGTTTACGCGCGGCACGACGGAGGCCATGAACCTGGTGGCGAATGCGTGGGGGCGTACGCATGTGACGGCGGGTGACGAGATCATTGTCACGGCACTCGAGCATCATGCCAACTTTGTGCCGTGGCAGCAGTTGGCGAAGTCCACCGGCGCCGTGTTTCGCATCGTGGAGCTCACCGGTGACCAGCGCATCGATCTCGATCACCTCGCGTCGCTGCTGTCGCCGCGCACGCGGGTGGTGGCGATCACACACGTGTCCAACGCTGTCGGTGCGATCACGCCAGTGGCTGAAGTCGTTCGATTGGTGCGCGAGAAGTCACCCGCGATCATCGTGATGGACGGTGCACAGGGCGCACCGCACCTGCCCGTTGAGTTCGATGTGCTCGGCGTGGATTTTTACGCGTTCAGCGGACACAAGATGCTGGGCCCGATGGGTATCGGCGGGGTGATCGGCACGCGCGCACGCTGGCTCGAATGTCAGCCGTGGCAGTTCGGCGGGGACATGATCGAGTGGGTGAATGATCAGGACAGCACGTGGAATGTGTTGCCGCATCGCTTTGAGGCCGGCACCCCCAATGCGGCCGAC
>JBBRDP010000304.1:0-3750 GCA_038203795.1 Gemmatimonadales bacterium
AAAGCCATCGGCCATGTGCTGATCGGACTTGTTGTCGAACAGCGCCACCAGATCCTCATCGGTACCGCTCGCACGACCGGTCAACTCCTCCGGCAGCGGTACGCGTCCCTCGAGTTCGGTGTTCTCGGGACGATGTGTGCCACCGTCGGCGTGACGCTGTTCGAGGTCTTTCACTTTGCGGGCGTCCGGTGTCTCTGCCATGTCACTGCCTCTGCGGATGATGAAGGTGGATGGCGTAAATGCTATGCCACCTTCGTGCCGCAGATGATTCCGCCACGGCCCGGCACGCTGCTGAATCGAAGGACTGGCGCGTGCCCGTGTGAGAGTTCCGCACGGCTGCTCACGCGTACTGCAGCATGCGACTCGCCCACGACACCGCCAGAGGCCGCGCAGGCTCATCGAGGCACTGGAACGCCACTGATACGGCACGCCGCTTGACGCGGCACAGCACGCCGTCGAACGTGCGGAACCGCACGACACCAGAAACGCCGCACCGCTCCCTCGTGGACCCGACCGATACAGACGTCACGACCCTCCTCGGGGCGCTCGCGAGTGGCGAACCGGGTGCGATGGATCGGCTGCTGCCGGCGATCTACGAGGAGCTGAAACGCCTCGCCGGCGTCCAACTGCGCCGCGAGCGCGACGACCACACCCTTGGTGCGACGGCGCTCGTGCACGAGGCGTTCCTGCGGCTCGTCGGGCAGCGGGCGGTCAACTGGCAGGGCCGGGCGCACTTTTTCGGAATCGCAGCGCAGTCGATGCGCCGAATTCTCGTCGACCACGCACGCCAGCGCGCGTCACAGAAGCGCTCCCGTGATCAGCAGGTCACGCTCGACGATGCCGTGTCGATCGCAGGCGACAGCGACAGCGATGAGATCCTTGCGGTGCACGAGGCACTCGACAAACTGGCGCTGCTCGATGCGCGGCAGGCGCGACTGGTCGAGATGCGGTACTTCGCCGGCTTCACGGTGGACGAATCCGCCGACCTGCTTGGCATCTCGCCGGCCACGGCGCATCGCGACTGGTCCGTGGCGAAAGCCTGGCTCCAGCGCGAGCTGGCGCGCGACACCTGACGGGACGACCCGGCACCATCATGTCCATCGACGCAGCCCGCTGGCCGGAGGTGACGGCGCTCTTCGGTGAGCTCCTCGAACTGGACGCCGACGCGCGCCAGCGCCACCTCGAGGCGGTGCCGGATCTCGCGTTGCGCGCGGAAGTCCGCTCGTTGCTGGCCGCTGAGGCATCGGCGGGACGACGGTTCGATCGCGCACCAGTGCTGTCCGGCGACGTGCCGCTCGTCGAGAACGCTGTGCTGGCGGGTGTTTACATCGGCCCGTGGCGGATCGTGCGCCGCATCGGCGAAGGCGGCATGGGCATCGTCTTCGAGGCCGTGCGCGACGACACCGGCTTCACCAAGCGCGCCGCGCTCAAGGTGATCAACGCCCGCGGCGCCGCCGATCGCACCCTGGTGCAGCGGTTCGAAGTGGAGCGGCGCATCGTGGCGCGCCTCGCGCACCGCAACATCGCCACCCTGCTCGATGGTGGTGTGCATCGCGACGGACGTCCATGGTTTGCGCTTGAATTCGTGGACGGTGAACAGCTCGTGGCGTGGTGCACTGCCCGCGCCCTCGACACGCGTGCCCGCGTGCAGCTTTTCCGCCAGGCGTGCAGCGCGGTGCAGTACGCGCACGAACACCTCGTCGTGCACCGTGACCTGAAGCCGGGAAACATGCTCGTCTCGGCCGACGGCACGCTGAAGCTGCTCGACTTCGGCATCGCACGACTCACCGACGACAGCGAGGCGCCACTCACCGAGGCGGGCGTGGCGCCGATGACCGCGGCCTACGCGAGCCCGGAACAGCGCGCGGGTCGTCCGATCACGACCGCCACCGACATCTGGTCGCTGGGTGTGGTGCTCTACGAGTTGCTCACCGGCACTCGCCCCGACATGGGCCTGTCTGGCGACGCCGTCCTGACACCGCCAAGTCGTTCGCTGACGCAGGCAGCGCAGGCACGCACGGCCAGCGATCCGGAGCTCGGCGGGCTGCGGCGCCGAGGCCGCGAATTGGCCGGTGAGCTCGACGCCATCGTGCTGATGTGTCTGCGTCCCGAACCCGATCGCCGCTACGCCAGCGCCGCCGAACTCGGCCGCGACCTGCAGCGCTGGCTCGAGGGGCGCACCGTGCACGCGCGCGCCGACACGCTGCGCTACCGCACGACCATGTTCGTGCGCCGCAACCGCATGGCCACCGTGGCGCTGGTGGCGGCGGTGGTGGCAATGGTGGCAGGCACCGTCGTCAGCGTGCGGCAGGCGGACATTGCCCGTCGCGAGCGCGACCGAGCGCGCATCGAGCAGGCACGCACACAGCGCGTCGCCGCCTTTTTCCAGCAGGTGCTCAGTCAGGCCGCCCCGCGCAGCGGTGGCCGTGCGCTGACGGTGAACGAGGCGCTCACGCGCGCCATTCCGATCATCGACACCGCGTTCACCAGCGAGCCGGACCTGAAGGCGGCGGTGCAATTGTCCGTGGCGTCCACACTGCAGAACATGGAACAGCATGAGCGCGCGCGTCCGTTGCTGCTGGCCGCCTACGAGTACTTTCGCGATCATGACGGAGCGATCGCGTCGCATGACCAGACCGATGCGCTCTGGGATCTGGCGGCGCTGGCGCAGCAGGATGGTCAACTGACGGAGGCCGAATCGCTGTTCACGCGCCTTGCCGGCGTGTACCGACAGCCCGGCCATGGTCCGAACGACGCGGTGCAGGCGGGTTTGCGCATCGCTCGCATCCGCGTCGATGCCGGCGACCTGACCGGCGCCGTCGCCGCGTACGATTCGCTGCTGCCCCGGCTGCGGGTGCGCACCCGCAGCGACTCAATCGATCTCGCGGCAACCATTGGGTCGCGCGGCGTGGCACTGGCCACGCTGGGCCGGTTCGACCGCGCCATCGCCGACCTTGCCCGTGCCCTCGCCATCGACGAGGTGGCGCTCGGACACGACAGCTTTGCCACCGGGCAGCTGCTGCAGCCGTACGCCGCCGCCATGCTGTTCACTGGGCAGGTCGCCGCGGCGGAGTCGCTGGCACGACAAGCCCTGTCGATTTCACGACGTGAGTTTGGCGATGGTGCTGCCGGGACGCTCGGGTCCGAGCGCATGCTCGGCACCGTGCTGGTGTCCGCGCGGCGCTGCCGTGAGGCCGTCACGATCTTCGATGGCATCCTCGCACGTCGCGGCCGCGAACTGACCGATGCAGATCCCACGGTCGGATACTCCCTCGCGCATCGCGGGTACTGCCGTGCCGAGTCCGGCAGCGTGCGCGGCGGCATCGCCGATGTGCGCGAAGGGTTGCGACTGTCGAAGGCGGCGCTCGGTGCGCGGCACTATGCGTATCATCTCGCGCAGAGTTTCGCCGGTGCCACGCTTGCACACGGCGACGTGGCCCAGCAGGGGGAAGCCGAGCGCCTGCTGCAGGATGGTGCCGACGGATTGCGACGCACGCTGGACCCAGCCCACATGCGGGTGCGCGAAGCGGACGCACGACTGGCGGCGTTCAGGCAGCAGACGGCGCGACGATGACGGGAATCCGTCGCACGTGCGTCAGGCGCCCAGTCCTCACGGCGTCGGCGACGGCGCCCCCATCAACTGCCGCGCGAAGTAGGTGAACTCGAGCGCCGTGGTCTGCACCCGCTGTTCGATGTTTGCGCCGGCACCATGCCCGCCCTCGATCACCTCGTAGAACAGATAGGGCAAGC
>JBBRDP010000305.1:0-3734 GCA_038203795.1 Gemmatimonadales bacterium
GCATCGCGATACTCCTGTTTCTGATTTGGTGCTGGTGTCAGTCGGAGCACGCGGACAGACGAGCCGATGCAGAACGGAACCAACCACCTGGTACTCGTGATCAACCTCACGACGGTCGCCACCACTCGGTGACTGCGATGCAAACAAAAAAGGCCCGCTCGATTTGGCAGGCCCGTATCTATCGGAACTTGTCCATACGCCGAGCCTCGTACATCGCTTCGAATAAGGTACAAGGTCCGCCCCGGAAACGCAAATAGTCGCACAACTATTTTTTTGACGCTTGTCGCCTAGCTCCATGTGGCGCCGTGACTTGCCTCCACCCCCGAGTCACCCGACGATCCCGCGACCGCTGGCAACGTCGAGCTCGCTTGGCTCCCGGCTCCAGTCCGCATGCCATGGCTATACTCCACCATGGCACGAATTTCCCGGGATCGAGACGACGTCCACATCGCATTGCTGCGTGGAGTCAACGTTGGTGGTTCGAAGAAAGTGCCGATGCTGGAGCTCCGCGAGCTCGCACGCAGCCTCGGCTTCGGTAATCCGCGCACGCTGCTGAACAGCGGCAATCTGGTGTACGCCGCCCACGGCACGCCGACGGAAGAAGCGACTATCGCCCTCGAGCAGGGCATCCTGCAGCGCATGAAAGTGTCCACGCGCGTTTTCGTGATCACGGCGGCGGAGCTGGACCGGATCATCGAGGACAACACGATCGACGAGGACGACGTGGATCCGAGCCGCCTGTTCGTATCGATCTGGCGTGAGCTGTCCGATCGACAGGCGCTGTTGCCGCTGATGGAGCAGGAATGGGGTGAGGAGACGCTCTATATCGGCTCGCGCGCCGCGTATCAGCACGCGCCTGACGGCGCCGCGGAGAGTGAGCTGGTGGCCGCGGTCAGCGAACGGCTCGGTGACCGCGTGACCGCGCGTAACTGGAACACCCTCGGCAAACTGCAGGAGCTGGTGGAAGACGTCGCCGCCGCCGCCAACGAAGACGCGTAGGCAGTGATGAAGGCAGATGGCAGCGTTCGGCTCTACGTCCTGCTGCTGATCGTGCTGGCGCTCGGTGGGTGGCTGCTGCTGCTGCTGCTGCGACGGCGGACACCAGCCCTCAGCGAACGCGATCAGGTGTCGGTGCAGCGCGCCGCGCTGCTCACCCTGTTCGTTTCGCGGGAACACGCGAAGCAACTCGTGTTCTGGAGCGATGGGGCGAACCTGTCGCCGACGCTGCAACTGCTACGTGAATCCGGTGTGTCGGTCGAGGCGCAGCAGCCGGATACGGCGGCGCTCGCATTGCCGATGCCGGTGCATTTGGAGTCGCTGGCGACGCTCGAGCAACACTTCCGCGCATGGCCCGATGGATGGGAGGCGTGGTTCACGCGATTCCCCGCGAGCAGTGGACTCGTGGCCCTCACGCGTCCGGTCGCTCTCGGCGCGAACGCCGACGGCAACGAGCGCGTGGCCGTGGTGGTCGCGCGTACGTGCGGCGAGCACTGTCACTCGGCGTGGCGGGTCACGTTGGTACGCGACGCAGGACGCTCTTGGCAGACTGGTACTGTCGAGCCGCTCACCCTGCCGCGCGACTGAGTTCGTTCGCGCTGGATTCGCCGGTAGCGCCTGCGCGGCCCACTCCGCACTATACCAGTGCCCCAAGACCCTCCTACGGCCGAGACGCCTATGCTCAAGACTGTCGGCATCATCCTGCTCGTCCTGGTGGGCGCGCTGCTACTGATGGCATCGCGCGAGCCGGACGCGTTTGCGATCGAACGCTCCATCGTCGTGTCCGCACCCCCGGTGGCGATCTACCCCGTGATCGCGGACCTGCGCCAGTGGAGCACCTGGTCACCGTACGAGAAGCTCGATCCGCAGATGAAGAAGGTCTTCAACGGCACACCCGGTGCGGCTGGTGCGAGTTACTACTGGAGCGGGAACGCCAAGGCCGGTGAGGGCACGATCACGGTGCGTGAGCTGATGCCGCCGTCGAAGATCACGATGCAGTTGGACATGCTGAAGCCGATCGAAGGGCACAACGTCGTCGAGTTCAATCTCGAAACGACGGACGGCGGTACGCGTGTCACGTGGGCGATGCGCGGCGCGAATAGCTTTCTCTCCAAGATCGTGGGGGTGTTCATGAACATGGACACGATGATCGGCAAAGACTTCGAAGACGGGCTGTCCTCGCTCAAGACCCAGGTGGAGTCGAAGTGAAGACGTTCGTCGGGCGCCGCCGCTCGTGAGTGTGTCGGCTGCACCGTTGTGGATGTCCGAGAGCGACACGCGATGGCACGACGCACTCGCCGCCTACAGCGAGGCAATCGCCGCGGTGCCGTCGGTGCGACTCCTCGAGCACGACACGTGGTACCGCACTGAACTGCCGGCACTGATCGCCTCACGCGCACCGGGCTACGTGTTGCACGAGGAGATGGTGCGCATCACCGAATGGAAGATGGCGCGCGGGGTGTGGCGTGCGCCGAATCTGGTGCTGGTGCGCAGCAACACGCCAGACGAAGTGGTCCGCGCGAGCCGGTCGGCGTGGGAGCAAATTCCGCACCGCACCAAACCCGTCGCGTCGCTGGTCTCGCTCAAGGGTGTCGGTGCGGCTACGGCATCCGCGTTGCTCGCCGTGATGGCGCCGGCGACCTACCCGTTTTTCGACGAGGACGTGGCCCAACAGGTGCCGCCGCTCGGACCGGTGACGTGGACCAACGGCTACTACGCCAAGTACGCCGTGGCACTGCGCGAGCGGTCGGCGCAACTCTCGGCGGTGTTCGCGCGCGAGTTCACGCCGGTGATGGTGGAGCGCGCGCTGTGGGCCACGCGACGGATGTCGAAAACGGACGCGCCCGTATGATCACGGGGGATGTAGTGATCTGCGGCGCGGGTATCGCTGGCATCGCGACGGCGCACGCGCTCGCGGTGGTGCACGGTGTGCGCAATGTGCTGCTCGTGGACGAACGCGCCCCGCTCACGCTGACCAGCGACAAGAGCACCGAAGCGTATCGCAACTGGTGGCCGGGCCCTGACGATGCGATGGTGCAGCTCATCAATCGCAGCATCGACTTGTTGGAACAGTGGTCCGCCGATAGCGATGATCGCTTCGGGCTCAACCGACGCGGTTATCTCTACGCCACGCGCGATACGACCACGGCCGAGCGATTCGTGACCGATGCTGCACGGGCCAGTGCGCAGGGGGCTGGTGCCGTGCGCACGTATCGCTCCGTGAGTGAGGCGGCAGCGTATCAGCGCAGTCCACACCGCGGCTTTTGCGGCGTGCCCGACGGCGCCGACCTGTTTCTCGACCGCGACGCGATTCGCCGGCAGTTTCCGTGGATGCACCAAGACATCGTCGCAGTGCTGCACGCGCGTCGCTGCGGATGGTTCAGCGGCCAGCAGCTTGGCATGTATCTGTTGGAGGAAGCGAAGGCCGCTGGCGTGCAGCTGGTGAGCGGCCACGTATTGCGCGTACTCCAGACAGCGGGTGTCGTGGAGGGCGTGGAGATCGCGCACGCCGACGGCACATCGGTGCGTATCGCCACGCCGGTGTTTGTGAATGCGGCCGGCCCGTATGCGGCGCAGGTGGGCGAACTGGCTGGGGCCGAACTGCCCCTCTTTTCGGAAGCGCACTACAAGATCGCGATCGAGGATACCGCCGGCGTGATCGATCGCGACACCGGCCTCGTGATTCTCGACGATGCGCAGCAGCTCGAGTGGAGTGACGAGGAGCGCGATGAACTCGC
>JBBRDP010000306.1:0-3728 GCA_038203795.1 Gemmatimonadales bacterium
GTGAGCACGCCCCCATATTGCCCGCATGACACCAGCGAAAAAAGCACCGAAATCGATGCCCTACGAGCAGGGCAAGTGGGCGCACGTGTTTGCGCGCAGTCGCGGCGAACGCCGGTATTGGCTCGTCAAGTCCGAGCCGGACGTGTTTTCATTCGATGACCTGCTCGCCGCGCCACAGCAGACGACCAGCTGGGACAGCGTGCGCAACACCGGCGCGCGCAACTTCCTGCGCGATGGCATGAAGAAGGGCGACCTCCTGTTCTA
Source organism: Gemmatimonadales bacterium (assembly GCA_038203795.1). Taxonomy (GTDB): domain Bacteria; phylum Gemmatimonadota; class Gemmatimonadetes; order Gemmatimonadales; family Gemmatimonadaceae; genus JAABRT01. The sequence goes on from JBBRDP010000306.1 coordinate 265, forward strand.
CTACCACTCCAACGCCACGCCGTCAGCGATCGTGGGGATTTGTGAAGTGGTGCGCGAAGGCTATCCCGATACTACCGCCTTCGATGCAACGCACGATTATTTCGACCCCAAGTCCGACCGGGCTACGCCCACCTGGTTCATGGTGGACGTGCGCGCCGAACGAACGCTTCAACGGCCGGTCGCATTGCAGGAGGTGAAAGACGAGCCGGCGCTGTCCGACATGGCGTTGATCCGCGTAGGACGTTTGTCGGTCATACCCGTGACCGAACCGGAATGGGAAACCGTCATCGCGATGAGCGAACGCGCCTGATCAGCCGGCGTACCCCATGACCGCTTTCACCTTGAGCAATTCTCAACAGCGCGCTCAGTGGCGCGATTTCGCTCGGCTTGAGCACCATCGTGCACCCCGCCGCGGCCGCCGTCGCCTGCGCGGCCATGGCCAGGCGCATCGGGGCGCCCATTTCGCCGGAAATCGCGCGGGCGATCTCGGGGAGTCGCCGCTTGTACGCCTCGGGGCCGGATTGATCACGTCGATGTGTCTGGGCGTGATGGGATTGACCCACGCACCGTCGATATAGAACTGCAGGGCGTCTTGTATCACTGGAATCCGTTGCTGGGGGAAAGCGCTGTCTTGTGAACAGTCGCCTGATGGCGCGCCGGCGTGTAGCTTGGTCGCGTGCCGCTCACTACCAGAATCCTCATCGCGCTGTTCCTCGGGCTCGCGCTCGGCATCGGCATCTCCACGTCCGGCAATGCCAGCCTCGCGGCGCTCGTACCGTGGATCGAGCCGCTCGGCACACTCTGGATCAACGCGATCCGTATGACCGTCGTGCCGTTGGTCGTGGGCAGTATCATTGTGGGAGTCACGGCCGCGCCTGATACACGCACCATCGGGCGCATCGGATCACGCGCGCTGGTGTTTTTTGTGGTGACGCTCACGATTGCGGCCGTGTTTGCGGCGATTGTGGCACCGCCCATGATGGCGCGCATTCCTCTTGATGCGAACGCCGTCGCCGCGTTGCGCGAGTCTGCCGCCGCCGCATCGAGTGCGGCCAGCGAAAGTGTGAACCGCATCCCTACGTTCTCGCAGTGGCTCACCGATCTGGTTCCGGTGAATGCAGTCAAGGCGGCCGCCGATGGTGCGATGCTGCCGCTCATCATTTTCTCACTCGCGTTCGGACTGGCCATCACGCAGTTGGCGGCCGAATCGAAAGAGTTGCTGGTGCGCGTGTTTCGCGGGATCGCCGATGCCTCCCTCATGCTCGTGCGCTGGATTCTCGTCGCCGCGCCCATTGGTGTGTTCGCGCTCGCGGTACCGCTCGCGGCCAAACTGGGACTTTCAGCGGCTGGTGCGCTGGCCGGCTACGTGGTGGTCGTGGTGCTGATTACCAGTGCGTTCTGCCTGCTCGTGCTGTATCCGATTGCGGCCTTCACCGGTCGTATGTCGCTGCTGCAGTTCGCACGCGGAAGTTTTCCCGCACAGGCGGTGGCTTTCAGTGCGCGTTCGTCGCTCGCGGCGCTGCCCGCGATGATGGAAGCGTCACGCACACGCTTTCGTCTCCCCGAGCAGATCACCGCGTTTTTTCTACCGCTCGCCGCGTCCACCTTTCGTGTGGGTGGTGCGATCGGGCTCACTGTTGGTGTGGCGTTCATTGCACGCCTCTACGGCGTTGACCTGTCCATCGCACAGCTCGGCACGATCGTGCTCACCGTGGTACTCACCACGTTTTCCGTGCCGGGCATTCCCGGCGGATCGATCATCGTGATGGTGCCCGTACTGATCGCGGCGGGTGTGCCGGTGGAGGGCATGGGCATTCTGCTTGGCGTCGACACGATTCCCGACATGTTTCGCACCACCACGAACGTGACCGCAGACATGGCGGCAGCGGTCACGTTGTCGCGTGGTGAGCGGGCGGAGAGCGCTCCACCCGACGGCGGCGCGCCGGGTTGAGGGAGGGGGGGGTGCGTGACGCGCTGCGTCACCGGCTGCGTGGTATGCTGCAGCGCGTGCCCGACGGGTTCAGTCTGGCAGCCGAGTAAACACCGTCACCACTCCGGGCTGAATCACACGCAATGACGTGAGACGCCCGTCACTGGCAGGAACGAACTCCACCGTTGTACCCTGCACGGCTTTGATGGTGAAGCGATTGGTCTCGGTCGGTTGCATCTCGCTTGGCGTACCGCCCTGTACCCACACGAGCGTGTTGTTGCGCAGCTCGATCGTTATTTGCAGCGCAGGATTGGTGTAGCGGCCAACAAACGTTTGCAGGTACGCAACCTCGCGGAGCCGCGCGTCGGCCTGCTTGACGAACAACACCGGTGGCACATTGCCATCGAGTACGACATGCAGCCCGTCAACCCGCCCCGCGCTGCTGGTACGGAAGGTGAGCTGCTGGTTTTCGAAAACCGGATCATCCGGATTGCGCAGCCCGCTGAACGTTTCGTAGTGCCAGTGCGCCAGCTGCGCCGAGATCCCATTGTAGGCGGCGCGCAACGTATCGCGTTCCATCGTGATGTTGAGTGTGCCATAGCCCGAATCGGCGTACGCGCCCACGTACTGCGAAAGCGCGTGCACGGGCCTGGTACCGGCCACACGTGCCACCGTCTGTAAACTCGGCGCGCCGCGAGTTGCCAACGCGACCGCGTCACGACGCACGATTCCCTCACCGATCCAATCGCGCGTCTCACCACCGAGCAGACGATCCATGACATGACGCGAAATCAGCTCGCCCAATGCTGAGCCGTTTTGATTCACGAGCACCACAACGCCGATTTTTTTGGTGGGCAGCATCTGCACGGCGGCCGTGAAGCCATCAATGTTGCCACCATGTTGCACGCGGTACTGCCCGCGGTACGTGTCTACGAACCAGCCGAGCGCGTACGACATCGGCCCCAGCTCCGCATCGGTGCCGAGTCCGGAGATGGGCATGTACGGGCGGTACATATCACGCAGCGTGCTTGCTTCAATCACCTGCGTATCACCACGCTTGCCACCGCGTAGGTGCAGGTTCAGCCAGCGCAGCATGTCTTCCGCGCTGCTGTTGATCGAACCCGCCGGCCCCACGATGCTGATGTCACGGAACGGGATCCGTGTGATCGTATCACCGCTTGTCCGATACGGGAGGGCGTGGTTGGCGTCGCGCTGAGATTGTTTGACGCTGAAGTTGGTGCGCGTCATGCCGAGTGGGTCGAGCACCAATGCTTGCAGACCGGCTTCCCACGTGGAGTTCGTGAGGTGGCCCACGAGATAGCCCGCCGTGAGGAACATCAGGTTGTTGTACTGGAACGTGGTGCGGATATCCTTGCTGAGCGGCAGATACGCGATGCGCCGCACGAGTTCTTCGCGCGTATTGGAGTTGTTGTTGTACCACACCAGATCGTGTCGTGGCAGTCCGCTGCGATGTGTGACCAAGTCGCGCGGGGTGATGCGCAGCGTGGCCACATCGTCATGCATGCGAAACCAC
>JBBRDP010000307.1:0-3714 GCA_038203795.1 Gemmatimonadales bacterium
TCCAGCTTGCCCAGGTTGATGCGCGAAATGTCGAGCAAATCATCCACCAGCCGCGTCATCGCGAATACCTCACGATCCATGATCGTACGCATGGCTGCCGTACGCTCATCCAGCGCCATCGTCGCCACGCGTTCAGCGGTGTAATCGCGCGCGACGCCAAAGACGCATTCGACCTCACCATCAGCTCCGTATTCGGGTGTGAGGTGGCCAACGAAATCGGCGGGCCCTGCGGGTGCGTCGTCGCTGAACTCAATACGCTGTATCTCTCCCGTGGCAAACACACGCTCGATCGCGCCTTCGAAAAGGTCGCACAGCGCCGGCGCCATGCCCATCTCGCGGCGCCGAAGCTCCTCGGTGAGCGCGCGCTCCTCGCTGACATCGGTGCACGTACCGAACCAACGCACCAGCGCGCCCGACTCGTCGCGAAACGGTTTCATACGAATGAGAAACGGACTATAGGTGCCATCGGCTCCCCGCAGTGGCGCGACTGTGGAAAATGGGGTGACCGTTTCAGGGCTTGCCTGCCAAGTCTCCATGACTTCCGGTAACACGGCGGGATCGTGCGCCCGCGCCCAACCCCATCCGGCCGCCTCCTCAAGCGTACTACCGGTATAGTCGAACCATCGCTGGTTGAACCAGATGACGGCTCCATCTGCCTGCGCCATCACCGCCAACTGCGGGATCGTTTCGGCGAGCTGCCGGAACAGCGCCTGGCTTTCTGCGACTTCGCGTGCGGCGCGATGCTCTGCGGTGACATCACGGACTTCGAGCACGGTGTCGTTCTGCGTGGCGGCACCTTGTACCGTTCGCGCGTTACACACGACAGGGAACGTTTGCCCGTTACGAGACACGAACGAATCCTGATGGTCGCGGAGTGCCGTGTTCTGACACCAGCCGCGCGAGAGCGCGCAGCCGATGTTGGCCGTCCGTGCGTTCGAATCATGGTGGTGAAGCAGCGCATGCAGATCGGCGTCTACGAGCTCGTCGATCGTGTAGCCTGTCATCTGTCGTGTAGCCTGTCATCTGTTCAGCGGCGGGATTGGCGAAGGTGCAGATACCATCATTGGTGACCATGAAAATGGCCGTGATTGCGTTGTCCGTGATCGATCGGGTCAAGTCGCGCTGCGATTGCAGCTGCGCGTCTGTTTCCACGCGGTGCGTGACGTCCACGGCTGACGGGATCACGAACTGTATCACCCCCTGTTCCATGACCGGCTGCAACATGAAGTCGATGACGAGGCGCGCGTCACTCGCGACGCGGAGCACTTCATCGTAGCGCACCACGTCGCCTTCCAGCGCCCGTGCGAACGCCTCCCGCAGACGATCGCGCACTGCATCGTCGTGGGTCCACCACGCGCAGTTCCTTGCCGTCATCACGCGTGATGTAGAAGGGCCCATCGCTCGCGCCGGTCCAGATGACACCCTTTTCGAGGGTTGACTCTGGAATCGCGTACAGCGTGCTGTAGAACTCTTCGCCGGTGACATCGCGCGTGATCGGTTCACCGCTCGCGTGCGGCTGGGTGAGGCGAGGTTTCAGCAACTCACGACGCCAACCGCCGAGCAACACCGCGTCTTCCAACTGCGCGACGTGCGACTGCAAGCACAACGGCTATACCCAGTAGCGTGCACGCGCGCGAAGCACGCAACGCGCTGCCGCGGAATCGCTTACGCGCACTTGACTCCACTGAACTTCGGGCTACCGGCGACGTGCTCCGTCCGGGCCGTAACGCTCGAGGCCCGGTTGCCCGTCGGCATCTTCTCGTACGCCCCATGCATGACCGTCATGAACGAGCAGTATCCTGAGATCACCCGGCAATGACACGCTCGGCAGTTGTCGACCGTCCGCTGCGAGTCTCCAGAAGACGGCACGAGGAGACGGAGGCTGCGGTTGGCGGAGCCAAATTGTACCGTCCATCTCCACGAAGAATTCGAGCACCGCCGGCCAGTTTGTCGGTCGGAACAGGTTACGAGCAATCTCATCCGGGTCAGCCTCAACCCAGCGGCCGAGGATCGGCGAGGTCGGAAGTCGCAGCGAGTCGACTACGCTTCGGATATCGGCGTCAGAAACGCGTCGGGCCGGAACGCGTACAGTGAGTTCTCGCAACGTATCACCCGTGGGCGTAACGTCAATCACGCGCAGGATCGACGTGGTGCGCGCGCCAGCGAATGGGTTGGCCGCATGCTCTGAGAGCCGCGTCTCGCGAAACACCATGGTAAATGCCGAGCCGTCGGGCCTCGTGCGCCACAGCGGCGAATCACCGAGCGGTTGCGCCATATTCGTGCGACCAACGGCTGCGTCCGCCTGTCGCGCACGACCGCGTTCGTACACGAGATACGACAGTACCGGTGATCGCACGTCGTAGCGAAGCAGCGACCGATCCTGTCGGTCATTGGCGACGCGGTGCATGATAGTCCACTGCCGTGGCGCCTGCGTTGTCGCGGCCTCCTCACGATCGACATCAGCGTGGTAGAAGCCTCTGGGTGACAGGGACTCAAGCCGCAGTGGTAGCGGTCCGCGGCGCGTGCCAGGCAGAAGTGCGAGCGTTTCCGTCGACCACGCTGTAAGGCGTGCATTCTGGTTGTCGTAGACCCACAACGTGTCACCAAGAATCTGAACCCATCGAGCTCCACGGAGTTCACCAGGTCCACTGCCGCGTTTGCCCAGCGTGCTGAGCAGGTGGCCGTCACGGCTCGCTACGCGGATCACTTGCTCCTGCCCGTCGAGCGCGTAGACCCGGTCTCGGCGATCAATCGCGACGCTTCGGACGCCCGCGAAGAACCACTCCGCATCTCTCGTGGGCGCAAAGCGCCATTGGAGACCAAGCTGTTGGGCGCTGGTCCGCTCCGTTTCGATCGTGACTTGCAACTGCGCGTTTGTAGGCGCGCTCGCCAAGACGGAGAGTAACAGTACAGCGCATGGATGGAATCGGTGGCGGCGGTACCTCATGAACGTCAGACAATAAAGCGCGTAAACGCGCTGTGGTCGGTCTCCATTCGATTGGCGCGAAGCACCGAACCATCGCAAGACAAGAAGGTGAGGAAGCCAGCATGTAGCACAAACCTTGTCCCCGCAATGAAAGTTTGACCGATCTAGCGTTCTCGCAAAGATCGTCCGACGAAACCAGTATTCCCTCTGTGTGAAAAGAATCCGCTGCATCGCGTTGCGGCGGCAAGGCTGTTCGTCAAGTCCCTGTGCCCCATCATAATTGAGATTGGCCTTACTCACAGAGCTCGCGTTCGCCATCCCAAGACTGGCGCGATCCTTGTAACCATCAGAACCGCCACACAGCGAGTTGGTTCACCACTACATCCGCGGCGCCGCCCCGATCGCCCGATCCAACTCGGCCTTGGCCGCGTCAAGCTCCTTGCGCAGCACGCCGTAACGGTCGATCGCATCACGACCCACCTTCTGGTCGACCCGCGTCGTCATGCCGGCCAGATACGAAATATGCGCCTGCAATCCAGGCTTGCCGTACCGCACCGGTGCCGTAAGCAACTTCTGATTCACCGCGACCACCTTGGCAAGCGTGTCGGCTGCGGTGCCGCCTGCGGTCTTGAGCCGCGTTTCCGCAGACCGTGCGCGGGCGACAACCGCATTCACCTCGGCCACCATTTCGCGCAGGCGCGTGTTGTGCGCAAACTGTTCCTGCAGATCGGCGGCGGTAAAGCCCTCTGCGGCCAAACGCGGATCGATGAGCACGGTGAGTGGCACCG
>JBBRDP010000308.1:0-3695 GCA_038203795.1 Gemmatimonadales bacterium
GTTCTCCTTGGTGTAGTCGATTGCCCGATCAGCACCGAGTGATGTCACCAACTCCATGTTGCGCGTGCTGGCAACGCCCGTCACATGGGCTCCATAAATCTTCGCGATCTGCACCGCGAACGTCCCCACACCGCCTGATGCGCCGTTAACCAACACCCGTTGCCCCGGTTTCACCTGGGCTTTGTCTCGTATCGCTTGCAACGCGGTAATCGCGGCCACGCCAGCGGCGGCGGCGGCGTCAAAGGAAACGCGGTCCGGGATGTGCGCGATGACGCCGTTTTCGCTAACGACCAAATGGGTGGCGAAGGCGCCGGTACGCACACCGAATACGCGGTCACCTACGCGAAATTCCGTGACCCGCGCACCAATCGCCTGTACCGTGCCAGCAAAGTCAACGCCGAGGCGCGGTTCGGTGGGCGCACCCAGACCGGACATGAGGCGCATCACGTACGGTTCGCCGCGCAGGAAGTGCCAGTCCAGCGGATTAATCGACGCCGAGCGTACGCGCACCACAACTTCGCTGTCGGCCGGCGTGGGCGTGGCGATGTTTCCCGCTTGGATGACCTCGGGGCCCCCGTAGCAGGCGTAGGTGTACGCACGCGCTGCCGTCGTGTCGGCAGGAGCAACGACAGCGGCAGAGGCATAGGCGGGCGGACAGTCGGCAGTGTGGCTTACGACGGCGGCGCCGGCGATCGCACCCACTGCGATGATGGCGACTGGAATACCGAGCCACTTCGTTCGACGACGCATCGTTTACGCTCCAGGTCGCAGGGCATGTGCGAAGATCCACAATCGCTCGGGCGTCCCAACGGCGACTGAACCTCGGGACGATCCATGCGGTACGGGGCGAGGTAATCGGAAGTTTCTCGGAAGTTTCTCGGAAGTTTCTCGGAAGTTTCCAGGTGCGCGATCGTTGGCTGTCAGGCCAAGACGGCGCCGTCGTGGTTGCGTTACCGTCGCCGTTTTCCGAGGTCACCCGCTCGTTGATCGCGATCATCGTGGGGCCACGTACCGGTGTCGCACTCTGACCGCAGTCGAGTGATAACCGCGCTTAAACGCGCAGCGCATGTTGTGTTGTATTGAGCTGCTGGAAGGCGGAACAGCATTAATGCGAGTGGCATTCTTCGATGAGGCGATGGCCGATGAATAATCGGTCGCGTATTGATCCCGATTGCGGTATGCTCCCCCGCTGACAATTCGCTTGCTGGCCCTCCTGCTGTTGCTCGCCCTTCGTCCGTGGCGCTGCTCGATGTGCCGGGGTTCGACCTCTCGTTCGGGATCAATGAAAGTACCGCGCTGGTGGTGGATGGACCGCAGGTGCGCGCGGAGGGTGCGTCGGCGGTGACGGTGTTCGACGCGCGCGACGCAGTGCGGTCCGGGCCATCCGCGCGCGGCGTCACCATGCACCTCATGAGCGCCGGCGATGTGTTCGACCTGCCCGCACGCCGCTACACGGCATCGGCGGCGAAGACTGCGCTGGTCGCTGACGGACCTGCCGCGACGTCACCGGCGAACATCGTTGCGCCGTGGGCGTTTCTTCAGGCGCTCGAATCGTTCGGACGGTCGGCGGAGCGCGAACTCTCGTGGCCGGTATCCGGCGGTGCGATCACGCTACGCAAGGACGACGGGTTCCGCGCCACGCGCCTGAACGGCTTCGGCGTCCAGAACGTCGTCGCGGGGCTCGGCATGACCGGGCTGAAGATCAATGTGCAGCGGAGCGCGTTTGCCGCACGCCCGGTGTCTCGGCAAAGAGCGAGTGGAGGTCAATCGGTCACGTGGTAGTGGCCCCCGCCGCTGACGACGTTAATGCGCCGGTGATGATCTCAGGACGTACCGCGTCCGGCGTCATCGTAGCACGCGCTGATCACCACAAAATCAGTGTCGGAGTGTTCAAGTTCGGCAGCATGATGCGTCGCACGCGCGTCAATGAGCACGTCTGTTGCTGGTTCGGCGACGCCAGCCGCACGGAGGCAACGCGACAACGCAAAGGCCTGATCCCAGACATCCTGACTCGTGGCGAGTTCGGGGATAAGGCGCTCAAACTCACTTAGCACTTTCTTCTCCCGCTCGCCACGCGCGCCATTCCAGAGCTCGAGACGCGCCATGGCACACCAGCGCGCGGCGCCAGTTTCGAGCGCGGCAGACACACGATCGCTCGCCGGGGTGTCACCGTCGGGGCTTAGAAAATGAATCCAGCACGATGTGTCGATCAGAACGTGCCGCACGGCGAGCCTCTTCGCTTCGTCGCGCACGCTGCAATTCGTCGGCGGTCACGAGGTCGTCGCAGGTGCCCGCCCGTTTGACCAATTCAGCCATCCTTCGGCGCCGATTGAACTCGGTGATTGCGGTCACGATAGCTTCACGTTTTGTGGTCGCCCGAGTGGACCGCATCACATCCTCGAGCTCGTCGTCGGGAATATCCACAGTAGTTTTCATGATTCCAACATCACGTATTTCGGAATCTAAATCGAGATGATTCGGAATATCGTGACCGTCATGACGGAGACGATCCGCATCGCGCCGTGGCAGTCCGGGCACACGAGGGGATCGACTTGGAAGATCTGCTGGAGCAGGGTCGCCGTAGGGCCTTCGCCCAGCGGCGGGTGGCCTCGGACGGCGCGAGTTGCGGCGCGGAAACCATCGCGGGCAGCCCATCCGCTGCCGCAGGCTTCGCCTTCCCCCGCATGCCGCGGGAGCGATTGGCATACCAGCCATCGTACCGCGTCGTGACGTGGCCCTTGTCGGGGATGTGGACCAGCACCCGGGCCCAAGAACTCGAGCGGGTCCACGGTCTCGGTGCCCGCCGTCGGGCCGTCGGACGTGTCCGACCGGTACGTCACCGCCTTGGCGGCTCGGTCGTAGGTGAGCCGCTCCAGCGCGACGGGATTGCGGGCGCAGTAGCGCGCCAGGCGGGTCGCGAACGCGCGATCGTCCTCAGACACCCAGACGGCGGTGTGCACGTGGAACCCGGAATGCGGCCACGTCAGCATGCCCGCGGCTTGGGTCTTCGTCGACGAGTGCGAGCCGCACGAACAACCGGCGCACCGCACGGCGGAACGCCTCGGTCAAGCGCGTCGTGTCGTGCGCGGGCCACGACACGAACGTCCCGTCGGGCCGGAAGCCGCCGTCGGTCACGAGCAGGTGCAGATGCGGATGCCAATTCGCACGAGCGCCGTGCGTTTGCAGGCAGGCCACGATGCCGACGGCGAGGTCACGCTCGCCCGTGAGCGTTCGGATGGCGGCGGTGACGGTCCGTGCGGCGACGCGGGCGATCTCGCCAAGCAGGCGGCGGCGATACAGGCAGTAGGCACGCAGCCGCTTGGGGATCGTGAGCACCACGTGACGATGCGGCACCGGCGCGAGGAGCGTGGTGTCCAGCCACTGCGTCCAGATCGCCAACCGCTTGGGCAGGGCAACTGGGGCAGAAGTAGTGGCACGTGCACGAGAAGGCCAGCAGAGACTCGTGCGTGCACGCGTCGCAGCGAATGCGCGCGAACCCGTGGTCGAGCACGCCGCAGGCGAGGAACGGGTCAGCGACCTGCGTGACGACGGGGCGCCATGGGCCATACTCGCGCGCAAAGCGCTCGTCGTAGACCGTCTGCAAGCGATGCAGATGATCTGACACCAACCGAAAAAGCGGCGACGCCTGGGGGCGCCGGGGCTTGTAGACGCCACACGCCGCCGGCGACGCGTCG
>JBBRDP010000309.1:0-3690 GCA_038203795.1 Gemmatimonadales bacterium
CCGATTCCGGGCACCAGCGGGCTACCCACCGCGCCCACCTTCTCGCCGGACGGACAGTGGCTGGCCTTCGTCGGCGGACGGGACGGGAAGTTGTTCAAGGTCCCGCGCACCGGCGGGTCGGCGACAGCGCTGGCTGACTCCGTCAGAGCGAGGAACACCAGCGTGGCATGGCTGGACAACGGGACCGTCCTGTACATCCATCGAGACAACGGGCTCCGCGCCGTGTCGCAGGACGGCGGTCCCTCACGGACCATTCTCGCGGCGGATACCGCCGGTCGCCTCGTGCGCAACGTGTCGGCGCTCCCGGGCGGAACCTCGGCCCTGTTCATGTTGTGCGAAGCGGGCTGTAAAGGCTCGGCGTTGCTCGCGGTGGATCTTCGCACGCGCACGACCACGCGGCTGGCCGAAGACGCGCTGGACGCGTGGTGGCTGCCCGGTGGTGCGGTAGCCTATGCCGGACGAGACGGACAGGTGTATGCCGCCCCCTTTGATGTCAAAGCATTGGCCTTTACCCGGGCGCCGGTGGCGGTGCTATCGGGCGTGCGGGGCACGGAAGGCAACGCCGACATGGTGGTATCGGCGTCGGGGATCGCGCTGTATGTACCGGGCAACGGCATGCGCTCGGTGTCGAGCACTGCGATCGCCTCACCCCCGCGCTCGCCGACCGCTACCGCGTCGATCGTGAACTCGGTGCCGGCGGCATGGCCACCGTGTACCTCGCGCACGATTTCAAGCACGAGCGCGATGTCGCCATCAAGGTGCTGCATCCCGACCTTGGTGCCGCACTCGGCGCCGAGCGTTTCTTGAGCGAGATCAAAACCACCACCAAGCTGAAGCACCCGCACATTCCGCCGCTGCTCGATTCCGGCGCGGCCGATGGTCTGCTGTACTACGTGATGCCCTACGTGCGCGGCGAAACGCTGCGCAGCCGGCGCGAGCGCGAGCGCCAGCTGCCCATGGCCGATGCACGCCTGATCGCACGCGGGGTCGCCGACGCGCTGCAGGCCGAGACGGGCGTGGGCTGCTCTTCGCCAAGGGGCAGGGGCTTACCGAAGTCATGCTCGCGTTCACCCCGAGCCCCGTGGTGACGGGCACGCGTCGCGTGATAGATGGCGACTTCGATCTGAGTCAAGCGGTGCACGCCAGTTTCGATGCCGCGCGCGATGGATCGTTGCTGCTGGTGCGCCCCATTCGCCCGCCGCGCCGACACCGGCGCGACGCGCCAGTTCATCATCAAAGTGTGGATCGCCGGGCGACTCGAACAGAAGACGTCGGAGTCGCGCCGTAGCTCGCGGCGCTACATTCTTGGCATACCCATCCCTGCTCGTTATCAGGAGCGATCGCATGACGACCACGCCCGACACCAGCCGCAAGCCTCGCGACGACGAGATCGACCGCCACGGTCTCTCGCATCCGGGCAAGGTACGCGCGGATAATCAGGACAGCTTCCTGATCGCGTCGATCCACAAGCGGATCGACGTGTCCGACACGAACCTCGATCTGGGAGACCGCATTCCAGCTGGTGATCAACGGCTGGCGAACATTGCGATGGTGGCCGACGGTGTGGGCGGCGGCGTGGGCGGGGCGGAGGCGAGTGCGGTCGCACTTGAAGGCGCGATGGAGTATGTGAACAACTCGATGGCCGTCTACTACGGTGCGGCCACCGGCTCCGACCAGTTTGCCGAGTTGCTGCAGGCCGCGGCGATGCGTGCGCACGAGTCCGTGCTCGCGCGGCGCGCGGCGCGCGGGGTGACAGGGACGATGGCCACCACGCTCACGCTCTATATCGGGGTGTGGCCCACCTACTACCTGCTGCAGGTGGGCGATTCACGCTACTACCTGTGGCGCGACGGCACCCTGACGCAGCTCACGCGCGACCAGACCGTGGCGCAGGACTTGGTGGATGACGGCGTGCTCACGAAATCAGCGGCCGCCCGCACGCCGTTTGCCAACGTGCTCTCGAGCGCGATCGGTGGCACCACCACGGTGCCCGTAGTCACGCAGCTCGAATCCGACTGGAACAACGTGCACCTGCTCTGCTCCGACGGTCTGACCAAGCATGTGAGCGACGAGCGGATCGCCGAGGTGCTCGGCAGCATGACGAGTGCGAAGCAGGCGTGCGAGCAGCTGCTGCAGGATGCGTTGGATGGAGGCGGAACGGACAACATCACGATCATCGTCGGGCGGACGGTGATGAGGGACGAGGGGTAGCATGCCGTTCGCAGCGGAGGGAGGGAGACCGCGCTGACGACGGCACGATGAACAGCCCGCCCGATTAGATTGCCGGTTCGTCACCCATGCCGTCCTGCCTTACTGCACCCACCCGTCGCATGCTCTCGGACACTGTAGTACCGTTTAGCTACGACACCCAGATCGCCCAGCTCACTCCAAGTGACCGCTTCCTGCGCGCACTGGCGCTGTCGGCGTGCATCCGCAGTCTGGCGTGGCAAGGGGCTCGGCTCAACGCGGAGACGCCGGATACAGCGGGTGTGGTGCTTCGCTTTGTGCGACAGCTCTACGGCGATGACGTCGCACTCATGTGGCAGCGTCGAACTGCCGCCAGAAATCGCGAGTGAGCGACACCAGCGAACTGCTCGACGTTGTGAACGCCACCGCTGCCGCATTGCATCGGCATGGGATCGAGTATTTCGTCACAGGTTCGTTCGCCAGCAGTGTGCACGGCGAGTTCCGCGCCACCAATGACATCGATATTGTCGCGGCGCTGGATGTGAAGCGTCTCGAATCGTTGCTTGATGAGCTCTCGAGCACGTTCCTGACCGACCTCGATCAGGCGCGCGAGGCGCTCTCCATCGACGGAAGTTTCAACCTGATTCACCTGACCACGTATCTGAAAGTCGACGTGTTTCCGTGTGTGTCGGCATTCAATCGTGAAGCGATGCGTCGTGCGGTGGCAGTTGAGTTACCCGGCGCCAGCGAACCGCTCCGCGTTGCCAGTCTGGAGGACATCATTCTCTCCAAGTTGTGGTGGTTCCGACTCGGCGGGGAAACATCGGAGACACAACAGCGTGATGTACGACGGCTGATCGCGCTCAATAGAGTGCGTCTCGATCTGGAGTATCTCGCACTGTGGGCACCTCAGCTGAAGGTCGATGATTTGTTGCCCGTTTTTCTTCGCTGAGTTGATGCCAATGGTTGATTGTCGCTGTGAGTCGGCCGATTTGTTTCGTACGCCGAGGGGCGTGAATGTCTGAGCGCCGCGAAGTGTCAGTCCGTTCGCTGGCTGTGCTGTCCAATCGCTACCGCATCGAGCGCGAACTCGGCGCCGGTGGCATGGCTACCGTCTACCTCGCGCGTGACCTCAAGCACGATCGCGAGGTCGCGATCAAGGTGCTCAAGCCCGACCTCTCGCAGACGCTCGGCGCCGATCGTTTTCTGCGCGAGATCCAGCTCGCGGCCAAGCTGAGTCATCCGCACATCCTGCCGCTGTTCGATTCGGGCGACGCGGGCGGCGCGCTGTATTACGTGATGCCGCGCGTGGCGGGGATCTCGCTGCGCGATCGGCTGAACGACACGAAGCAGTTACCGGTTGACGAAGCAGTGCGCATCGCGAGTGAAGTGGCGGGCGCGCTCGACTATGCGCACCGGAACGGCGTGGTGCACCGCGACATCAAGCCCGAGAACATCATGCTGCAGGACGGCCACGCGCTGGTGGCCGACTTCGGGATCGGC
>JBBRDP010000310.1:0-3622 GCA_038203795.1 Gemmatimonadales bacterium
GTTGATGTGTAAGGCTTTGCGAACGACTCCACGTCCCGGTGACGTGGGGTTGTTTTGCGTTGAGCCCATAAGTATGAGCCCGTATTGTGGGCCGCGCATCGCTTATTTGCCCGTTCCTTACCGCGACGATGCGGCTGCGTATTTCGGCGGCGGTGGGGGCGGGTTCGGCGGCCGCGGGGGTGGCGAGTCCGTGGTCGGCCGGAGCCTTGGTATGGGCCTTCGGGCGCAGGGACAGCAACTTCTTGCGCATGGCCCGCAGCACGTTCCTCAATGCTCAGCGGTGCGCCATCGTCGCTTGTGTTGAAGCGTGACGCGCTGAGATACACGGCGTCGGCGCCATTGGCGACAGCGGCGCGGACCGCGTTGTGGTCGCTGATGTGCAACCTTGCGGGAGCTTCGGTCGCGGCCGTAACATCGATATTCCGTGCGGTTCTCGATGCGCAGGCGCGTGGGGAGTTGTTGTCCGATGCTTCGGCTCCGCGTTCGCTCGTGCGCGCGGCGTTTGCGCGAGGACTCTTCGTTCGCGCAGTCTAGCGATCCATCGCAATCCACACGGCAACCTTTTCGAGCGAGCGCGCAGCAAAACAAACGCGCGATGCCACCGCGCTTAGGTGCTGCCCATCAACGTTCACGTGAAGAGGCGCCTTCCTACGAGCGAAGCATGCTGGCGGCAACCACAAAGGTGAAATCGCGCCTCGGGGCAGTGCACCTTGGGGCGATGGGTGGCCCATTTGCTGAACGCTTCGTCCCGAACGTTTGGCAACGGGCTATCGTTCGGACATATCGACATAGTCAGTGCTTGTCAGTCCGTCGGCGTATTCCCCGTTGATCAGGTCTTCGTAGCCCACACCGACACCCGCGAGCGAGGTGTGCAGAATCTCCATCAGTTGTCGATGGCGCTCCGTTTCGAAGACAAAAGTTTCGCCAGCGGCGCGAAACAGCGCCTCCACTCGATCCGCCTCCGCTGGAATACCGAAACATCGTGCGATCGCGTGCGCATCGCCGCCCTGCTCGAGCGGATCGTCCTCGTCCGACACGCCGAAGTACTCGGGATTCGAGATGTAGACATCAAGCGGTTCGCCATGATCAAATACCGACAGCATCAACAGCGAATCGTCGTGAACGATCACCGAGAGTGCGGCGCAACCCAGCGTGCGAGCATAGTGCACTGCGAGCGAGTCCAGCACTACCGCGTCCTGTGCCGCATCGTCGGCGTCGAACACAACGATTGCACCGTGCTGCGGTTTCGCAATGATCCCGGTGCGACCAGCGTCGAGCATACATTGCTGTACGCGGGTCAGATTGTCTGTCTGGAGTGTGAGATTGGCGTAGAAACGTCCCATGATCCGTGGTGTTGAGATAGGTGTCAGACGGAGACTCAGATAGCCACCGGTCGCAGCACATGGTCAAGGCGCGCCAGCCGCGCTTCGCCCGCGGGCGTGACCGCTTCGCCCACGGTGGTGGTCAACTGTACATACACGCGACCATTCGACCACTCCTCCACGATTTCCGCGCCGGTGGAGCGTAGGGCGTCGAGACCGCCGATCTGCGCGACGATCGCTGCCGGGAACACATTCCCCCAATAGGCGCCGCGGACCCTGGTGCCAAACTCATGGCGAGACGAGCCAATCCGACTCATCTCGCCGATCCACGCGGGCGTCGGCTCGGTGAAGGGCCACCGTCTGGTCACGATGAACGTGTGTTCACTCAACGCGCGCTCGTAATCGCTGCCTGCATAGATGCAGGCATAGTCGGTCTGTACCAGTTCAAGCAGCGTCCGCAGCGCTGCTCTGTGGGATGCACCGGGCCACACCGATTGCAACACGCGGTGGGTACCCAGTTCGTACGGCAACTGCAAGTCCGGCATGTTGAGATAGTAGGACACTCGGCGCGCATAGCCAACTACGGCCGACGTGAACTGGGGGACTTTCTCCACCTGACTGAGTGGGACGTTTGACAGCAGCGCTTGTGCGATCTGTTCAGCGCGCACCGCTTCACTCACCGCGCTCGTGGAACGCGCCGCGAGCGATCGCGCGTGAATGTCAGAGCGTCCGCGACAGAAAGCCTTCATAAATCGCAGCGACGGTCCGCCAAACACGGCTTCGACCGCATCGGCGAGTTGCGTCCACTGCTCGGCGGCCTCTCCGAATCGGAGCAATGAGTACGCCCCCAGCGAGACATGGATCGCTGGGGACGGCGAATCATTCATCATGGGCGGGAATAGAATATCGGGTTGGGAATAAACTGATAGCCAGACTGACTAAGTGCCTTAAAATCGTAGACGGGTCTGTCCCAGGTCTAGTTGAAATTCGGGTGGTGCCTCCATACTGAACGTGTTCATCCCGGCCAGGATTCGCACGCCAATACAGAGGACACCACCCATGCCAAGAGTACGAACGAATGCCCGCGCGCACCAGTCACCGACACCAGCCGCCGTGCAGGTCGAGGCCCCGTTGGACGACGGCACCGTGGCACTGGCGTTGATCCAAGCGCTCATCCCGTTGGGCCTGCAGGCGGTCGAAGACGCGCTGCAGCAGGAAGTGTTGGCGTTGACCGGCGCACGCTATGCGCACGACGATGGCCACCCCGGGATGGCCCGCTGGGGCCGTCAGCGCGGGTCTGTGTATCTGGCCGATCAGAAGCTGCCGATCACCGTGCCGCGCGTGCGCGATGTGCACGCGCAGACCGAAGTGCCGCTGGCGACGTATGCGCAGTGGCAAACGCCCCGCGCGCACGACGTCGGCTTGTTTCGTCGGATGCTGTCGGGCATCTCCACGCGCGAGAACGAGGCCGCGGCGGAAGCGGTGCCCGAGGCGTTCGGACTCTCGAAGTCGAGTGTCTCGCGACGGTTCGGGCAAGCGAGCGCGGCGGCATTGGCACAGTTCCAGACGCGCCGCCATGATGATCGGCAGTGGCTCGTGTTGTTACTCGATGGCAAGACGTTCGCCGAGGACCAGGTGGTGATCGCGCTGGGCGTCACCACCGAGGGCGAGAAGCGCACCTTGGGCCTCGTGCAAACGGCGACCGAAAACAAGCGCACGTGTGCGACGTTCCTTCGCGAGCTGATCGAGCGGCTTCGCGGCGCCGCACGGCTTGCTCGTCGTGCTCGACGGCGCGAAGGGCCTGCGCGCCGCGGTGCGCGACGTCTTTGCCACGACGCCGTGGTGCAGCGCTGCCAGTGGCACAAGCGGGAGAATGTGCTGCGCTACCTCACGAAGCCGGAGCAGGTGCGGTGGCGGCGCAAGCTGCGCGACACGTACGCGCACGGCGGTTATGAGGATGCGAAACGCGCGCTCCAGCGCCTGGTGAAGGAACTCGCGGTGCGCGGCGACGCTGCTGCACATTGAGAAGAACTTTCGACGCATCCGCGGCATGGCGCATTTGCCCTTGGCTCGCAGGCCGCGTTGCAGCAGCAAGTTGGACAGACCACCAGCGCGGCGTAAGCCGCATCACACTGGCATCACCCGAAATTCAACTAAACGCGGGACACACCCTACGTTTCGCGATCGAAATCTATGCCTGTCCCCTGGCGGCCACCCAAAATCCCCCATCTGTGGCCACCTCAAAATCCCCCACCCGGCGTAAGAGTGTGAGCCCCTAATTCGGGGGGCCATCCGCGGGA
>JBBRDP010000311.1:0-3539 GCA_038203795.1 Gemmatimonadales bacterium
GCCGCTGGCGGAGTCTTGAGGATAAAGGTGAACGACTTGTCGCCGTAGATTGTGACCTCGACCGGGACAATCATATCACCACCCTGCGTGCGAGCGTTGAACTCTTTGCAGAATGACATGATGTTGATGCCCTGCGGACCGAGAGCCGTACCTACCGGCGGGGCCGGATTTGCCTTGCCTGCAGGAATCTGCAGCTTGACGAAACCCGTAACCTTCTTGGCCATCCGTCTACCTCTCGCGAACGTCCGACGCCGGAATGTCCAGCGCCGGTGATGCTCCCACGGTTGCATTTAACGCCGTCGTGGTATCCGGCGCGCGCTGTTGCGCGACCTCCCACCGCTGCGCTAGTACGCGCGCAGCTGCAGGTAATCCAGTTCCACGGACGTGGGCCGACCAAACAGGCTCACCGACACGCGGACCTTGCCCTTGTCCATCAGCACTTCTTCCACGCTGCCACTGAACTCGGCGAACGGACCTTCGGTGATCTGCACCGCCTGACCCACGAGGAACGGAATCTCCTCCTTGGCCGGACGGGAATCCGACTCGTCTACGATACCCAGCAACCGCTTCACTTCATCGTCACGCAGCGGCATCGGTTCGCGGTCCTTGCCCACAAACTTGATGACGCCCTGCACCGCACTGACTTCGTGCAACGTGTCTTGCGACGGGACCATTTCGACGAGGACGTACCCCGGAAAGATCTTGCGCTCGACCGTGACCTTTTTGCCGTTCTTGATTTCCACCACTTCCTGCGTGGGCACGAGCGCCTGCCGAATAGCACGCGTCTCCGCTTCGGCGGGATCGGTGTCGATCTTTCGCTGCAACAGGCGCTGCACCTTGTTCTCGTGGCCCGACGTGGTTTGCACGGCGTACCAGCGGTGTTCGAACATGGCCGCCGCCCTTAGCGAAGCAACGCTTGCGGAAGGCGGATGAGCGCCCCCTGCAGCACCAGATCCATGAGCGCGATCACCGCGCCGATCACCAGCACGAAGATCGTGATCTGGATGGTCATCTGGCGGATCTGTTCCTTATCCGGCCACGTGACCTTCTTCATTTCCGCAACCACATCGCGGTAATACGCGACGGTGCGAGGCACGAGACCGGGACGCGTTACTTCGGCGGTCGGCATGATTACTTCGTTTCCTTATGCACGAGGTGCTTGTCGCAGCGCGGGCAGTACTTCTTCCATTCCACGCGCTCGGGGTGCAAGCGCTTGTTCTTGGTGGTGAAGTAGTTGCGATTCTTGCACTCGGTGCACCCGAGAATGATCTTGTCGCGTGGCATCGTTCCGGCTCCAGACATCGGCCCAACACGGGGCCGTTCGGTCGATGAAGTCTCGGCGCGGAGCACCCACGCCCTGTGCGTGTGTGCGGCGACTGGCCAAGACCGCTTCGTAAGTTTGAACTCCCTACAGCTACCTCAACCAAACGATCCATCGCCGCGCTCGCAGCACAAACCAGGGCTGTGAGACACACGTTGGGTCAGGGCAACGGGGTGAGCCCTGAAACGTAGCGTCGCCGGAAACGGGACGCAAGCGGGTGGATCTCGCGGTTTGCCTCACGCGCCGCTCCAGCCCCGTCCAGTAGCCTCCGGACGCCTCCCACAGACCGGCACCCGGGAGCCCCCCAGGCACCGAAGCTCACGACCGGGATCGAACCGGTGACCTCATCCTTACCAAGGATGTGCTCTGCCGACTGAGCTACGTGAGCGGCACGCACGGAACCCCGTGCGATGGTACAGATCTTCAGAATATCAGCCTTCGGGGTTGGGCACAACTGGGCACGCGCCGCGCGAACAAACCAGATGCACGCGAGGTGATGGCAGCCCGGGTCAGCGCTTGGCAGTAGTATTGTGGCATGAAAACCATGCATATGCCCCGCCGAGCCGCAGAGCAGCGGTCATGACCGTGGCGATTCTCGGAGCGCTGGCTCTCGTGATCGAGCGCGAGCAGACGGCGCTGCTCGACACATGGCGTACCCAGGTTCGCGAGCTCCCGTCAGCGCGCAATCTTGATACGCCAACACTCAACGATCACATCCCCGACTTTCTGCGCGAGCTGGTAGGCGCGTTGCGCGCTGGCACCGCGGAAAGTATCGCCGACGCGTTGGTCGACGGCACGGCACCGGAGCATGGCCTGCAACGGGTGAAGGACGCGTTCGATATCGAGGAAGTCGTCGCCGAATACAACATCCTGCGCGGCTGTATTCACGATCTGGCCGATCGGCACGGCCTCACGCTGCAAGGTGAACCATTCCATGTGCTGAATCGCGTGTTGGATGGCTCGATCGGTGCTGCGGTGCAGACCTTCGCCACACACAAGGCCCAAGAGGTACTCCTTCGTCGCGAAGAGTATCTGGCCTTCGTGGCGCACGATTTGCGCACTCCGCTCAACGCGATTTCGCTCTCGTCGCGCGTGCTGCAGTCGTTGTTGTCGGAGCAGATCGCGGGAGTACCGAAAGCCGAACAGATGTTCAGCGCATTGCACCGCAGCGTGGCCTCGCTGCAGGCACTGGTGGCCAAAGTGATTGACGAGAACTCGTCGCTCGCGACGGAAGCCGGGATGAAGCTGGAACGGCGACGCTTCTACCTGTGGCCGTTGGTTGAATCGCTGATTCATGATCTGTATCCAGTAGCGGGAACCGGTTCCACCAGACTCAAGAACGAGGTGCCATTCGATTTACAGGTGTACGCGGATGCGAGTCTTCTCCGGCGGATTCTGCAGAATCTCATCGCCAATGCAATCAGCTACACACCGAACGGCGAGATCACCATTGGCGCAACATCGATGAACAGCGCTGAGGATGTGGAGTGCACGGTGCAGGACAACGGGGCCGGTATGCCGAACGAACGACTGGCCTGTGTTTTCGATAAGCACGAGACGGATCCCGAAAAGCCGGGCGGATTGGGGCTGGGCCTTGCCATCGTGCAAACATTCGTTGAGGCGCATGCCGGTAGGGTGAGCGTCGAGAGCGAGCTGGGACGTGGCTCGACGTTCCGGTTCACGCTTCCCGCGCAGAGCGATCGCGCAAGCAAGACGCCATGAACGTCGCTGTCGGACGGTCGGCGGCGCGTATGCCTGCGCGTATGCCGGCGCGTATGCCAGCGCATATGCCAGCGCATTCGCGTGATCGTTCCGCGTGCGACATGCGGTTTGGGGTGCGATGCTGCTGACGATCGCCATCACCGTTGTGCTCAGCCTGCTGCTGGCGGCGCTCGCCATGAACTTCGCCACCGCCGAGAAAAAACTCGAACGGACCATTGCGCATCGCTACGCCATCGCGGATCCTCAATTCCGACGCGAGATGTCGTTGATGATGTCTCCGTCCATCGTGGGTGGTAATCGTGTGACGGCGTTGCAGAACGGTGAAGAAATCTTTCCGGCCATGCTGCAGGCGATCCGGCAGGCCCGCGAATCGATCACGTTCGAGACGTATATCTACTGGTCGGGTACCGTGGGACGCGAGTTCAGCGAGGCGTTGGCGGAACGCGCGGCGGCCGGCGTGCCCGTGCACGTCACGCTGGACTGGGCCGGCAGTGTG
>JBBRDP010000312.1:0-3495 GCA_038203795.1 Gemmatimonadales bacterium
CGCGATGCTCGTGCTCCCGCGCGCGCTCGCGGCGCAGGTGGACCCGCGCGGCGACTACCGCACCGTGCGCACGGAGCACTTTCGCGTGCACTTTGCACCGGCGCACGAAGCGCTGGCGCGTCGCGCGGCCGCGTACGCGGAAACCGCATGGAAACAGTTTGCGGGGGAGCTCACGATTCCCGATACACCCGTGGAACTGCTCGTCACCGATAACGTGGACGTGAGCAACGGATTCGCCACCCCGTTTCCCACCAATCGCATTACCATTTTTGCGTTGCCACCCTCGTTTGTCCCCGAGCTGCGCCACTACGACGATTGGTTGCAGCTCGTGATCACACACGAACTGGCGCACATCTTTCATCTCGATCGCGCGCGTGGCATCTGGGCGCTCGGGCGTCGTATTTTTGGCCGCAATCCCATATTGCTCCCCAACGCCCTGCTCCCTTCGTGGATGATTGAAGGGCTGGCCGTGCACTACGAGACCAAGTTTACCGGCAGCGGACGGTTGGCGAGTACCGAGTTCCCCATGCTGGCGCGTACTGCCGCGCTGCTGGGCGCGGTGCCGCCGCCCGACGCCTGGAGTCTGGCCACATCGCGTTTCCCGCTCGGTCAGCACGCGTACGGGTATGGCTCGATGCTCATGAACCAGCTGGCCAACTCCGGTGACAAGCTCGGCATGGGCATCTTCGTGGAAGAAGTCGCCGCGCATCCCATTCCATTCCGTCTCAATCGTGCGGTGAAGGCCAGTTTTGGCATCAGTGTACACGACGCGTTCAAGCAGTACCGCGACTCGCTCGAGCGTACACTGAATGATGTGCGCGAATGGAGTGCGCGCGACACAGTGCGCCGTCGCACCGCCAGGGGCATGACCTGGTTTGCGGCACTGCCGCGCTGGGAGAGTGACAGCACCGTACTCGTGGCCGTGAACAACGGAGAAGATGTTGCCGGGCTCTACCGCGCGTACGTGAACGATGCGGACATCACGCTCACGCGCCTCGACCGCCGCAACACACTCGATGCCAACGCGCCCACGCCAGATGGCAGTGTGGTGTATGCGCAGCTGGACTTTGAAGATCCGTTTACCCTGCGCAGTACACTCTGGCGGGGTGAGCCCGGCGGTGAACAACAGCCGATTGTGGGAACAACACGCCTGCAGCTGCCCGACGTTCGGCGCGCCGACGGGGAAATTGTTGCCGTGCGCCTCGTGGCCGGCAGCACCGAACTGGTGCGTCTGGCCAGCGATGGTATCATCTCGGTGTTGGCGAAGGCCTCGCTCGATACCGCGTACACGGAGCCGCGCTGGCATCCCGATGGGAACGCGGTGGTGGCGCTCCGTCTATTGCGCGGTGGGGTGCAAGAAATCGTGGTGCTCGACACGCTTGGCCACGTCACGCACACGCTCAGTTCGCAGCGCGGTATCAGTTCCGTGCCCACCTTCACCCCCGATGGTGAGCGCGTGGTATGGGCCAGTGACCAGCTCGGCAATCAGCAGCTGTTCATCGCGGCGCTGCGCGAGTGTGTGTCGCCGTGTGGCGCGCGAGCGCTCACACTCTCCGCGACCGGCATCGGTGCGCCGTCTGTTTCGCCGGATGGCTCGCAGATCGCCGCGCTTGAGTTCACGCTGCAGGGGGCGCGGTTGGTGATCGTGCCCATGCACGCCGGCTACGCGCTCGATGCGTTGCCTCGGTTGCCGCATTCGGCGCCGTATCCCACCATCAGTCGCGTTGCGCCGGTGCAACCCGTGACCACCGCCAGCACGCCGTACTCGGCGCTGCGGCAGTTGTGGCCACGCTGGTGGATGCCGTTGGTGGGTGAAGGGGC
The DNA here is from genome assembly GCA_038203795.1 of Gemmatimonadales bacterium. GTDB lineage: Bacteria > Gemmatimonadota > Gemmatimonadetes > Gemmatimonadales > Gemmatimonadaceae > JAABRT01. The sequence goes on from JBBRDP010000312.1 coordinate 1,822, forward strand.
CGATGGAGGGGTCACGTACGGCTTGTCGAGCAGCGGCATTGATATTCTCGGACGGCACGCGTGGACGGCGCAGGGCACGGTGCATCCCTCACGACGCGAGTTCGAGGGCAGTGCGGCGTATCGGTTGAGCAGCCTGCCGCGTACGAGAGGCTGGCAGCCGTTCCTTGATGTGAGTGGTGTGCAGTCGGCCGATCGCTTTTTTGTATTCGATTCCGCGCGCCGCAATCTTGGCGAGCTCAACCGGGTGTCGCGATTCTTTAATACCGGCATCACGTTTTCACGTCCGCGTGTGCGCACCAATGCATCGTTCACCGTGGGCACGCAGCTTGAAACGCGCAGTTATTCCACCTCGCCCGATACGCTGATTACACGGCTCGATCGGCTGTTCGCGCGGGGACGTCAAACGCCGAGTGTGTTTGTGTCAGGATCGTGGGGCAATGTGATGCGCGCCGGCCGTGCGATTTCGCTCGAAGACGGCATCAATATGACCGGCACGGTGCTGCACCGCTGGAAGAGTGGCAGCGAGCAGCGGTCCTCCTGGCGCGCCACGAGCGTATTGCGCGGCTACAAAGCGGTGGACTGGGGCGGCTTCTCGCGGCACGCCTTTGCCGCACGGGTGAGCGGTGGCGTGACCGATCGGCACTCGCCCGCTGAACTCTCGATTGGTGGTGCGAGTGGTGCGCTCGCCGAACTGCTGCCGGGTGTGTTGGTGGGCGATCCTTCGCGACTGTTTCCGGTACGCGGGTTTTTGCCGGGTGTGCAGCGCGGTTCACGGGCGATCACTGCATCAACCGAGTATCGTGCGCCGCTGTCACTGGTGGCGCGTGGCCTCGGATTGTTGCCGGTATTTCTCGATGGTGTGTCGATGTCCGTATTCACGGACGCCGGCCGCGCGTGGTGCGGGAACGATGTGCGCGGCACACCGTCGGCGTCCGCGCTTTGTTTTTTGCCGGGCGTGCGTGATGGCTGGCTCGCCTCGGCGGGCGCCGAGCTCTCGCTCGATCTTGGCGTGCAGTGGGATGCGCCGTATCGTCTGCGTCTTGGTGCGGCGCAGCCGGTGGCGCGGCCGGCCGATGTCTCGCGGAACGGTTCGGTCTATTTCACGTTGGGGACGTCGTTCTAGTGCAACGGATTGTGGAGTACGAATCATGAATGATGATCACTCTCGCTCGATCGCGGGCGCTATCGCGCAATCTTCGTTCATCCACCCCAGCGCCTTGGTGTACGGCGATGTGTGGTTGGGCGAGCAGTCGAGTGTATGGCCCACGGCGGTGATTCGGGGTGATGTCGCCCGCATCACGGTGGGCGCGCGCAGCAACGTGCAGGACGGCGCCATTCTGCACGCCGACGCCGGTGTGCCCACCACTATCGGTGCCGACTGCGTGATCGGGCATCGCGCGATCGTGCATGGCACCACGCTCGAGGACGGCGTGTTGGTGGGAATGGGCGCGATTCTGCTCAACCATGTGTACGTGGAGCGCGGGTGTATCATCGGGGCCGGTGCGGTGGTCGCCGAGGGCACGCGCATACCGACCGGATCGCTCGTGCTCGGCGTGCCTGGGCGCGTGGTGCGCACGATCGACGCCGTTCGCCAGGAATCGATTGTGCGCAATGCCGCGCGTTATGTGGAACTCGCGGCGGCGTACCGCGCAGGCCGCGTTCCACGACGCGAGT
>JBBRDP010000313.1:0-3455 GCA_038203795.1 Gemmatimonadales bacterium
GTGCCAGCGCGGCCCGCACCTGGGATCGAACGCTGATCACCAGGGCACCATGTCGCGAGATCGCTTGCCGCAGGCGCGCGCGGTCTGCTGCTGTTGCCGCCTGACCCTGATCGAAGAGCGGGATGGGCAGCGAGACGGCAACGCCTTGTTGCCCCTCCCCACCCCCCTCGCGCTCCCCGCTCCATCCGAGGCCGCCATCGCGCAACAGACGAAAGCGGCTCGTCAGTCCGAGCCGCGCGCCCGCCAAGCGCACATCGGCGTACGCGGCCTCGAGATCAAGGCGGCTGACCACCGCCAATGCGACCAGCGAATCCTCGGTCGGCTCGGCGCTCGGTGTGGTCAGAAGGCGCGCGGCGACCTGCAATTCACGCCCACGAGTCGCCACACCCATGCTGCGCACCAGTGTTTCTCGCGCGCGAACCGCTTCCGCCTCGGCCGAAGTCAGCTCGGCGCGAGCCTCACTCGCCAAGGCCAGCTGACCGGCCAGGTCGATGTCTTGCAGGTTGCCCGCCACATGAATGGCGCGCGCAGCCACGGCCCCTGCGTTGACGGACGCGAGCACCGCACGACGGAGTTCGACCGATTGATCTGCGGCGACACTGGCGATGTACGCCGTCCGCGCCGCGGCGACATGTTGAAACACTTCATCGGCCACGCGAAGTTGGGTCGATCTGAACTGCGCGGTGGCGATGCGACGGCGCATCGGTCGTTGCAGCAGATCCACGAAGGATTGTACCAGAGAAAACTCGTTGATGCCGGTGCGGTTAATCCGGCCGAGCGACAGCATCGGATTGCTCAGGAGCGCGGCCTGCACCACTTCAGCGCGCCCCACGCCGACATCTTCGTACACGGCCTGCAGATCGCGGCTCGCCAGCAGCGTCACCCGCACCACGCGCTCCTCGTCGAGTGTGGCGGCGAGCAGCTCGCGCACCGTGTCCGCTGCCGCCGCGTCGGCGAGGGAATCGGTGCGCCACGCCGCCACGGCACCCGTGCGGTCTCGCACCAGTCGCTCCACGTCGGTGAAGCCTTCTCGCGCGCTGCTCCGTGCACACCCGCCGGTCACCAGCATGATTGCGCCGAGCACCGCCGGAAAGTGGATCGCACGCGCGCCTACGGTGGTGGTCACGGCTTCGGTGCGACGGTAAAAGTGAAGGAGCCACCCATGGGATGGCCGTCACTGCCGGCGACCCGATATTTCACGGTGTAACTGCCGGGCGCGAGCAGGCGAACGACCGGAACCATCACCGTCGCTCCGTTTTCCGAGGTGAACGTGCCGGTCGGGATCGTGTCACGACCGCGCGCGAGGATCGTGACGCGCGCCAGCGGCAGGTCGATCTTTTCGCTGAACGTCAGGCTCAGCGCGGTGGGCGCAACCGGCACCGATGCACCAGCGGCCGGGACGGAGCTGCGCAACACCGCGTGAAAGAACCCGTACGCCGGTCGCGCCAGCGTCGAGGCAACGAGCGTCATCGTGGCGACAGCCAGCACGCGACGGGACCGAAGTGTATGCGTCATGACAATCCTATTTATTGATGAAGTGGTACGAAATTGCGCGCATGGCGGTGTCGGCGCGCGTGTGCGCCAGCATCGTTGCGCTGGAACGAGGCGACAGGGTGGTGCCGGTGACATCACTCGGCGTCGGCGTCGCAACCAGCACCGCGGTCGCGAGCAAGACGAACACACCGAGTGCCAGCTCTAGCATCGCCGTCGTCTTGAGTGCACGGGGTGAGACCGCGTCGTCCATCGCTGGCGCGATGCGGCGCCAGTTGTATGCGCCAACGAACGCCACACCGGCAATCAGGCCGAGCTTGACCAGCAGCGTTTGTCCATACGGCGTGCGCCAGAGCGCATCCATCTGCCCGACATGCCGCCACGCCGCGAACGCCCCGGTCGCCGTGAGGATCGAGGCACTGGCGAGTGCGACCGGTGAGAACGCGCGAACCATCGTCGCGCGAGCCGCCATGGGAAGCGCCCATGCACTCGGCGACGTGCCCGGCAGCGTCACGAACAGCAGCGCGGCGAGTCCGCCCATCCAGCCACCCGCCGCGAGTACGTGCAGGCCATCGAGCATCATGGCCAGCGTGGCAAAACCCGGCATCGCCGCCGCGTGGCTCGACAGCCCCGGTGTGAACGCGATGCCGACAACACTGACGATGACCGCGCTCCATGCCCACCGCGCGCTCCTCGGCCCGCGCGAATCGGTTGGCGCGCGTCGACACAGCGCACGCAGTGTCGCAAATCCCGCGATGGCCATGATTGATGCAAGCACCTGCGTCGCCCACCGGAGTCCCCACGCCGACGCGGTCACCAGCTGCAGCAGATACGGTCGCGTGAACGCCGCTGGTGTCCCGTCCATCGCATACGCTTGCGCCAGCAGTCGCAGCCACGCGGCGCCGAACACCACGGCAGCGCCGATCAGCCCGAGGTGAATGCATCGCAGCGTCAGCGTTCGCATCGTCGTCGGACCGATGTGCTCACGCAGCCCACGCCGGTGCAGGACGAGCATCGGGAACGCCGTCGCGCCGATCATGAGAGCCAGGCCGAGGTACTGAAGCCACCGCACCGCGACATAGGCTGGCGACTCCGCGCCAAACAATGCGTCATCGATGACCTTCCTCCTCAGCGCGAGCGCAGAAGAGACGCGCCGGCGAGAATCGGCTGTTCGACACGGGATACATTTTACGGAGAGTAAAGCAGTCACGTCACTGCGTCAACACTCCCGGTTCGTTCCGCGCCAGTTACCCAGAGTGCCGGTGCGGACACTCGACCACTCCGCTGGCGCTCCGTACCGCGTCCCGCAGACAAAACAGGTGCGAGAATGCCGACGCACCGCCGTGGTCGCAGTGCGCGACGCCACCCGCGTGGGCTGCACCCGGCATCGGATGCGCGACGATGACGCCGGAGCCCCACACGAGTCCCAGCGTCAGTGCGGCGCCGAGCAGTGATTGCCGTGTCAGGCGCGTCGCCACCGGGGCTGATTCGCCAGCGAGCCGACGAATGCGCCGCTCCAGGAGCGTGTCGAACGCGCCGGATCCGCGACGGCTGCCCGTGCTCACCAAGCCTGTCAGATCGCCGGCACTAAGGTGATTGATCGACGCACGACGAGCCGGATCGCGCCACGCGGCCAATGCCAGGATGGCAGATGCCAGCGCGAGCGGGTTCTCGCGTGCGGCGGCGTCGTCTGCGGCGATCTCGATCTCGTCGGCCACATCAGCGGCGAGCCGACGAAACGCCGGAATCCAGAACAGCGTGCACGCGACGAAGCGCAGCAGCGAGAGGCGCAGCGGATCGCGACGATGAACGTGGCGTGCCTCATGTTGCAGAACGGCAATCAGTTCGGCGGTGCTGAGAGTGTCGAGCAGCGTGCGACAGATGAACACCGTAGGCCGAAGAAAGCCCGCCGTGAACGCCGGATTGGGCAACCCCTCGACGACGCGCACCTGGCCGGATGTGAG
>JBBRDP010000314.1:0-3450 GCA_038203795.1 Gemmatimonadales bacterium
GCGCACCGGCCACGCCTGCGGCAAACGCGTTCGTCTGCCCCACGAGGAATGCCGTCTGGTAGCCGCCCCACGAATGGCCATGCAGTCCCACCTTGGCCGAGTCCACAATACCTGTGGCGATGGCCGCCTTGATGCCCGGCAACACCGACCACACGGCCGACATGCCCGGATCGTTGATCGTGTAGCGAATGTCCGGCATGAACACCGCGTAACCGCGACTGTTGTAAATGCTCGGCGTGTACGAACTGCTGAAGCTCGGGCTGTAGAACGTGTGCAGGTTGTCCGACATCTTTTCGTAGATGTACGTGATGGTGGGATATTTCTTTCCAGGTTCGTAGCCTGCGGGCAGGAACAGCGCGCCCTGCAACGTGTCGCCCTTGTCGCTCACGTACGTGACAAGACGCGAGCCCGGGGTCCACGCCACACCGTTCATGTTCGGGGCGCCGTCGGTCAGCCGGATAGAGTCGCCGCCCCAGGAAATCTTCCAGAAGTCAGGGAAGCGCGCAGCGGTGGAGATGCTGGCCACCCACACGTCGGACTTGCGCGCCTTGATCGGGCGCATGCTGGCGTCGCGCCAGTCGAGGGCGGTGATGCGATTGGCCTTGGGATCGATGCGCAGGATGCCTTCTTTTTTCGTGCGTTCTTCACGCGCCGTGATCATGAACGGTGCATTCATATTCACACCGCGTTGACGCGGATCGAGGATCATCGGCCGGCCGTAACGAATGCCCTTGGCCTTGCCGTCGCGCGTGAGGTTGACCGGTTCACCACCAGCGATGTTCACGCGCCACACATCCCATCCATCAGACGCGAGGAACGCTTTGCCATCACTCGCCCAGCCGTACAGCGGATAGCTGGGGCGATCGACGTTGTGATCGTCTTCCACATCGATGAATCGTCCACCATTGGTTACCTGCGTGCGCGCCAGCGTGGACAGCTCCATCACGTGCCAGTCACCGTCGTCGAAGAACGCCATGCGCTGTCCGTCGGGGGAGTTGCTGCTCGATCCTTGCAGCGCTTTCACGGCGAGACGCTTCTCGCCGGTGCGCGGATTGATCACGTACACGTCGCGCTTTTTGAGGCCGTCCACACTGGCCTGACGCTTATAGGGCGACACATCGGAGGCAATCACCCAGCGATCAAGATCGACCGTGCTGCCGGTGCGTGCATTGTCGTCGGTGAGACGCACGACTCTGTCGGTGGCTGGCCAGAAGGCGGCGAGAAACGAAAACGTCCGATCGGCCGTGGCCTGCACATCCTGCTGTGACTGGAGGCGCTGATCCTTGTCATGCCAGAGGCGCAGCGTCGGCTTGTCGTCATCTTCGAGAGCGTCTTCTTTCGGAACCGGCTTTTCAATCGCGGTCAAACCGAAGAAAAGTCCGTCGAGATCCTGCGACCATCGCGGTGCGCGGTCGGTGCTGATGCGGTGATTGGCCGGCCAGTCGGCGCGTCCGGCGTTCGAGATCGCGACCGTCTTTTCTTGTGGTGTGCCCAAGCGGCTCACACCCATCGCGGTGATGGTGGTGTCTTTGCCGGAGGTGTCAATCGTCGTGCGCAACACCGTGAACGCCGGCATCGTATCGGCCCATGCGAGCCGACGGTATGTGGCGCGATCGGCCGCATCCACGCTGCGCACCGTGCCGGTATTCATGTCACGCAACTGCACGCCGTTGCCGAGCTTGTTGGCGGCGTCGATGGTGTAGGTGAGCCAGCGACCGGTATAGTCAAACGCGTACTCGTTGACGTTGCCAATGTTGAGCATCACGGCCGTGCCCAACTGATGCAGCAGCAGGTCGCTGCCACTTGCACGGCCACTCACCGCCGAGCCGCCAGCAGCAGCGCCAGGTGCAGCGCCGGGTGCAGCGCCGGCCGCCGGTGCGCCGCCCTCGGCACCATAGCCCTGCAGTGCGATCCACCGCGGGCTGTCGCCGGAGAACGCCATGCCGCGCACCTTGTCGATTTCCTTCTTCTCACCTGTGGCGAGATTCACCAGCGTGGCCTTGCCCTGAATGGGGCGGCGGTCTTTGCGCAGTTTCGCGGCGGCGTCGGCCTTGGGCCACGTGAGGAAGGCGGCCCACTTGCCATCCGGCGAGAGCTGCAACGCTGGATTGGACGCGGCGTCTCCAGTCGGGAAGCGCATCTCCTTGCCGCCTGCCGCGACCTGCTTGAGAATCACCTCGGCGTCGCCCTCATTCGGCGCGAGCACGTAGGCGAACCACTGGCCGTCGTGGCTGAGTTGCGTGCCACGAATGGACTTCCAGGCGGCGATGTCGAGGGCCGTCATGGCGTGAGGTGCGCTCGAGGCCACGGGCGGCGCGGTTTGGGCGGCGAGGGCCGACCCGATCAGGGAGGCCGCGACGACGATCGTGGCGACGGTGGTGCGAACGAGCATGCAAGTCTCCGGGAGGGAAGGAACTCGCGAAAGGTACGGGATTGCGACGGCGAGGGGAACGTGTGGGGACGAGTCGTGGGTTCTATCGGGCGCCGTTTGTGCCTTGTGCGGCGATTGCCCGCAGGTGCAGCGGGCCGGCCTCCCGGACCGACGCTTGAGCGCTGGCAATCAATGCGTTCAGCCCCGTCCACGTGGTGTCCACCGGCACATCGTGAATGGTGGCCGGCACATCAACGTAGTACTGCGTCCAGGTGTGCAGGATATCCGTCTCGAGCGCGCGCGTTTGTGCGGTGGGCGACGCGGTGAGATTGGCCATGGCGAGTGCGTGTTCCGTGGCCAGCCGCGCTTCGGCTGCCGCGAGCACTTCATGCACGGTGCGCTGCGCACTCGCAGTGTGTTGGCGGACACCTTGTCGAGTCGATCGCCATCCGTGTGATAGAACTGATCGGTGAAGTGCCACAACAGCAATCCTGGTTTGTTTGCGCGCAGGAACGGGGTGTGATCGCTGCCGCCTTCGAACGGATTGGTGTTCACGTCCCAGTTTGTCGTGTCAGCGTCCGCGAGGGCGCGCGCGAGCACAGTAGTCGTTGAAGTAGCGCGGACGCAAATCCTTCTTCTCAAGTGGACGTCCACCGCATTCCGTATGCTTGTCGTTGCCGCGCGTCCAGATCGCCGATGGATCTGGCATTTTCTCGATGAGAAAGGTGCTGCCGGTTTTTTCGGTGTCTTCACTCAGCATGTCGAGTGACATACCCCAGCGAATGTCGCGTGCGCGCGGTGAATCCGGCGTAATGAAACGATCGGTGGACCGGATTTCCTGGCCCCACAACACGGTGAGCGTGCGCGCCGGCCGCGGCATGCCGTCGGCGAGCAGTCGCGCCATGACGCGTGCAATTTCCAACTGTGCGCCTACGCCCGACGCGTTGTCGTTGGCACCGCGTTCCTGTACGTGCGCACTGAACACGAAGCGTTGCTGCGCGAGTGTCGTGCCGCGCGCTTCGGCGACCACCGTTTGCTCAACGGCGTTGGTGATGAAGCGCGCGTTGGTACGCACCTGC
>JBBRDP010000315.1:0-3444 GCA_038203795.1 Gemmatimonadales bacterium
GTGGCGTCGCACGGTCGTTCGATCTGGGTGCTCGACGATCTCTCGCCGATTCAGGAGTACTCGGCCGCGCAGCGCGTCACCGATGTGATGCTGTTTTCCGTGCCGAACGCGCTGCAGTGGAAGTACAAGGACGATCGCAACGACGAGTTCTGGGGTCATCAAACGTTCATCGGTGAGAATCCGCCGGTTGACGCCACCATCTCGATGTTTGTGAAGTCGGCACCGTCGTCGCTCGCCGTGCGCATCAGCAGCGGCAATCGTGTGATTCGTGAGTTACCCGTGCGCACAGACAGTGCGACGTCGGGTATTCAAACCGTGTGCTGGGATATGCGCGGCGCGCCGATCACGAGCGTTGCCGCGGCCGCGCCCGGTGGTGCGGGCGGTACTCCTGGTGCAGGTGGTGGTGCAGGTGGTGGTGGCGCTGGTGGTGGCGCTGGTGGTGGTGCTGGTGGTGGTGCTGGTGGTGGTAGCGCGAGTCGCACCGCTGCGGTGAGCGGGGTGCCCACGCCGCTACCCTCGGCCGGTTACAAGCCAGCCTCGCCGTGCCGTGGTGGTGGTGGCGGCGGTGGTGGTGGTGGTTTCGGCGGAGCTGGTTTCGGCGGCGGTGGCGGAGCGGCTGCTCCCTACGTCACACCCGGCGACTACACCGTCGCGCTCGTGGCGGATGGTCGCGTGGTGAGCAGCAAGCCCATGCGCGTCGTAATGGATCCACTCGTCACGCTGAGCGGCGCTGATCGTGTGGCGTACGATGCGCTGCTCAACGATTTGCACGCGCGTCAGCAGCGTGGCACCGATGTCGCCGCACAACTGACGGCACTTGCGACGCAGATCGCCACGATCAACGCGCGGATTGACTCGGTGCCCGCGATCTCAGCCGATGCCCGCCGAGTGTTCACGTCGGTTTCGCAGGCGTTTGACAGCGTGCGCGTGAAGTTCGGTGTGGCACCGGGACGCGCGGCTGGTGCGGCGACGCCGGCGGCGGGTGCGGGTGCGGGTGCGGGTGCGGGTCGGCCAGGTGGTGGTGGCGTAGCGTTCGGCGGCGGTGTCGGCGGCGCGGCGAACGTTCTGGCGCAACTGGGCACGGTGAAGGGCACGATCGCTGGCGTGTGGGAGACGCCGAGTCCGGCGCTGCGTCAGCAGGCCACGGAGGCGTCGCGGGCGCTCGACGCGGCGATCAAGGAGGCCAACGCGCTACTCGATTCGGCGCGCAGTGCGGGACGTGCTCTGTCGCCGTTCAGTCGTACGCTCGGCGTGCCGTGATTACGTCGGTTTTTCGTCGCGGCGCGCCATAGGCTCGGCGTGACGTTTGTGCAAAGTCGCGGCCAACTGCCAACCTTTTGGTTGGCAGTTGGCCCATTCGCCACTGGCGACGATGGTGTTCGGGGCCCACTATGCAGGTATGGGATCTTCTGCAGTAAATCAGCCGACGGCCGCCGATCAGCGCGCGACGGCCGATCGACTGGCCATGCTCACCGGTGCCGCAGCAGCGGCGCGACACGACACGATCAGCGCGCTCGCGGACCAGTCGTTTGACCTGATCATCATCGGCGGTGGTATTACCGGTGCTGGCGCGGCGCGCGAAGCGGCACTCCGTGGACATCGGGTGGCGCTGGTGGAGCGCGACGACTTCGCGGCCGGCACCTCGAGCCGCTCCTCACGCCTCATACATGGTGGCGTGCGCTACCTCGAACACGGACATGTGGGTCTGGTATTCGAGTCGAGCCGAGAGCGACGGCTGCTCCTGCAACTCGCGCCGCACCTCGTGCGTCCGCTCTCTTTCACATGGCCTGTGTATCGCGGCGAGCGAATGCCCAAGTGGAAACTTCGCATCGGACTCGCCATGTACGATGCGCTGTCGCTCTTTCGTAACGTCGGCCGCCACGAAGGACTCAACGTGGACGAAGTGCTTGACGCGGAGCCTGAACTCGGCCGCGACGACCTCACCGGGGGCGCGCGTTATTGGGATGCCGCCACCGATGACACGCGCCTCACGCTCGCCAGCGTGATTGCAGCGCGCGAGGCGGGGGCTGTCATCGCCAATCACGTGGACGTTGTTGCGGGGCTCACCGAGCACGGAACGTTGACGGGTGTTTCTGTGCATGACCGCATCGCTGACCGCACGTTCGCGGTGCACGCGCCGCTGGTGATCAACTGCACAGGTCCGTGGAGTGATGCAACGGCAGCACTCACCGGCGTGCCGAGCACGCATGCCGTTCGCGGAGCCGTGGGCGCGCACGTGGCGGTGTCCCGGAAGCGCATCGGCAATCGTGACGCCATCACCATCACGTCACCGCTCGATGGACGCGTGATGTTCGTGCTGCCGGCCGGCGTACATACGATTATCGGCACCACGGAACGACCGGCCACGGGTGGTCCTGACGATGTGCGCGCGTCGGCGCAGGAAGTCACGTACCTGCTGCGGTCGGTCAACGAACGGTTTCCGTACGCCAATCTCACGAACGACGATGTGATCAGCGCGTGGGCCGGCATCCGCCCGCTCGCCGCGTCGGCCACGGGAAACGCACGCGATACGGGCAGTGCATCACGCGAACACGCGATTGTGCGTTCGACAAACGGCCTGGTGAGTGTGACCGGTGGCAAGCTGACCACGTACCGTGCCATGGCCATCGACATCATTGACCGCGCCACAGGGCACAAGGCCAGTGCGCAAGCGCGCGAACGCAGCGAACGTGAGCCACTGCCCGGAGGTGAGATCGTCTCGCTTGCGCAGACGGAACGCGAGGCCTCGGCAACCGTACACGATGCGGCCGTGGGCGAGCGACTGGCGCGCGCGTACGGCGACCGCTGGCGCAACGTGTGGAGTTACGCGCAGCGCGATGCGTCGCTGCGACTGCGGCTGGTGGACCAACTCCCGTATCTGGTGGCCGAAGTGGCGCACGCCGTGGAGCGGGAATCGGCGTGTACGCTGGCCGATGTGCTGGTGCGCCGCACACATGTGGCGTACGAGACGCGGGATCACGGCGTGGGCGTGGCGGAGCGCATCGCGCCGCTGATGGCGACGCTGCTCGGGTGGAGCGATGCGGAGCGTGAGGCGGCGGTGGAGACGTACCGGGCGGAAGCGATGCGATTGTTCTCGGTGGAGACGATTTAGCAGGGCGGGGGACTCCCCACCATTTGTCAAGCATGATGTGTCGTGTTCAGGTGGCACATGGTGCCGCCGGTTGGTCGAGGGTTCGGACATGTTCGGGTTGATACAACGTGCGTGCGCGCAGCATGGCCATGAGGATGCGCAGCATGCGATCCGCCACGCTGCGACAGGCGCGTCCGTGGGAGTGTGCCCGCGGGCGCGCAACGCCGTGTAGACCGCTCGTGAGCGCGTATCACACTGCGCACTGACCCGCGCCGCATGATAGAGCGCCGTGCGCAGGCGCGCACTGCACGCGTGTCGCATGTGCACGACGCAGCGCGTGCCGCTGCGTCGGG
>JBBRDP010000316.1:0-3433 GCA_038203795.1 Gemmatimonadales bacterium
GAATTGACGGACGCTCCGCATCAGGTGTCCATCGTTCGAGCAGTCGAGCATCGAGGTCTACGATCCAGTGTTCCACCCGGTATTGCTGGTAGCGCGCCCGCTTGATCACACGATCGAATCGCGCCGTGCCTGGCGAGAGCAATTCGACGAACAGCAGCGGATGTCCGATCTCAGCGGTCGTGCGCGGGCGACGCTCGTTGGCGAGTGGCAACACGTACACATCGGGTTGCACGAGAGTGAATGCATCGAGTTCCAGATCGCCGGGTGCCATGAAACCGGCGCCAAGACGCTCATCAGACACATAGGCCTCGCGCGCACGCCACAGCACGCCAACCATCGACTGGTGCGTGAGTCGAGGGCTCGGGCTCACGAGCAGTTCCCCGTCCACGCACTCAAGGCGCTGCCCAAAAGCATCGGGAAGCGCACGCACCTCGTCCGCCGACCAGCGGCGGGGGGCAATCGCAGGCATGGCCATATGGTGCCGAGCGTCAAGGTGAGAGCGCAAGGGCGCATTCGCCACGGTAGGGAAGCTCTGCAGAATGGGAGCGGGTCGCGTTGGTGGGGCGTAGGGGTTGACGGCCAGGCGCGGGCCCGAGGGAGCGCAGCGCGCTCGCGCAGGGGCCGCAACGCCGCCGACGCCCGCGAACCCCCACCAACCCGGAGGGCTGGGCTGCGGCGACACACCGGACGCCACGTTCGTGCGTGACCGACTCGCCTCGCTTACACCGGACAGCGTGCCGATTTACGAAGAGTGGCAGTCCCAGTGGAACGGCTACACGCACGGAACGGCGGTGGCCAGTGTCGCTGTCTCGGGCAATCCCGCCGCGCGCATGGTGCAGCACTTTCGCACCAACAAGGCGCGTGTGGTGAACATGTCGTGGATGCGTCCGGAGTACGGGTTCGTAAGTGAGCTCGAGCGCTGCGCGCCGCGCCGGAGATTCTCTTCGTTGCGGCGGCCGGGAACAGCGGCCAGAACACGGAGTTCAACCACTTTGCGCTTCGTATCGATCTACCGAATATGCTGATCGTCGGAGCCGTGGCGAAGATGTTGGCGGTGCAGCCAACGCTCACAACCGCTGCGATCGTGGCGATTCTCCGTCGGACGGCCGATGTACGAGACACGAGCAATCTGCGATTGCTGAATCCGGCGAAAGCGGTCGCAGAAGCGCGAGCGAGGTCGTCGTCTCCGGATTTGTGACGCCCGTAACAGCAGAGTTCGTTTGCCGAGGCCACTATGAAGGCTTCCCTCGTCTCGGAGAACAGGTCATGGCCCTCTGGAAAGATCAGTCCGCGCCCGCACGCAACGATGCGCTCAAGCCACTCGACGCCGCGCCACTCCACGTTGCCCCACGCGACGAAGTATTCACCGCGATGCCCGACCACGCGCCTCCAGTAGACGCACAACGACGCAGCGGCTTCGCAGAGAGCAAAGAGTCGATCATCGGCGCCGACCTGGCCATCGAAGGCTCCATCACCGGCAATGGCAGTGTGCGACTGGCCGGTCGATTTACTGGCGATGTCACCGTCGACGGCACGGTGAGTATCGAGCCTGGCGCGAAACTCGCTGGCGGCGTGCGTGCCACCACCGTCACGATCGCCGGTGAACTAGAAGGCAATGTGCTGCAGGCGTCGCGCGTTGATGTGCTCGCATCGGGTGCGCTGCTGGGTGATCTCAAGGCGGACACACTCACGATCGCCGCCGGCTCTCGCGTGCGCGGTCACATCGATTGCGGGGCCGTCGAGACAACCGGCAAGTCACGCACGAGTGCGTCACGGCTGAGTGTGTCCTCAAGCAGCGCTCCGTCGCTCGACCCATCGCCGAAAAACGGAGTCGAGGCAGTCAGCACATCATGAGCACTGCGCGCGCGGCAGTGCCGGGCGCCACACGCACGTGTCCACACTGTCGTGCAACAGTGCTCGAGCGTGCCGTGCGCTGTCCGCAGTGCCAGAAGCATCTCCGGCATGACCCCGAGGCGCACATTCGCACCGTGCCGAGTGTGTCCCCGTTTCGTGTGGAAGGCACGATCCAGCCGCCGGCTGGCGAAACATGGGAGTACAACCTGCTGGTGATCGTGCGCAACGCCAAAGGAGAAGAGGTCGCGCGGCAGCTGGTGGAAGTTGGCGCGCTCCCTGCGGGCGAGCTGCGGACGTTCACCCTCGCGGTCGAAGTGCTGCCGAACAGTGGCATCCGCCGGGGCTGATGCTCGCAGGTGCACGCTGATGCACCACGGGCCACCCCGGTAGTCGGAGTGGCCCGTGTACTGCAGACTACGATTCGGACAAGGCAGGATCCGTTAGTCGCCCTCCACATCGAACGCGAACGCATCGGCTTCGCGCATGTTGTCGAGCCAATGTTCGGCGCCGGCGTCGTCGAGGCGCGTGTAGGCACCACTGCCCATCCTCGCGGCGTACAGCGTGCCCAGCGTGAAGCTGAGCGCCCGGTCGGTCCCTTCGGGCCAGTCGGGCATGGACAAACCTGCCGCGACGCGACGCAGCGTCTGGCCGTTTTCGCCAAGCAACTCGGCCGCACGCAACTGTAGCGTGGCGAACGGGATCTCGACATCACGGGTGACCAACTTGCCAGCGTCATCCCGCCACGCAGAATCACCCATCGCACCCCGGTCGGGCCACACACCAAGATGCCGCACCACTCCACCGCGCTTGTTTTCAAGCCGCTCGCTTTCCACCGTAGCCGCCAACGCGAGGGCGAGCGACTGGGCATCGGCCACGCCATAGAGCGTCACGACTTCACGCCTGGAACGAGTGCCGAAGGGGAGCACGGGAAGCGAGTTCACGTGCGCAAGCACCGGCGAATCGGTCCGACCTTGCTCGAGTCGGACGAGCACATCCATGAGAGCCTCCTGATTGAGTGGGAAACGGGCGGTGAACGCACGGCACGGCGTGCGCGGTATCACAGACCTGACGGTCGACTCCACCCTTACGCAACGATAACCAGTGCAAGGTTGGTGCCGTGGTAACATTGCTCACCGCCAGCGACACATTCGTGTCACAGTGGCGCGCGTCGACTCCTATTCCCGACCGCTCACCGACACCGCCAGGCGTGGCGGCGTTCGATCAGGCGAACGGAGCGGGCGTCGGGCGCTGTTCGGGTACCCCGGAAGCCCACGGGGTGACCAGTAGCGCGACGGCAATCGCGAGGGCCAGCGGGATCACACGCGCCAGACTTGTGACGACGGAATATCCAACCCCGAAGGCCGGCGGAATCAGCCACAGATTGAGCAAGCCAAACCCCGCCGACACCACCAGTGACGCAGCGACGAGCGCCCAACCGCGGAATCCGCGCACGAACAACATCAGCAACATGCCCCAGAGCAGCGCGGCAATGAGATGATGCGCAAACCCCACCGTGGTGATCACCGCCGGAATGGCCGACCCGGGAAACTCACGGGACTGCAGCAACATGCGACCCGTA
>JBBRDP010000317.1:0-3429 GCA_038203795.1 Gemmatimonadales bacterium
ATCGAGCTGGGTGACGTCATGTCGATTGGCCCCGGTCACGACGAGCGACAACGGGACGCCACGGCCGTCCACCAGCAGGTGTCGCTTGCTTCCCTTTTTTTCCCCGATCCGTCGGGTTGGGTCCCGCGGCCTCTTGCGCCAAAGGCGCCTTGAACATGGCCGCGTCAATGCTCTGCCATCGCCAGGCGATGCCTTCCATCTGGTCGTACTCGGCAAGCCCGGCTTGCCATATCGATTCAAAGACCCCGGCGGCCTCCCATTCCAGAAAGCGCTTGTGGATCGCGCTGGCGCTGCCGAATCTCTCCTTGGGCAACGCCTTCCACTGGCAACCTGTGCGCAGAACATATACGACCGCCTCGAACACCTGTCGCGCTGGCTTCGCAGGTCGCCCAGCACCGGGCTTGCGCAAATACTCCTTGCTCGCCGGCCGCTCACGTATCGGGATCAGCGGTTCCACGCGCTCCCAGAAATCATCAGTCACCACCCACGAGTCCACTCGCTTGCGTGTTCCCATGCCGTCGCCCCGTCGCCGCGTATTGAGCAGCTCGGAACGCAAGTGTACTATTTACGGATAACTTCTTAGTCGGGCCTGACGTTTGAAACAAGCAGACCCTTGGTGCGAAACAGCTTCATCGGTCCGCTCGATGGACGGTTAGGCGTCTAGCCCGCATCGCCGGTCGGCGCTGACGAGCAGTTCAGTAATCCATTCTGGCAAGAGCACCGCCCATGCACTGAAACGTTGGTGAGCTCAGGAGCGGAAATGATGGTGCCTTCGCAATGGCAGCAGCCGCTGTAGATCTTGAGCATGGAGGGGATGTTGCGAGAGGAACCCGCTCTGATAGGGACCGATGCACTTCAGCGCTTGAGCCCAACGAGAGGAGGGCGATTCTTGCGATAAGAGTTCTTCACCAAGATCTTGCCATCTCGGAAGGTGAACAGGTCGCATCCGTGAACCTCGATCTTCATTCCGTCCTGCCGGGTACCGGTGAATGTCCACTCGGATGCGCCGCGGTCCCCAACCACGAAGTGCCTCGCACTACCCCAGTGCGCATCGGGAAAGGTCGCCCAGACCTCCGCAAAAGCGCTGCGCACGGCCTCCCGGCCCTCCGAGCGCGCTCCGCAGACCTCCGGTCCGGCCGACGCTTCGAAAACACAATCGTCTGTCATGAACGACATGAGCGCGTCAACGTCGTGCCGATTCCATGCATCGGCAAACGCTTGAAGGATTTCGGCCGTAACTTGCACATGAGCGCTGGACATACAAGGGCTCCTTGGTGAGACGCGGTTCCAAACGGCGGCTAACGTTCGAGCTAAGCCGCGCGGTGCGGCAGGCTGGCTTGGCCGTGCGACCGATGATCAATCAAGGCGGGCGCGCGGCCAAGGCCGCCTGCCGTGGCGCGTCGGCTCGAGCGCGGGGTTAGGCCTCGCTCAAGCGAGCCGACGAATTGCATGATTTATGGACTGAGATCGCGCCAATTTGCTTTGCAAACCTTTCCACACTATCCCAATTGGTGAACTCAGTATCGCTATGACGATTCGTGGGGCCGTTCGTCAACCACATGATAAGGCGAATGACTTCTCGGTCGAAGATTCCGTACTTCGAATAATTGATTCTGCCCGCGAACACGGTGATGATTGTCGGGCGCCAAGTCGTTCTTTCTTTGAACTTCTTGATATACGGGTTCGTCTCGGGTGAATCTTTTCCCGCCTTACGAGCGACCACATTCACGGAGAAAAATGCGGTCGGCCTGTCTTCTAACCCAAGCCGATTGCGTCGAATGAACTCGTAGACCTCTTGCCGGTGCTTTCCATGGCGAATGCTCGCGCCGACGATGACTTTGTCGAAGGATTGAATCTGAACGGGCTCCTTGCCGCCGATTGCCATGAGCGTTGCCGAATGGCCTTCCCGTTGCAGGCAGTCGGCAATGTATCGGCCGATCTTGAGAGTCTGGCCGTCTACGGACGAGAAGGCGATTAGCACGCGAGACATTTTCTTGCGAGGCTTAACGTTTGACATGAAGTCCGTGGAGCAGATTACACGAGGTGAATCGAGTCGGATAGTGGTTCGCGTAGGTGTCGATCTAGCCAAGCGGGTGATCCAGGTGCACGCCGTCGACGCGTCCGGCCGCCTGCTGACCAGCCGGGCTCTGGCGCGCTCCAAGTTCATCGAGTGGTGCGCCCGTCTGCCAGCTGGCTGCGTCGTCGCCATGGAAGCAAGCTCGAGCGCGCACCACTGGGCGCGCAAGCTCGTGGCGATGGGTCTGGACGCGCGGATCATCTCGGCGCAGCTGGTCGAGCCCTACCGCATGGAGGGCGCGAGCGGCAAGAATGACGCCAACGACGCGGCGGCGATCTGCGAGGCCGCTTCGCGGCCGAAGATGCGCTTCATCCCCATCAAGTCGATTGACCAGCAGAGCATGCTGTGCGTGCACCGGCTGCGTGAAGGCCTCAAGGAGGACCGTACCGCGTGCATCAACCGCATCCGAGGGCTCCTGGCCGAGTTCGGACTCGTGTTTGCGAAGAGCCCGCGCGAGCTGCAAGCCGTTCTGAGCGAGGTTCTCGAGGACGCCGCCAACGAGCTCGGCACGCTCGCCCGATTGGCGCTGCAGCGTGCGCAGTCGCAGTGGCGCGAACTCGACGTGCACCTCGCCTGGTGCGACGAACGCATCGAAGCGCATGGGCGAGACAACCCCGAGGTCAGACAAGCAGCAACGCTGATCGGCGTCGGTCCTGTGACGGCGTCAGCGGCGGTCGCCACCGTGGGCGACTTCAAGCAGTTCAAGAGTGGCGCGCAATTCGGCGCCTGGATCGGCCTGACGCCACGGCAACGCTCGAGCGGAGGCAAGAGCAACCTGGGCGGGATCACCAAGCGAGGCGACACCTACCTGCGCACGCTGCTGATCCAGGGCGCGAAGTCGGCCGTCATGACGGCCGACCTACGAAACGACAAGATCTCCTCATGGGTGTCGGCACTGCGCGAGCGCTCCGGCTGGCAGAAGGCGGTGGTCGCCCTGGCCAACAAGAACGCCCGCATCCTGTGGGCGGTGATGACGAGAGGAGACGTCTTCGATCCAAACCACCTCAGCATCAAGCCGACTGGCGCCTGAGCCCTACAACCTACAACCCAACTTCCTTGCACGACGTGAAGACGAAGACGCGCTGAACAGGTCAGACCGGCAGCGGCCAAGCTCGACTAACCCTGGGTGGCACTCGATCGGCAGTGACCACGCGATAGGAATGGAGCCCCGCTGAGCGGTTCGCATCTGGGTCCGCACCTCACGCGCGACAGCGCTCGGTGCAACAAGGCCGTCTGTAGAGTGGCAGTCTGTTCTCTGTCCAGTACCGCTTCGACAACACGTCAGCTCATCAGCAAGACGCCAACGAGAACGCAAGGCGTTGACTACTTTGGAAGTCCCTGTAAAGGGTTAG
>JBBRDP010000318.1:0-3410 GCA_038203795.1 Gemmatimonadales bacterium
TGCTTCTGCAACTCGAACTCGGCCGCTCTTTTCCTGTGCTTTGCGGCGTTCGACATCGGCGCGAGGCGTACTCCCGTAGGGGTCGCGGTTCTGGGCTCGTCCGACGGACGACGACGGTCAAGAGGGATGCGTGAAGCTATGATGGCGAGTCACGAGTGACAAGCGCGACCGCGACTCCAGGCTTCACGACAGAGACGCTCGCCGAACCAGTAAGGCAACGCCCGGTAATCGTCGACGGAGTGGACCGCGAGATCGGCCGAAAAGCCCTCCGCCAGCTGCCCTGTCTGACCGGCCAATCCGAGCGCCGCCGCCCCGTTCACCGTGGACGCAATCCACGCTTCGGCCGCCGACATACGCAGCTCACTCACCGCCAGCGTGAGCAGCAGCGGGAAGCTTGTGAGCGGTGAGGTACCGGGATTGAAGTCGGTGGCGAGCGCCACGGCGACCCCCGCGCTGATCAGCCTCCGAGCCGGCGCCTGACGTCCGGTGCCGAGAAAGAGCATGGTGGCCGGGAGCAGCGTCGCAATCGTGAGACTGTTGGCCAGTGCCGTAATGCCGGCATCGGAAATCGCCGCCAGATGATCGACCGACGTTGCCGCGAGTTCAGCGCCCAGCGCTGCGCCGCCGCCGTCGTGCAGCTCGTCGGCGTGCATCTTGAGGGCGAGCCCCTGCGCGCGTGCACCGAGCAAAATGCGGCGGGACTCGTCGATCGTAAACACTCCCTTCTCGCAAAAGACATCGGCGAACACGGCGAGCCCTTCGCGCGCGACTGCGGGATGCAGTTCGTGTTCAAGCGCCGCTATCCACGCCGTTCGTCCATCGGGTGCATCGCGGTATTCCAGCGGAATCTCGTGCGCCCCCAGGCATGTGGGCACGATGCGCAGTGGCAGCTGCTCCTGCAGTTCACGAATCACGCGCAGCGTGCGCAACTCGTCGTGGACGGTAAGGCCGTAGCCCGACTTGATCTCCACCGTGGTCACCCCGCCGGCGGCGAGGCGCGCAATTCGAGGCAGCGCGAGTGACAGCAACTGTTCATTCGTGGTGGCACGCAGGTCGCGCACGGACGCATGGATACCGCCACCACGCTTCGCGATCTCCAGATACGGTACCCCGGTGGCCCGCAGTTCCTGCTCGGCGAAACGCGCCGCGCCGAAGACAGCGTGCGTGTGTGAATCCACGAATCCCGGCGCCAGCAATCCCCGATCGCAGTCGACTTCTGTGGCGTTGGGATACTCGCGTCGCAACACGTCATCTGTTGCTACTCGAACAATTCGCTCGCCGCGAATCGCGACACCGACACCGGCGTGCACACCGGCGTCCTGCATCTCCGCGCCCCGCCGAGCGGCGCCCGCGCCAGCACACGTGACGGTTTGCGCTGCGTTCACGAAGATGGTCGTGGGCATCACGCGATCGCGACTACGGTTGCGACTGTTTGGGCGACGCCATCACATCGAGCACGCGCGACCATCGCAGGGGCGCTTGTGCTTCTCCGCGGCACGCATAAAAACAATCATCGCAGGCGATGGACTTGTATGGCTGCCACTCCTTCCAGTCCACATCAGGCGGAAAATCGGGACAGCGTCGCACCTTGCCTTGCGGATCGACGTGTACCGTGGTGGTGCCGCTCGGACACGGCTCCGTCATCGCACCGCGTACCCATCGGGGAATCTCCGACAGATAGTGATCGGAGTTGGTGATCACGCCGCGATGTTTGCGTTTGTACTCGAGCAGCTGCGCGATCACGTCATCGAGCGCGCGCAACTGTTCCTCGCGCAACAAGTGACTGGTGTTGCCGTTCTTGGCGTCGGTGTACACCGAGAAGTTCACGCCCGCCCCCATGCGCGCAGCCGTGTGCACGATGGGCAACATCTGATCGAGGTTGTCGTCTTTGATCACGGTATTGAAGCGTACGCTGCCGATTCCCGCACGCTTCATCTGCGGCACGGTCTCGAGAATCTTGGCCGTGAGTCCTGGAATCCCACGCGCGTCATCGTGCCGACCGTCGAGATAGTCGAACGAAATGTTGAACTGGTCGAGTCCCGCGTCCCACAGCGACTGCGCACGATCCACGGTGAGCATGGCTCCGTGCGTGATCATCGCGAGATACGACAGCTGTGTGGCATCGCGCACGGCCGCCACGATGTCTTCGAGATCCTTGCGCAGCGTGGGCTCGCCGCCGGTGAACGTGATCATCATCGGATTGAAGCGGCGCGCGATGTCGGTGAACTCTTTGAGCTCACCGGCTTTCGCCGACGCGGGCGTTTTCCAGTAGTCGCAGAACCCACACTTTGCGTTGCACCGCATCGTGACTTCGAGATTGAGCAACACGGGGCGCCGACGAAGGCGAAGCCAGGCGTACTTCCCCATGAACAGCGGAACGTGCCACGGACGATAGCGGGAGCTTAGCATATCTTGAGCATGGGCAGGTGCAGCCCTTCCCGCAATGCCGTGGCGCGCGCAGTCTCGTAGCCGGCATCGGCATGACGGGCCACCCCGATGCCGGGATCGTTGGTGAGGACGCGCTCAATGCGTCTCGCCGCCGCGTCGGTGCCGTCGGCCACAATCACCTGGCCAGCGTGCAACGAGTTGCCGATACCCACCCCACCGCCGTGATGAAACGAGACCCACGAGGCTCCACTCGCCACATTCAGCAGCGCGTTGAGGATCGCCCAATCGGCAATGGCGTCGGAACCATCACGCATGCCTTCTGTCTCGCGGAACGGCGATGCCACGCTACCCGTGTCGAGATGATCCCGCCCGATCACGATCGGGGCCGACACCGCTCCACTCGCCACGAGCGCGTTGAGGGCGAGTCCAAAGCGCGCGCGCTCCCCCTGCCCCAACCAGCAAATGCGCGCTGGCAGCCCCTGAAACTGAATGCGCTCGCGAGCGAGCGTGATCCAGCGTGCGAGATGCGCGTCGTTGGGAAACATCTCAAGTAGCAGGGCATCGGTGCGATGGATGTCGGCCGGATCGCCGGAGAGCGCCACCCACCGAAACGGGCCCTTGCCCTCACAAAAGAGCGGCCGCACATATTCCGGCACAAATCCCGGAATGCGAAACGCATCGTCGAGGCCCGCGTCGAACGCGACGGTTCGGATGTTGTTGCCGTAATCGAAGGCGATCGCACCGCGGTCCTGCATGGTGCGCATGGCACGCACGTGCGCCACGACCGATGCGCGCGCCATCTCGACGTACCGCGCCGGATCTCGCTCCCGCAGCGATGCGGCCTCGTGAAGCGACAGACCGCTCGGCACGTAGCCCACGAGCAGATCGTGAGCGCTGGTCTGATCGGTCACCACATCGGGCGTGTTGCCGCGTGCCACGAGCGCCGGCAGCACGTCGGCAGCGTTGCCAAGCAAGCCGATGGAGAGGGCAATGCCCGAGGCCTGCGCCGCGCGCAGTTCGTT
>JBBRDP010000319.1:0-3389 GCA_038203795.1 Gemmatimonadales bacterium
TGTTTTTCTCTCAAAGGAGCTCGGCGTATCCAGGATTCCACGAAGCGTCCGCCACGGGTCAACCGGCAAATCCGGATCAGTCCCGTTCGCGTGATCGGTGCAGACGGCAGTCAGTTGGGCATCATGGAAGTCGATGCCGCCTTGGCCAGCGCGGTCGAGTTGGGCCTCGACCTCGTCGAAGTCGCTCCGACCGCGCGTCCGCCCGTCGTTCGGATCATGGATTTCGGCAAGTTCAAGTTTGAAACCGCCAAGCAGGCGCGCATCGCCAAGAAAAAGCAGCACATCATCCATCTCAAGGAAGTGAAGTACCGTCCCGGGATCGATGAGCACGACTTCAATACCAAAACGCGCAACGCCAAGCGCTTTATCGAAGCTGGCAACAAAGTCAAAGTCACCCTGATGTTTCGCGGGCGACAGATTACCCATCCCGAGCTCGGACGGGCGGTGGTGGATCGGGTGGCTCAGGAACTGGCCGAAGTGGCCAAGGTCGAGAGTTCGCCGCTGTTCGAAGGACGTTCCCTTACGATGATTCTCGCGCCCAAGTAACGGCGCGTTCGTCGATTCTTTGCCAGTCGGTTCGTCGGCTGGATACCCGCAGCATGTGAGCAAGCAGCGATGCCCAAGATGAAAACCCACAGCGGCGCCAAAAAGCGCTTCACCGTGACTGGCACGGGTAAGGTGCGGCGCCTGAAGGCGTACAAGAGCCATATCCTCACCAAGAAGAGTCCCAAGCGCAAGCGCAATCTCCGCCGTCCGGCCATCATGGAGACGAACGGTGAGATCAAGCGAATCAAGCGACTCATTCAGGCCTGAGGACACCACACTATGACACGCGTCAAATCCAACGTTGTTCGCCTGAAGCGCAAGAAGCAGATCATGAAGGCCGCCAAGGGCGCCTTCGGTGGTCGCAGCAAGCTCTGGAAGGCCGCCAAAGAAACCGTCGAGCGCGGCTGGCGCTATGCGTATCGCGATCGCAAGAATCGCAAGCGCGAGTTCCGCCGCCTGTGGATCGTGCGTATCAACGCTGCGGCCCATCTCAATGGCCTCAACTACAGCAACTTCATCAACGGCTTGCAGACCGCCGGTATCGAAATCGATCGCAAGATCCTGGCCGATATTGCCGTTCGTGACCCGCAGGCGTTTTCGGCGCTCGCCGAGCAGGCCCGCGCCGCGCTGCAGAAGCAGGCTGCCTGAGTTCGTTGTACGATGAACGGGCGGCCCGCGCGAATGATCGCGTGGGGCCGCCCGTTGTCGTTTCTGCTCGTTCCCGCATTCGTTTCGCACACCACTTCCCGGATCCCCTGTGACCCTGGACGAGTTCCTGAGCGCCTGTCGTCGCCTCGCCGCCGACGCCCCCGCGGCCATCGCCGTTGCGGAAACACCCGCGCAGTTTGCTGACGTGCGCACGCAGCTGGTTGGACGCAAGCAGGGACGCCTCGCCGACCTCATGGCGCAGCTGCCTACGCTCGCCGCCGCCGACCGCCGTGACGCGGGCCGCGCCGTGAACGAAGCCAAGGCCGCCATCGAACAATTGCTCTCGGAGCGTGAAGCGGCCGTTGCCGCCTCCACGCGCGGCACCGATGCGCTCGACCTCACGATGCCCTCGCGCCGCACCTGGCGCGGTTCGCTGCATCCGGTCACGCTCGTGATTGACGAGATCTGCGACATCTTTCGCGAGCTCGGATTCACGATTGCGCTGGGGCCCGAAGCGGAAACGGAGTTCTACAACTTCACTGCGCTCAACTTCCCGGCCGATCATCCGGCCATGGAGTTGCATGATACGCTGTACCTCGGCGAAGACACACTGCTGCGCACGCACACGTCACCAGTGCAGGTGCGCACGCTGCAGCAGTACAAGCCGCCGGTGCGCGTGCTCGCGCCGGGCAACGTGTATCGCCGCGACTTCTTCGACGCGACGCACGCGCCGAGTTTCATGCAGCTTGAAGGATTGGCGATTGATGAGGGCATCTCGTTCGCCGATCTCAAGGCCACACTCGGCGAGTTCGCACGTCGCTTCTACGGCGGGGCACGTCGTGTCCGCTTTGGTCCCTCGTATTTCCCGTTCGTTGAGCCCGGTGCGCAGATGGACGTGGAGATCGATCTGGGCGACGGCAAAGGCACGCGCTGGGTAGAGATTCTCGGCTGCGGTATGGTGCACCCAAACGTGCTCACGGCGGCGGGGCTCGACACTGAGCGCTACACCGGCTGGGCATTTGGTATGGGACCGGCGCGCATTGCGATGACTCGTCACGAAATCCCCGATATTCGCTTGCTATACGATTCTGATGTCCGCTTTCTGGAGCAGTTCGCCCGATGATTGTTTCGCATGAATGGTTACGCGAGTTTGTCCCGCATACGCGTTCGGCGGCCGAGGTGGGCGAGCAGCTGAGTCGACACGTCGTCACGCTCGATGGTCTCGAATCGTTGCGCGCCGACCTCGCCACGTTTGTGGTGGCCACCGTCGTAGAAGCATCGCGTCATCCGGATTCCGATCACCTGTCCGTCACGAAGGTGGACGACGGCAGTGGCGAGTTGCTCGACGTGGTGTGCGGTGCGCCGAACGTGACGGCGGGGCACAAGTACCCGTTCGCGCGCACCGGTACCGTGATGCCTGATGGACTCGTGATCGCGCGTCGCAAGATTCGTGGTGCCGTGTCGAATGGCATGCTGTGTTCGGCGCGTGAGCTCGGACTTGGGCAGGAACACGACGGCATCTACACGCTCGATACCGATGCGGCGCCGGGCACGCCGCTGTTGCAGGTACTCCCGCTTGGCGACGTGCGTCTTGATCTCGACGTGCTGCCCAACCGTCCCGATCTGCTGTCGCATCTGGGTGTGGCGCGTGAGCTGAGTGCGCTCAACGGTATTCCGTTGCGGATGCCGAGCGAGCTGCCGGCGTTGCCCGACAGCGAGTCCGTGGGAGAATCGGTGTTTGGCGAGAAGGAAGCCATGGCCGACGGCGTCACGGTGCGATTGGACGATACGGCATCGTGTCCGCGTTACATCGGTGTGGTGATTCGTGGTGTGCAAGTCGCGCCGAGTCCGGCTTGGTTGGTGCAACGTCTCGCGAGTATTGGGCTGCGCAGCATCAACAACGTAGTCGATGCCACCAACTATGTGCTGCACGGGCTGGGCCAGCCGTCCCACGCGTTCGACCTGTCGATGTTGGCCTCGCAGCAGATCGTGGTGCGTGCATCACGCGAAGGCGAGTCGTTGGTCACGTTGGACGGTGTGCATCACGCGCTGACGACCGGTACCACCGTGATCTGCGATGGGGAACGTCCCACCGCGCTCGCCGGCATCATGGGCGGAGAAGCGAGTCAGGTGAACGATTCCACCACCGATATTCTGCTCGAAGTGGCATGGTTCGATCCGTCGTTCGTGCGACG
>JBBRDP010000320.1:0-3335 GCA_038203795.1 Gemmatimonadales bacterium
AGCAATGACGGCCGATTTTTCGCAAGGACACGTTGGCGCACCAACGGCCGCGGGCACCATTGTGCGTCCGTTCACGGAGAACACCGCGCAGTGGGCGGCGGGCTTTCTTTTCTCCAACACCTCGGAGTTCGCGCGCTTCACGATGATGCTGATGGACGGCGGCATGCTCGAGGGCACCCGTGTGCTGTCGGCCGACGCGGTGCAACAGATGACAACCGGTCACGCCGCAATTCCCGGGAGCCCAACGTCCAAGTACGCGTACGGACTCTCCGTCGGCACGCGCGGCACGGAACGGTTCTGGCAACACGGCGGTGCGATCAACGGGTTCGACGCCAGCGTCACGATGTTTCCGGACCGCAAGATCGCCGTGATCCTCTTCGACAATCGCAGCGGCAGTCCGATCAACGGCGTGATTGATCTCGTCGTGAAAGAAGTCGCGGGCATCACACCCGTCGTACCGCCCGCTGTAACCGCCGAACGCACGCCCTCGGCGGCTGAACGCGCGCAACTCATCGGGACATACAAGCAGGGTCGGAGAATTGTCACGCTCTTTGAAGAGAACGACATGCTCAAGATTCGTCAGGGCGGTGGCGTGCTGCCGGTCATGCTCGCGGGCGACGACCGGCTCGTGGTCGTCCCGCCAGTTGGCGACAAGACCACGCTGTTGCTGGTGCGCGGTGCCGACGGTCGCGTGGAGTATTTGCACCAAAGTCTTCGGGCGTTGGCGCGGCAGCCGTAGTGATATTGACTCAGCGTAGTCTGTGTCGCGCACTCGGCCTGATGACGGTGGCCTCAGCGCGCCGAAGACTTTCGGCAGTGCAAACTGTGGTAAACCGGAGCATGGTGCATGGGAATCGGTTTCGCCCGTCGCGACGTCAGTCGCCGGACCGTCTGGCGCGTCGCGTGCTGCATTGCACTCTCGTCGCTGTGGTTGATCGCCTGCGACGCATCTGACACAACAACCGCGCCACGTCTCGCACAGTGGTCTATCGGCGCCGAGCCGCTCACATCTGTTTCGGACGACGATGCGTCGGGTGAGCCGCAGCTTGGTGAGGTCGCCGGGCTCACGAGGTTGCCAAACGGCAGCCTGCTGGTCGCCGATCGCACACTGCAGTCGCTGCGTTTCTTCGACGCCGACGGCACGCCAACGCGAGTGGTCGGACGCGAAGGCGACGGGCCCGGCGAGTTCCGATACATCGCCATGGCCAGGCGCTGCGGGGACTCCCTGTTTGTCGAGGAGATCAGCCGTCGGCAGATCATGGTATATACGCTCGACGGAACGCTTGTACGCACTGCGTCCGACACCGAGCTGCAGGGCGGGCGGCCGGCGTACCACAGTGCGTGCAACCCGGACGGCGTGTGGGTGCACAACGGTTGGGAATCACCGGAGTATGAGCGGGCGGGCCGAGCACGCTTTGCGGTCCCGTATTGGTTGGCTTCGTCGGCCGGAAATCGGCTCGCGGAACTCGGCGAGCTGCCCGGCAGTGAACGACTGGTAATCCGCTATGACGACATGTTCGGCAGTGGACCACACCCACTCGGCAAGGAACCGGTCGTGGCCATCGGGCGTGAGCGGGCGTATGTCGGACTCGCGGACAGTTTTGCGGTGCGTGTCTTTGCGCTCGACGGCACGCCGCTGGGTGCACTTCGCACATCCGACGGGGATCTCCGAACCACCCCTGCCGACATTGTACGGTTCAAGCGCCTGGACACACTCGGGCAACCGCCGGCCCGACGGGCCCAGTCGGTACGGGAGTGGGATCTCGTGGAGTTTCCCACCACCGTGCCCGCCTACGACCAGCTGCTGGTGGACGCACGTGATCACCTCTGGGTGCGGCGCTATCCGCGAGGCGACGCCGCCAGCGTGGAGTGGATCGTGTTTGCACCGGAGGTCACGGGCTTACAAGTGTGTCTACCCCCTCCCACGCTCCAACACGCCACGCAGCGCCCGCGCCTCCTCCCACACGTCATGCAGCAACGGATTGACCGGTGACTCGATGTCGCCACCAACCAACAGTGGTATCTCAGAATCACGCCTCTCCGACGCACGCGCTTCACGATCATCGGGATCTCCCAACCCCGCCGTGCGCTGCTTGCGCAGCATCTCCAGAATCACGCCCCGAATTTCCTGCGGATTCTTGAGCCCACGTAACTGCGCATGATGCCGCGCGCCCGTCGCATCTCCACTCCCACCACCCGCCGTCTCGATTTCTACATTCGAAATCCCGAACCATCGCTCGAGCGGTCCCTGTGTGACGCGCACGTTCTGCGCATTCGCAAACGTGAGCGTGATCTCCTGCACATTCCACACGCCTTCGCGAATCAGCAAGCTGCGATCGGTGATCACGTACCACCGCAATTCGTAGTCGAGCCGCATCGTCACGTACAACGTCGCCGCCTTCGCCACGGCGATGGCCACCAGCGGAATCACGAGCAGCAACAAGCGCCAGTCGGCGATCACGAGCGCCACGCTCACCACACCAACACCAAGCCCCCACGCCACCGCATACAAGCGCCACTCAAACAAACGCAATCGCAAGAACCCGGCGTCCGCGCGCTCAACGCGCAGCATCTCATGCGGATCATGACCCGACGGCGGATGCGGTTCGCTGTCCTCAACACGCAGCCACGGCAGAATCAGTCCCTTGAGCCAGTCATACATCGCGCGTGCCCTGTTGCTGTGATGCGAGCAACACACGCACGGCCCGCAACTCATCGCGAATGCCGGTGAGTGCCTCCACGGCCTCCGTGTCAGCACCGGCGGACAGCGCACGCGCCGGTGTCACGCCCGCGATCGCGGCGCCCGGCTGCGGCGTACGATAATGTCCGCGCATGTGCGCATACAGGTAGTTGCGCACTTCCTGGAATGCCGTGAGTCCGACAATCGATTCGGTCGCCGCCGCACTGCCCGACGCGGTCTGAATTTTCACGGTGCCAATGCCCAGCCACCGCTCGAAGATGTTGCGCGTGACGTGAATGTCCTGAATGCGCGCGTACGTGAGATACGTCTCGCGGCGCCAGATCAGTCCGTACGACACCGACACCCCGTCGTCGTCGAAGCGATACCGCAGCGTCTTGTACTTGAAGTAGTACGGCAGAATCGCGAACGGCAGCGCGACGGTGGAGAGCACACAATAAATGAGGTACAACGTCCACAACTGCGGATCGGGTGTGGTGATCGCCTGCACACGCGCGGCGTCTACGGGCCCCAGATGCGCGTCGGTCGGTTCGGTCACTCTCGGCTCTCCATGGCTGAGTTGTGCAGGGCATCATTGAGGATCCGCGAAAAACTTCACCCAGGTCGTCAGGACACCGGCCGCGCTCGTATCTTCCCC
>JBBRDP010000321.1:0-3309 GCA_038203795.1 Gemmatimonadales bacterium
CAGCGAACTGTGTTACTTCGCGGGCGGCAAAATGACTGCGTCGATGACGTGGATCACGCCATTCTTGGCCGCAATGTCAGCCGACGTGACGTGCGCGCCGTTGATCATCACCGTGCCACTCATCACCGAGATCTTCGCTTCGGCGCCCGACGCCATCTTGGCCGACTTGCCGTCAAGCTTGATCGCGTCAGCCGCCATCACCTTGCCCGGCACGACATGATACAGCAATACAGCCTTGAGCTGCTCCTTGTCCGCGAGCAGCGCGTCGAGCTGCGCCTTCGGGATCTTGGCGAACGCTTCGTCGGTCGGCGCGAACACCGTGAACGGGCCCGGGCCCTTGAGCGTTTCGATCAGGCCAGCGGCCGTGAGCGCCGTGGCGAGCGTCTTGAACGAACCGGCCGCAACGGCCGTCTCGACGATATCCTTGTCCTGCGCCTGCGAAACCGACGGGCTCGCGACGGCAATCATCGCGGCACCAGCAAGCATCATGGAAAGCTTACGCATAATCAAACTTCCTCCACCAGTGTCAGATCAGTGATCGTGCATGTGAACGAGCCGTTTGGCTGTCCCGCCAATCGAACACTATCCGGCGCGGGCAAGTTCCAGCGTGTGTTGCAGCGCACGCTCACACACTCCATACACTGCTAGGACTCACAGGTTCGGACCGCTATTCCAACATCGCGGTCCGCTGCACGCCGATCAGCGCGTCTCGCGCACGCCGAGGTACTCGCCAAACCACGCGTGCATCTCACTCCACCAGACGCGTTGATTCGCCGGACGCGTAATCCAATGCCCTTCGTCAGGGAACACCACCAGACGACTCGGCACGCGCTGTCGCTGTAGTGCGGTGAACAGGCTGAGGCTTTCGGTATACGGCACGCGGAAATCCTGCTCGCCATGCAAGACGAGTGTGGGCGTACGCATGCGACCCGCTTGCAAGTGCGGCGACCATCGCGAGTAGTTCTGCTGTTGCGCCACACGATTCCACCACGCGCCGCCGAACTCCCATTCGGTGAACCACAGCTCATCGGTGGCGCTGGCCATGTGCGACAGATTGAAGACGCCCGCGTGCGACGCAAACGCCGCAAAGCGCCGCGTGTTGCCGTTCATCCAGTTCGTCATGTACCCGCCAAACGAACCGCCCGCCGCACCAACGCGCGCTGAATCGAGCCACGGAAACCGGACGAGCGCCGTATCGACGCCACGCATCAAATCCTGGTACACCTTGCCGCCCCAATCACGCGACACATCGTCCACGAATTGCTGACCGTACCCTGTCGACCCGCGCGGATTGAGCGCCAGCACCGCCATGCCGGGAGACGCAAACAACTGCGCGTTCCACCGTGCGTTCCAGCTATCGAGCCACGCGCCCTGCGGACCACCGTGCACGAGCAACAGCATCGGCCAGTTGCGCGTGCTGTCGAACGCCGGTGGGCGCACCATGAAGCCATGCACCTTCACATCACCCGCACCGGTGAACTCGATGTCCTGCGCCGGTCGCAAATCGAGCTGCGCGAGCAATCCGTCGTTCTCGCGCGTGAGCTGACGCGAGTTGCGCAGGCCGGTGGCCGAGTAGCGTGCCGTCCACACATCGGGTGGACGATGCATCGCATCGCGTATCCACACGAGCGTGATCGCGCCGTCGATCCCGTTCTGGTACGCCAACGATGATTGCGTCGAGTTGTTCGTGCGCATCAATCGCTCGGGATTGCCGTCGAGCAGTCCGTCGTCGCCAATCGTCAAGCGCCATATCGCGGTGCGGCCTTCGTCCTGCGTCTCCACGAGCAGCGAACGCATGTCGGGCGTGAAGTAAAATCGGTCGGCGTGAAAATCCCACCCCGGCGCGACCTCACGACTCGTGCGTGCGCGACGATCATACAACATGAGACGCCACTTGTCGCCTTCGAAGCCGGCCCGTCGCTGCGCCGCGTACGCAATCCATCGCCCGTCGCGCGAGTACACCGGCTGCTGATCGGCGGCCCGATTGCCCGACGTGATCACCGATGGTGGACCGCCGTACGCCGGCACGGTAAACACATTGAGATCCGTGGTCCACGCGGCGTCCGCGCTCTCCACCCGCGCGGCAAACGCGAGTTCCTGCCCATCGTGCGACCAGTCGTACGACTCAGGCCCACCAAACGGCATCGGGGGGACATGCATCTGCAGTGTGGGCACGACATCACGCGCCTCCGCACGCGCGATATCCACCACGAACAAGTGCGAGCGTGTCCCGTCGTCCCAACGATCCCAATGCCGGTATAACAACTGGTCATACACCCGCGCGCGCGATGCGGTGCGATCCATGCGCAGCGCCGAATCGGCGTTGCACGCATCGGTGGCGCAACCGGGATACACGCGCGACGCAAACGCAATCCGATCCCCGCCCGGCGCCCACCGCGGCCCGGACGCACCGCCCCACAACCGCGTGAGCGCGCGTCGACCGGAGCCGTCAATATTGCTCACCCACAACTGGCCCTGATGCACATACGCCATGCGTCGCCCGTCCGGGCTGAACCGCGCCTCCACCACGGGCGTGGTATCGTCCGGAAAGGCCCGGGCCGCCGCACTCCCGTCAACGGGCACGATGAACGTGCGGGCGATGCGGCGATTGGCCGCCACGTTGGTCGTGCGCACCGCGTACGTGATCAGCCGACCGTCCGGCGACACATGCGGGTCGGACACCGCGCGCATACTCGCGAAATCGTCGAACGTCATCGCGCGCCCCTGGGCGGGGGCGGGCCGAGTGGAGAGGGCGAGGGCGGTGAGGACCAACGTGGGACGGACGATTCGCATTGCGCGGGGGACGGGGGCGGAGGGAAGATAGTTGGGTGCGAGGGGGGGTGGTTGACGGTTGATGGTTGACGGTTACTGCTCACGGCATTTATGGATTTGGTACCCGGGATTGGGGATCGCGCTTTCGGTTTACGGTGAGGGTTTACGGTTGACGGTGTTCGGTTTGGCCCTCACGGCTGCGAGGGGTGGCGGGGTGGGGCGACGTACCGTGAACCGTCGAATTGCACCGTGAACTGAGCGCGTGATTCCGAGGGTACGCGCGACGGGCGCAGTGGGGGAGTTGCCGTTCCGGTTGACCAACAGCCCGGTCTACCGTCAACCGTGAACCGTCAACCCAGACCGTGAACTAAAAGCGCGATCCCAACGGTACGCGCGACGGGCGTAATGGGGGAGTTGCCGTTCCCGCCAACCACCACCCCGATCTACCGTCAACCGTGAACCGTCAACCCAAACCGTGAACCAAAAGCGCGATCCCCACGGTACGCGCGCCGGCCGTAATCGCGGAGTTGCCGTTCC
>JBBRDP010000322.1:0-3304 GCA_038203795.1 Gemmatimonadales bacterium
CGATGAAAAACTCCCGTTCGCCGTGCGCGTGGAAGTGCTGTACGCTGTGGTGCGCGGCGCCTGCAATCGAACGAAAGAAGTCATCTTCGGCTTTGCGCCGGAGCGCGAGCAACAACTGGCCGCGTTGGCCGCACAGCATAGCCAGGATCCTGTGCTCGGTCCGGTACTCGGCTTGATGCCAAGTGCTGCCAGGCGCCTGCGCGAGAATCCACAGTCCGTGATTCCGGACGGACGATTCCCCACCAGCGGGACCTTTGACTTCTTGCTGCCGGAGGCGATGGCCGCCCGCGCGGTGGCCTGCCAATCACAGTTCTAGACAGCTGGGGGTGTCGACGGGCAGGTGCAGCCGAGACTTTTCTCGACAGACCATGACCTCGCGACTCCCCTGTGCCAGATTGTTCGCATGTCTACTACCGTAACGCTCATTCCCGGCGAT
Source organism: Gemmatimonadales bacterium (assembly GCA_038203795.1). Lineage (GTDB taxonomy): Bacteria > Gemmatimonadota > Gemmatimonadetes > Gemmatimonadales > Gemmatimonadaceae > JAABRT01. The sequence continues at coordinate 437 of JBBRDP010000322.1, forward strand.
GGCATCGGCCCATCCATCGCCGATGCTACCGTTCGCATCCTCACTGCTGCCGGCGCGCAGATTGAGTGGGACCATCAGGTCGCCGGCATCGCCGGTGTTAGTCGCTGGGGTGATCCCATGCCCGACGCCACGCTTGACTCCATCAAGCAGACGCATGTGGCGCTCAAGGGGCCGCTCGAAACGCCCGTGGGCGAAGGGTATCGCTCGGTGAACGTGGCGCTGCGCAAGACGTTCGATCTGTATGCCAACGTGCGGCCGGCGCGCACCATCATTCCGGATGGGCGCTTCGAAAACGTGGACATCGTGCTCGTGCGCGAGAACACCGAAGGGCTGTATATCGGACATGAACACTACATTCGCATCGGTGACGATCCACGCGCGGCCGCCGAATCGATCGCCGTGATCACGCGCCATGGGTCAGAGCGCATTGTGCGGTATGCGTTTGAATACGCGCTGGCAAACAACCGCCAGAAAGTGACGTTGGTGCACAAGGCCAACATCCTCAAGTTTTCGCAGGGACTGTTTCTCGATGTGGGCCGAATGGTCGCGCGCGAATACGAAGGGCGTGTGCAGTTCGAAGATCGCATCATCGACGCGATGGCCATGCATCTGGTCATGCGTCCCGAGCAGTTTGATGTCATCGTGACCACCAATTTGTTTGGCGATATTCTCTCCGACGAAATCTCCGGTCTCGTGGGTGGACTGGGCATGACGCCCGGCGCAAACATCGGTGTGAATGCGGCCATCTTTGAAGCCGTGCACGGCACCGCGCCGGATATCGTTGGAAAGGGCATCGCGAATCCCGGCGCGCTGTTGCTCGCCGCCTGCATGATGCTCGACCACATCGGGCAGAGCGATGTTGCATCGTGTGTGCGCACGGCGTTCGAACACACGGTGAAAGCGGGACGTGTGCGCACGCGTGATCTGGGCGGCGAGTCGTCAACCGACGAGTTCACTGACGCCGTGATCGCTGCGCTGGCATGAGCCGTCGCCCCACGCGCATCCTCCATCTGTCCGACGTGCACTACGGTCGGCCGCATGTGCCCGCGCACGTGGCGTCGGCCGAAGCGTTCGCGGCCGCCGGCTCGTTTGATGCGATCGTGATCTCGGGCGACGTGTCGCAACGTGCGAGGCGGCGGGAGTTCCAGAACGCGCGTGCGCTACTGCAGCGCTTGGGTGCAATCGCGCCGGTGCTGGTGGTGCCCGGTAACCATGACGCCGCATGGTGGTTCGCGCCGCTGGGTCTGGGGCGCACGTCGATGATTCACGCCGGATACCGCAAATGGATCAACGCCGATCTCGAACCCACACTGCATGTGTCCGGCGCCACGATTGTCGGACTCTGCTCAGCGCCCGGTGTGCGATTGCATACCCTCACCAAGCGGCCACGCGACTTGTCGGTGAAAGGGGCGCTTACCAACGCGCAACTGGACGATGCACGTCAGCGTTTCGCGGCCGCGCCGGCGGGTGATCTCAAGGTGCTCGTAGTGCACCACAATGTGGTGCCGGGTGAACTGTCACAGCGGTGGGGGCTCACGAAACACGACGCCATGCTCGACGCGATCGTGGCGACTGGCGCGGACGTGGTGCTCTCCGGTCACGACCATCAGGAAAAAATCGAGCATGTGCAGCGCGCGCGCGGACAGTTTGTCGCGAGCACCGCAGGCACGCTCAGCAACCGCAGTCGTGGAGCTCGGGCGAGCAGCTTGGTCACGGTGGTGGCAGACGAGCACACGCTCGTCGTCACGCCCTATCTCTACGACGAAACCGATCGTTCGTTCAACGCGGTGGCGGCGACAACGGTGCCGCGAACGGGATCCGTGTAGCGCGGTCGTGTGCATAGGCGCGGCGCGCTATCGTGTGGGCGCAATCAGGGTTGTCGTTGTTCAACTGCCGCCATTGGTCGCATCACGAGCGGATTCGCGCCAACGCTCGAGTTGTTCAACGCGCGCCGTGAGGGCCTCGAGCCTGGGGTCGAGTGCCGCCGATGGCCGGTCCCTAATGCCCATCGGCGGTGACGCGATATTGGAGGCGGTCGCCGAACGGGCGCTGACGTCCGCGTGTACAGCCGACCGCGTTCCGGAAACGGTATCTGTTCGCGCTTGCGCCCAACGAAGCATGGTGCGTCCAAGCGCGCCGAGCCACGTCCACCGGAATAATCGCTCACCGATCGGCATGCGCAGCGGACTGCGCACCAGCGTCACGACACCCACGCCGAGCAGGACGGAGTGCGCGAAGTACAGTGCCTGCGCAATCGGCGGCACGTCCCACGCAGTCGGGCCCACCTGCGTGCGCAATCCCCGGGCGAGACGGACCGCCAGAAACGCCAGAGGGAGCGCAGCGACGGCAGCCGCGAAGATCACGCGTCGCCGGCGTACAAACGCGGGATCAGCGCGCAGCATGGCGCGCGCAGCTGCGCGTTCGCCCATGAGTGCGGCGAGCCCGCGTCGCACGTCATCGACGGAGAATCCCATCAGCATCACGCGCCGCGTCGCCTGCCAGACCTGCAACAGCCGGCTGGCGATGATGGCCATCACGATTACGATCTGCGACAACGCGTCGAACGGATGCCAGCCTTGCACCTGCACCACAAACAGCCAGATCAGCCACATTGCGAACGCGCCAAGCAGCAACACCGGCCCGACGACGGCCAGCTCCTGTGCAAAGAGACGGATGGGTGTGGGGATCTCGGGTTCGCCTTGGCGCACCGCATCCACCATTTCCACAAACGCCTCGGCGGTATCGAATCGCTCCGATGGTGCCTTGCGCAAACACCGTGCAATCGCGTCCGCGAGCGCGGTCGGCACGTCTGTGCGTACCGTCGTAATCAGTGGCAAGATTTCCGTGAGCTGCTTGACCAGCACTTGC
>JBBRDP010000323.1:0-3273 GCA_038203795.1 Gemmatimonadales bacterium
GGCCACGAAACCGATACAGATTCGCGAGGCTCACCTGCGCGCGAATCGTGCGTGTGTCTGCGGGGCCGAACACGCGCGCATTGGCTTCCGCGACTTCGAGCAGCATGGGTTCTGCATCACTGAACGCTTGCAGGCTGGCCAGACTCGAACCAATCAGCCAGAGCAACTCGAGTCGTAAATCCTCCCGGTCACCCAGCGATTGGTCGAGCCGTCCGTAGGCTTGTTTGAGCAGATCGGTGGCGGTGAGTGTCGTGCCATTGCCCACGTACGGATCGGCATTCTTGAAGACGCCGGTAATAAAGTTGGTAATCTCTTCGGCGCGTTGCTGTTCGGCGCGCGCCACCCGCGCCTGCCAGATCGCCACGCCCGCGCCGCCGAGCGTGGCGATGGCGACGGCCGCCGCCGCAGACACGCCGAGCGCATGTCGCCGTACAAAACGTGAGGCGCGATAGCCGAACGCATCGGGGCGCGCGCGCACCGGCCGGCCATCGAGCCACGCTTGCAGATCGTCGGCAAACGCCGTCACCGTGGTATAGCGCTCAACCGGCGACTTGCGCAGCGCCTTGAGCACAATCGTATCGAGATCGCCACGCAGCCCACGCTTGCGCAGCGCATCATCCACCAACTCGCTCGGACGCACCGGATCGCCGGTGACAATGGCGTCTTCCAGGGCACCGCGTGAATCTCGCGTGAGCCGATACGGCCGCGCCTCGGTGAGCAGTTCGAACAACACCACACCGAGTGCGTAGACGTCGGTGGCGGTGGTAACTTCGCCGCCCGTGACTTGTTCCGGCGAGGCGTACAACGGCGTGAGCAACTGTCCGCCTTCGCGCGTGAGCGCCGACGCCCCCGGCGCACCGTCCTCGTCGTCGAGCAACTTCGCGATGCCGAAGTCGAGCAACTTCACGCGCCCTTCGGAATCCACCAGAATGTTTGACGGCTTGAGATCGCGGTGTACCACAAGGTTGACATGCGCGTGCGCGACGGCGGCGAGCACATCAATCACCAGTTGTACGCGAGCACGAAGGTCGAGCCCTTTTGCCTTGCAGTGCACATCGATGTGCGAACCATCCACGTGCTCGAGCACCAGATATGCCTGACCATCATCGGTCACCCCCGCATCGAGCAGCTGTGCAATATGCGGATGACGCAGTCGCGCGAGAATCTGCCCTTCGCGGCGGAATCGTCGTTCACCGTCCGCACCGAGTGACGTGGTGAGCAGCTTGACCGCGACGACAGCCTCGTACCGTCCATCGTGCCGACGCGCTTGCCACACACTACCCATTCCACCGCGACCAATGAGCGATTCGAGCACATACGGGCCGCACACGGCACCCTCCCGACCACCGCGCACCGGGGGCGGTGTCGCCGTGCCCTCAAGAAATCCATTGCGGGCAATCGAATCGCGTGCGTCAAGCAGCTCACGCAACCGTGCGGCCAGCTCCGGCCGCTCACGGGTCTGACGCTCCAGCCACGCGTCTCGATCCTCCACAGCGAGGTCGAGTGCGTCGTCGAGCAACGACGACAGTTCGCGCCACTCGTCAGGAGTTGGAATCGACATGGCGAGTGTGCTCAGTGGCTGGGTGCGCGCATCACATCACGCAACAACACGCGGGCCTTGTCCCAATGCCGCTGCACCGTTCGTTCGGTGACCTGCTGCACGGCCGCAATCTCGGCGAACGTAAACCCACAGAAGAACTTGAGATCCACCACGCGCGCCAGCATCGGATCGAGCGTGGCCAGTGTCTCCAGCGCCTCATGCAAGGCCAGCAGCTCGTCGGGATCGTCGATCTGTTCCGCGTAGTCCGCGTCGAGCGTCGTCGCGCGCACACCGCCGCCACGCTTGGCCGCCTGTCGCGCTCGCACACGATCAATGAGCACCCCACGCATGGCGCGCGCGGCATACGCCAGAAAGTGTGATTGATCGGGAAAGACGGTCCCTTCACGGCCACCGAATGCGAGGTAGGCTTCGTGCAGCAGCGTGGTCGCGCTCAGTGGACTGTCCGCACCTTGTCGGCGCACCTCTCGCTGCGCCAATCGATGCAGTTCGTCGTACAACGTGGCGAACAACAGATCGCGTGCCTGCGCTTCGCCGGCATCCGCGCGCTGCACCAGATCGGCGCGTTCTCGCGCCAGCGATTCCGCGCGCGACCTCACGAGCGCGTCTGGTGGTTCATCAGCCGGTGGTAGAGTGCGTCGAGCCATTCGTCAACGCTACCCTCGCGCGCGCGTCTTGTCGAATACCCGGCGACACCGAGCCGTGTGTGGCGCTCGTCGTCGGCACCTCGTGGTGCGCCTCGTGGTGCGCCTCGTGGTGCGCCGCATGGCGCGCCGCGTCGAGGAGGAGCAGTTGCTCCACCATCGCCGCCACCGTCGGCGCATCGCGGCGCAGCTCCGACAGAAACACGGTGCGATCGTATCCGTGACGGCACCGTGCCAGATCGACGAGCGGGGCGAGGGCGTCCGACTGACTATTCTTGAAAAGGCTGAACATGGCGACTCCTGATCGGTGGTGGCGGTGCCCGTGGTGCGTTCGGGGCTTACCCTGACAATCGGATTTCGTGGTGCAAACCCGACATCGCCGTCGCCGCGCCCCCTACTTCCCCACGCAGAACTCGCTGAATAGCCGGTCCAGTACGTCGTCGAGCGTCACGGCGCCGATCAGTTCGTCCAGCGCGAGCACGGCCGCGCGCACATGCACCGCCGCGATAATCGCCGGCACCCCGCGCCCCTCGGCCCAGGCGCTCTGAAACAACGCCAGCTCTTCACGCGCCACTCGCACGCCCACCTGATGTCGCTCGCGCGTGAGCTGCGGCACCTCCGGGGCCACGGTGCCGTACGCCTCCGCAATGCGCGCCTGCACCACCCTTACGAGTTCCCCCAGCCCCACCCCAGACTCCGCGCTCGTCACCACATAGCGATCGCGGCTACGGCCCTCAGCGCCCTCGGCGACCCCCGCATCCCGCTTCGTCAACACGCGCACCACCGGCACATCCCGCGACTCGACGCTTTGCACCGCCCGAACCGTCGCCTCCACCTGCTCCACCGTTTCCCCGATCGCCAACACCACGTGCGCCCGCGACAACCACCGCGCACTCACCTCGATCCCCAGCCGCTCCAGCGTATCGTCCGTCTCGCGCAGCCCGGCCGTATCCACGAGACGGATCGCCACACCCGGCGTATCGAGCATCACATCGAGTGCATCGCGCGTCGTGCCTGGAATGTCTGACACAATCGCGCGCGCTTCACCCAGGAGCTCGTTGAACAGCGACG
>JBBRDP010000324.1:0-3214 GCA_038203795.1 Gemmatimonadales bacterium
CCGCCAAAGCCTACTTCAAACAGTTCATTCGTGGCGTTGGCCGTGAGCCCGGAGAGTGCCACATCATCCTTCTTGCGCAGATACGACGAGTAGTTGATGATCACGCCGAAGCCGACCGACAGTGAGAAGAAGATCTGTGATGCCGCGGCGAGCCACGTCTTGAAGTTGCCGAGCGCCGAGAAGTCGGGGTTCCACATGTAGCCCAGCCCGTTCACCACATTCTGTTCAGGAAGCGCCGGATCAGGCGTGCCAAGCGTGAGCACACGCACCAGCACGATCAACGCGCACACGGCCATGATCGGCATCGCGTACGATACAAACTTCTCGATGCCCTTCGACAACCCGCGGTACACGAAAAAGATGTTGATGGCGAACACCACCACCCAGCTGATTACGGTGTACAGGGAATCTCCCGTGAAGAGCATGCCGTCGCCCGCTGAGCCGGTGATCGACGCGTAGAAGCTTCCTGACGCGGCGGTCTGCTCAGCGATGGACGTGCCCTGCACAATGCCAATGCCGCCGCCGAGATACTTGAGGAAGTAGGCGAAGGTCCACGTTTCGATGAACACGTAGTACGTGGAGACGCCGAGCGGGATCAGCACACCGAGCACGCCGAAGTATCGTGCGAGCCGTCCCTTGCCAACTGCGCCCATGATCATCGGGGCGCTGTGCAACCCTTTCTTGCCGCCGTACCGGCCCATCGTCCACTCGGCCCATCCGATCGGAATGCCGAGCAGGAAGAGCGCACAAAAGTACGGAATGAGAAATGCTCCGCCGCCGTTGTCGGCGGCCTGGCCAGGGAATCGGAGAAAGTTGCCGAGGCCAACCGCGGAGCCGGCCACGGCCAAAATCACGCCGAGCTTGGAACCCCACTCTTCATTTTTGCTTTCTGACGACATGTGGCGTGGTATTGTTGAAGGGGATAGTGAGCGGCCGCTCGAGCAGGCACGAACACGCACGCGCGAGAACGCACAAAGACAGCCGGTCGCCCAACCGCGCAGCGCGGCTGGTACACGCAAGGAGTTGGACTGGGTACCCGAGGCCGGCAGCGATGCCAGCGCAGGGAGGCTAGCAATACGCTGGTGGCGGAGTCGCGAAGCCCAGCAACAGGGCACCGCTGAGGCGCCGGCACTGCACCACATCGCACCAGCGCAGCGCGTCTGCTGTCAGACAATCGGACGGTGCGCTACGCGCGGTTGCCGGCGAGGAGCCAGCGTCTGCGGGGCGATGTACGGAGCGCAGCTCGATCGACACCAACTCGACTTGCTCGCCGCCCTTCATATCGTCGGCAGGCAGCGCGTCGCGCGACCTGATGGTCGACTGCTCACGGAGCGCGGATCGCTTTTGCTCGGGCAAGTGCGCTTGCTCTGCGCGCGCTCCCGATCCGGGCGCGGCCAGCGCCAGTCCCCCGACCAGCAGTATCGCTCTTCCGAGCGCGGTGACACGATGCAGCAGCACGGAGAGTGAGACTCGGGAAGGTGATCGCCCAGTCAGGCGTGGGGAATCTGGGAGTACGGGGCTCGCGGGCGCAATAGCGCTTGCCGGCAGTGCACACGGTTTCGGTCGTGCCGCCAACGACCGCTCACCGTATTGCGAAACAGGGCGTTTCGCCAGCCACCACACTCACGGCGTCCGATATTGATCGACTCACTGGAACGGATTGGACAGGCTCGCTCGAATACCGCGACTACACCACGAACCAGCAGACCACCATTCGATCCACGCTCCTATTCACGCGACTACCCGCGCGCACCGCCGGCGCCGATGCGTGGGATATGCGTGTTGGCTACAATGATGAGCCGATCGAGTGCGGCGAGCCATACGCCGAGCGCCACATCTATCGGCGGGCCAGGTGAGGAACTGACGTGCCGACATGGCGCATCGGGCAGTGGGTAAAGCGCGCGCAGTCCCTTTCGCTCCTCTCGCGACACCGGGCCCGAACCACGCTTCCCGTACACCTATGTCCAACGCCGATACGCACACGGCCGAACACCGTTCCTTCGAGTGGGATCTCGTCATGCAGTATGAAGAAGGCTCGATCCGGCCAAGGCATGGAATGAAAACACGCCCGCAATTTGCGATGAGCGGTGAAGCGCCCGCTCGGTGATGAAACGGCGGGCGTGTCCGACGACCGCTTGGCTCTTTGAACACGCCGCGGGTGTACCATGTCGCATATGCCTCGTCCGACGCTCTTCTCGTGCGTGCGTTTTCGGCGCGACCTCGCGATAGGTGCCGCACTCGTCGCGATTGTGACGGCTCCGCTCGCCTCGCAACCCGGGCCGCCGCGTGGAGACTCCGCGAATGCATCGAGAAGCGAACACAACAATGCTTATCTGAAGCTCAATGCCTCGACGTTACTCGGTATTCCCGGCGTCGCCTACGAACTGGCGCTGACGGATCGTACGTCATTCAACCTCGATGCAACGGCCTCACTGTGGCGCTCGGTGCGGGGCGCCCCGTTTCAGTTTCTGACCATCATTCCCGAGTGGCAAATTCATTCACGCGGCCGCCGCGTGGGCTTTTATGGCGGCGTGCATCTTGGCGCGTGCATCTATCGATTGCAGAAATGGAACTACTGGGGCACACGCCTCTATCAGGAAGGTTACAGCACGTTGTTGGGCGCCACCATTGGTTATAAGCGACAGCTCAGCTCGACAGTCACGCTGGATGCATACGTTGGTGGCGGTAGTCAACATGGTCGCTATCGCGGGTATGACGGTGCAACGGGTCAACAATACGCAGGCATTGATCGGCTCGACGAGAGTCGCGAATGGCTGCCGTACCGTGTTGGGCTGATGATCGGATATCGCGTGCGCTAAGTCACGCAGGCGCAGATTGAATCGTGCGTTCGATCACTGCGGCGCTCAGCCAGCTGTGCGTAGCCTTCACCAGTATTGCCCTCATTCAGCAGGGCGGGTTCGTCGACGGTCGCGCGCTCGCGACTTTGAAAATGAGGGCAACGCATGCACGTGCTTCGAAATCGGCATTACTTCCTACTGGATGTCGTATCGCTGATCGCGTCCAGCTTGATCGCGCACGCGGTTCGCTTCGAGGGCTTCTCCGCGGCCGGGAAAGTATTTCTGGTGGCGCTCGTCTGGTTTGCCGTCATCACGGTTCCTGCTCGACTGGCGGTGTTCGGGTTTTTCGGCTTGTATGAACGGATCTGGTCGCTGGCCAGCGTGGAGGAGCTGGAACGTGCGTTGATCGCGGTGTC
>JBBRDP010000325.1:0-3202 GCA_038203795.1 Gemmatimonadales bacterium
CACCCGCCAGAACCGCAGGCCGAACGGCCCGCGGCGGCACACCGGTGCAGTGGCTGGTGCACCGTCGCCCCATCACCGGGGCTGGCGAGGTACAGGACCTGCGCCCATATTCACCCCACCCCGATTGAAATTCCTATCCAGTGGCCGAAGCAACGGTGTCACTGCGGACTGGACGCTGGGCGTAGCGTATCGGCTGTAGCACGTTGCAGGTGCGACACGCCACTCGACCACGCAGGCGCTTGCTCAACCGTCTGCCACGCAATGGACGGCCACCACTCACTCTGCGGTAACAGCGCACCTGGTTCAACCCGTTCACCCGGACGCGGTGTGGCGACGCGCACACCGGCTTTGGACGCCGCTACAAGCACACGCTCAATCGGCTCGGTCCATCCGTGCAGTGCCAGGTCAAACAATCCCCAGTGCACGGGCAGCATCACGTCGCCACGTACCAGTTGGTGCGCGCGCACAGCCTGTTCAGGACCGAGGTGCACGTCGGCCCAGAGCGCATCGTACGCACCGACTTCAATCATGGTGAGATCAAACGGTCCCAGGCGGTCACCGATTTCCATCATGAAGTCGTCCAGTGACGTATCGCCGCTGTAATACACGCGATGCTCGTTGGACGTAATTGCCCAACCAGCCCAGAGTGTGCGATCTGCATCACCCACGCCGAGTGGTACGACAAAGCGCACGTTAACTGGCACAATACCATCGACTTTTGGTCGGCGATCCCGCTGCTGCTTGTGGTGCTATACGATCTCGATGCCTGCGTCCGTCGATACCGCCGTGAGCGTAGCGGTCGCTTCCGGCAACACCTATCGCCCCGATCTTCGCAGCACGCTCACACTTGATCGCGCGGATGCCGGCGTGCTGGTGCACCTCGACTACGCGTCTCTGAGCACCGCCCGACAGATCCGTGCCTGGGTGCGATTTGGACACGCAGGTGAAGTGTTCGGTCTCTTCGGACAAACGCTTGCGACCCTTATTTCCGCCGGCGGTGCGGTGCGGTGCTGGTGTGGACAGGCATCGCGTTGTCGTGGCGGCGTTTTCGCCGCTGGCGAACTCGTAGCGGCGCGTGATTCCATAGACGGCGCGGCCGAACCCGCGCTTCATGCGTCCCGCAACAGCAATCGTGGCCGTGTTCGGCGCAGCGTGGTTGCGTTCCGGGCTTTTCGAGAACTGAGGTATCGCTACTGCGCGAAGACGCCAATGAACAGTTGGCAGAACAGCGCACCGGCCACCGTCATTGAAAACCCCCACAGCAACAAACTACGAAACAACTGCGCCGGATCGTGGCCCGCTGGTAACGCCGCCACACAGAGCGCGCCCAGCGTAGACAGCGGGGAGACGTCCACGAGCGCGGCGCCGACGTTGATGCTGAACGCGATTTGCAACGGATTCCCGCCGCCCAGCTTTTCCACGAGACCGGGAATCGCGGGAAGAAAGGTGGGATAGACCACGCCGGAAGTTGAGCTGTACGTTGAAATCGTACCGGTCACGAACGCCATGAACACTCGCACCCATCCGAAGGACCGGTTCCGGTCATTGTCAACTGGCGGACGTGCAGCGCATAGCTTTGAAAGACACCTCGCGGTGGCGAGTCCCGGTCGGGACCTGCGTCGCCGGTCCTCCTTGCCCCATCCGCCGCATGTTTAACCTCTGGCACGACATTCCACCCGGTCCACAGCCACCGGAAGCGGTCACCGCTGTGATCGAGATTCCATCGGGCAGTCGCAACACGTACGAACTGGACAAGATCACGGGCTTGCTCCGACTGGACCGCGTGCTCTAGTCGGCGGTGCAGTATCCGTGCGACTACGGATTCATTCCGGGCACGCTGGCCGAAGACAACGATCCGGATGTTGAACCCACCCGAGATGATCAGATCGGTGCGACGTCCCTGCAGCGTGATGTATCCGTCCGCATCGCGCATACCGATATCGCCGGTACGAAACCAGTCGTTGACGAAGACCAGCTCCGTGGCGTCCGGTCGTTGCCAGTAGCCCGCACAGACGTTCGGGCCTCGCACCCAGAGCTCACCGGGTGAGCCATCGGGAAGCAATGCGCCGTCACTACTTCGAATGTCCAGCGACAACATGGGGAGGGCGCGTCCAACGGTTCCGGCACGACGTTCTCCCACGAGCGGATTGCTGACGTTCATGAGCGTTTCTGTCATGCCGTAGCGCTCGAGGATCACATGTCCGAACCGTTCCGCAAACGCGTCGAGCACATGCGCGGGGAGCGGCGCTGATCCGGAAACGAAGAGTCGCATGTGTTCGCCAATTGCGCGGGCGCGCTCAGGAGCAGTGTCCAGCAAACGCACGTACATGGTAGGTACGCCAAAAAACAGAGTCGGCTGATACGACTCGAACCACGGCAGCGCCCGTGCGTGTTCAAATCGCTCCACGAGCTTCATGTGACAGCCGCTCACGAGCCAGCACTGGAGACCGTTGCCGAGTCCGTGCACGTGAAAGAGCGGCAGGGCGGCCAGATAGCGATCACTCGATGTGATGCCCCACGCCGAGACAAGTGTCAGCGCATTGGCGGCGAAGTTGCCGTGCGTGAGAACGGCGCCTTTCGCGGTGCCGGTGGTGCCCGATGTGTACACAAGTGCGGCTGGCGTATCGGCGGTTGTGACTCTCGCCGCGCGCGCCGTCGGCATGGCGTGCGCCTCACGCTCGAGTGCGTCAACATCCCACACGCGGACGCCGTCGCCGAAGTCTGCCGCGCGATCTGTAAACGTCACGATCGCCACCGGCGCGGCGTCCGTCACGATATGCGCTATTTCGCGTGCGCGATACAACACATTGATCGGCACGACAATCACTCCGAGCTTTATGCACGCGAGCCAGAGATCGATAACGGCCAGGCGATTGGGCAGGCAAAACGCAACGCGATCACCGCGCGTGACCCCGCGCGCCGCGAGCCAGTGCGCCACCTGATTGCTGCGTGCTTCGAGCGCGCCAAAGGTGAGCGACTGCACGGCGCCGTTGGCGTGTTCAAGCTCCAGCGCCGGTGCGTGTGCGCGGCCGAGCAGCGACAAATCGTACAGCGGGAGAAGCGACGGGATAGGAAATTCAATCGGGGTCGGTCGACTATTCGTCGAACGTACGGCGCGATCGCCGACCTCGCCCGCACCGCGTGAGGGGCGGCGGCGTGCCCTGTCTCTCGCACGGGCGCCGTGCGCGCCGTCCGAGCGGCG
>JBBRDP010000326.1:0-3154 GCA_038203795.1 Gemmatimonadales bacterium
GAAGTGATCTGGTGGTCGCAGCGCGACAACTGGGTCCACCTCTATTTGTACGATCTGACCACCGGCGCGCTCAAGAATCGCATTACCGTGGGCGATGGCAATGTCACGGACGTTTTGCGCGTTGACGAAAAGAGCCGCACGATCTGGTTCACTGCCGTGGGCAAGGAGGCCGGACGCGATCCGTACTTCACGCATCTCTACCGCATCGGGTTTGACGGCACGCGCCAGATGCTGCTCACGCCGGAAGTGGCGAACCATACCGTAACGCGATCCCCCGACGGCAAGTACTTCGTTGACACATATTCAACGCCAGCAACGCCGCCCGTCACCGTGGTGCGTGATGCCAACGGCAAGCTGGTGCAGTCGCTCGAGCGCGCCGATATTTCGCGACTCGTTGCAACGGGATGGACGCCGCCCACGCCGGTGCGCATGAAGGCGCGTGATGGCATCACCGATATCTACGGATTGATGTTCACGCCGTCGTCGATCGATTCCACGAAGAAGTACCCGATCATCAACTACATCTATCCGGGACCGCAATCGGGAAGCGTGGGATCACGCAGCTTCGCGCCCGCGCGTAACGATCATCAGGCGCTGGCCGAACTTGGGTTCGTGGTCGTGGCCATTGACGGCATGGGGACACCGGGACGCTCGAAGTCGTTTCACGATGCGTACTACGGTCGCATGAACGACAATACGATTCCCGACCAGGTTGCGGGCATGAAAGAACTGGCGTCGCGTTATCGCTTCATCGATCTTGATCGCGTCGGCATGTGGGGACACTCCGGCGGTGGATTCGCCACCGCAGCCGCGATGTTTCAGCAGCCGGACTTCTTCAAGGTGGGTATCGCCGAGTCGGGCAATCACGACAATCGCAACTACGAAGACGATTGGGGTGAGCGCTATCAGGGATTGCTCGTGCGCAACGGCAATACCGACAGCTACGCGGCCGAAGCCAACCAGACGCACGCGGCGAAGCTCAAGGGCAAGCTGTTTCTCATTCACGGCATGATGGACGACAATGTGCCGCCGTCCAACACACTGCTCGTGGCTGACGCGCTCATGAAAGCCGGGAAGGACTTCGACCTGCTCATGCTGCCGAATGCACGTCACGGATTCGGCGTAGACGGACCGTACATCATGCGCCGTCGGTGGGACTACTTCGTGCAGCATCTGCAGGGGAACATTCCGCCCAGGGAATATCAGATCGGGCGGCCGCGCGTGGTGCCGTAAACACGACGCCGGCAGCCGTCCGTGCATCGGGCGGTTGCCGGCGAAGCGCGTCTACATCGGGCATTCAGATCGAGTCGGGCACGATCCGGTATCGTACAAGTGACGGCACGTCGTCGTCATCGAGCGTGTAGCCCCACACGGTGCGATCATCGGCCCACCGCAGTCGCACGCGCGGCGATGCGCGAACCTGCATCCGAAGTGCACCGTCACCGTCGAGCACGTCAAAACGAACTCCAGTCATGTCATCTTCACGTCGCATCCACACGGTACCGTCGTCCGCTGCCATCGCTTCGGTGATGGGTGACCAGAACGACGGGAGATACAGTGCGCGCTCAACGGCGTCCACGGGGAACTGTGGAGAGTACGCCCGAACATACCGCCTGCGCACACTATCGGCGACGCTCGTCGGCAGTGGACGTGCGTCGTATGCCACCTCGCGGCGCCACAGCGAGTCGCCACGCACGCTGATCGCCGTGACGGCGTAGCGGCTGTCGCTCGCGGCGAGGGCCGCATAGCGCTCCACCATATACACGCGGCCGGCGACCGGTGCGTACACGCGCAGCGGCTCGTCGCCGAACGGTTGACCGCGATAGGCCGTGCCGCGGTCCGGCGCGTGCATCGTCATGTGCGCGTTGCCGATCGGCACCCACGCGAGTGTATCACGGGTGCGACCCTCCGGGGTGAGCGCCAGTATCGGCCATGATGTGATATCCCCGGAGTCGATCGCGCGCATCGCGGTGGCGCCAAACCCGAGCATTGAGCGGTCGGAGAGCAGCGCGGTGGGATACGTGTAGCGCACATCGCGCAGCTCGGTAAAGTTGATCGGCTCCGGATCGACTTGCCAGAGGAAATCAGCGAACCATCAGGACGAAAGAGCGAGACGCGGCGCAGTTCGTTGTCGATCGTCCACAGGGTGTCGCCGTGAAAGCCCATGGCGGCGATCGAGCGAAACTCTCCCGGTCCGCTGCCCGACCGGCCTACGCTGTGCGAATAGCCTCCACGGCTGTCGAACACGCGCACATCGGTGAGTCGGCCCTGCACCACAAACAGGTTGCCGCTCCGTTGATGAACGGCGAGCTGTCGGATATCGGAGAGTTCGTACGCGGGAGACGCACTATCACCACCGATTCGAAGTTCTTCTTCGAGCGCAAATGTTCGCGGCGGCGCTTCGTTGACGGGCATACGGTCGCAGCCCACCAGCGCGCCAGCACAGAGCAGCGCGGCGTACGCACGCCAACGACGCGACGGGCGCTCGCAGCGGCGCGCTCGACGGCGCGTCCAACACAGGTTCGGACCACAGCACATGGCGAACACTCCCCGCGTCAGCGCAAAACTACTATGGTGATAGTAGTTTGAGGCTGGGCGTGGGAGCTGTCAACCGAAATCGTAGAACCGCTACGGCGTGATGCGCACCGGCGCGTCCGCCACACCACCGCGTGTGCTCGTGACGCGGGCGTTCATCTCCACGGCCTGACCCGCCGGCGCACGCACACGCAACGTGAGGACACGCGTTTCGAACCCGCCAAGGAAGAACTCGACGCCGCGCGTGGTCGTGCGCGCCGACGGACTTCCGGACGCCTGGATGGTGAGGAAGTCGGGACGCACGATCTTCACACGCTTGGCCTGCTCCAGCGCGGTGGGAATACGTCCGCTGTTCTTCACCGTCACTTTCACTTCGTGCGTCGCGGAGTCAGCCGACATGCGCACCGTGTTCACCGCCACGTTGGTGATCTCGATCGTTGGCAAGTCGAGCGCCATCGCGAGGTTGAAACGCGCCTGCCGACTGGCCCACTTCTCGAGCACTTCCGGTGGACCATTCTGCGACCAGAACTTCGGGTTCATGCCGCCCACTTCCACTTCGCCAAGATCCGGGTGCTGTACTTTGGTCCACGGCTGAAAGCAGCGGCCGCCGAACTCTTCA
>JBBRDP010000327.1:0-3147 GCA_038203795.1 Gemmatimonadales bacterium
GACAGCGAGGGTTTTTCCTGGGCGATGTTCATGCGCGCTCCACCACCATGGCGTGCCCCATGCCACCCGCTGCACACACCGTGAGCAACCCGAACTGGCCACCACGGCGCGACAGTTCGTTGAGCAGCGTGGTCACAATGCGTGCACCTGTCGCACCGAAGGGGTGACCGATGGAGAGCGAGCCGCCCATCACGTTCAACTTCGCCGGATCTACTTCACCAACGGGGGTCGAGAATCCGGCGCGTTCGGCCCAATACGGCGACGCCAATCCCTGCAGGTTGCTCAGCACCTGCGCCGCAAACGCCTCGTGCATTTCCACGACATCGATGTCATGGAGCGACAGTCCGGCGCGCTGCAGTGCCTTGGGTGCCGCGAACACCGGGGCCTGCAACAACTGCTCGGCAGGATCGATCGCCGCGTACGCGTACGAGCGAATGAAGCCGAGTGGCGCGTAACCGTGTGCATCGGCCACGTCTTCCCGCATGAGGAGCACGGCTGCGGCGCCGTCGGTGAGCGGTGAGGCGTTGCCGGCCGTTACGGTGCCGTATTGTTTGTCGAACACCGGCTTGAGCGAGGCGAGTTGCGCGAGTGAACTGTCGGCACGTATGCCGTTGTCCGACGCCAGCACCTCGGTGTGCGCGGGTGGGATCGTGATTGGCGCGATTTCGGCGGGGAGTCGCCCATCGCGCGTGCCCTCAGCCGCACGTTGATGCGAGCGTAGCGCGAACTCGTCCTGCGCGAGGCGTGAGATCCCGTTCAGCTTGGCCATCGTGTCGGCCGACTGCCCCATTGTTTCGCCCGTACTGGCTTCCGCGATCGCGGGAGTAATCGGTATCAGGTCCCGCGGACGGATCCGCCCCAGAATACCCAGACGCTGCGAGAGCGACTTGGCTTTGCTGGCGGCGATGAGCGTGTCGGCCATACGGCGTGAGTGCAGGATCGGCACCTGCGTGAGCGACTCCGCACCACCGGCGATCGCCACGGTGGCATGCCCGAGCACAATCTGGTCGGCGGCATCTGTAATTGCCTGATTCGCCGACGCGCAGGCCCGCCCCACAGTGAACGCCTGGAGATCGCGCGGGAAATGCGGCAGCAGTGCCACCTCACGCGCGATATTCGGGGCGAGCACCGAGGGCAGCACCGTGCCGAAGACGAGCAGATCCACCGCCGAGCCCTCGAGCTCCGTGCGCTGCATCAAGGCCGCCACCGCATGCTTGCCGAGGTCAAGCGCTGTGTAGTGTGCGAGCGCGGTCCCCGAGCGCGCGAACGGGGTGCGCACGCCAGCCACCACGGCCACGCGCTGTCCTGGAATACCATATCGGATCATGCAAGGAACTTACCGCCTCGCGCGAAAGGGGACAGCGTCCGCAGCCATCGCCGCGTAGGTAGAGGATCACGCTCTTGCGCCCGGATCGTCGAAGACGCACGGTTGGCGCGATCTTGTCGTCGACCCGTTCGTTGTTTTCCCCACCCTCCCCTGGAGACTCCCCTCGTGAAGGTCCCGCGTTCCCCGCACCTTGTCGCCCTTGGCCGAGTGCTATTTGCGCTCGGCGTGGCTGCGGCACCACCGCCCGTGCTGGCACAAGCGACTCCCGCCGTTGCGACGGAGTTCGAGTCGCTGCACTTCCGGTCGATCGGGCCGGCCACGATGTCGGGCCGCATTGCCGGCCTCGCCGTGTACGAAGCCAACCCCGCAATTTTCTATGTCGCGACCGCGCATGGCGGGCTGTGGAAGACCACGAGCAAAGGCACGATGTGGACGCCGCTGCTGCAGGACCAGGGACTGTTGTCCACAGGTGCCGTGGCCGTGTCACAGTCGAATCCCGATCTCGTGTGGGTGGGGACGGGCGAGTCGAACAACCGGCAAAGCATCTCGTGGGGTGACGGCATCTACAAATCGACCGACGGTGGCACCACGTTCACCAACATGGGGCTGCGCAGCTCGAAGCACATCGCGCGCATCGTGCTCGATCCCACGAATCCGAACATCGTATTTGTGGCCGCGACGGGTCCGCTCTTTGGCGCGGGCGGTGAGCGTGGTGTGTACAAATCGGTTGATGGCGGCGCGACGTGGAAACGCGTGCTGCATGTCGACGACGACACCGGTGCCAACGATATCGTGATGTCACCCACGAGCTCACAGGTGCTGTTCGCGTCCACGTACCAGCGTCGTCGTACCACCTGCTGCTTCAACGGCGGCGGACCCGGCAGCGCGCTGCACATGAGCCGCGATGGTGGTGACACGTGGACCAAAGTATCGGGCGGCTATCCGCAGGGTTCGCTGGGCCGGATTGCCGTCGACATTGCACGGTCCAACGGCAACATCGTGTATTCGCTGGTGGAAGCAGCGGCCGTCGCGGGTGGCGGCGATCAGGGACTGTGGCGCTCCGACGACGCGGGCACGACGTGGAAGAAGGTGAACTCGGTGAATCCGCGTCCGATGTATTTCAGCAAGCTCGTTATTGATCCGACGAATCCCGAAACCGTCTACTACGGCGGCGTGGGACTGCACATGTCGATCGACGGCGGCAAGACGGTTGAAACCGATGCGGCGCGCGTGTTGCACGATGACGTGCACGCCATCTGGGTGGATCCGCGCAACGCCGATCACATTCTCATTGGTAACGACGGTGGACTCGGCGTGTCGTACGATCGCAGTCGCACGTGGCAGTTCGTACCGAATATTCCGGTTGGCTTGTTCTACCATGTGTCGTACGACATGGAAACGCCGTTCAATGTGTGCGGCGGCATGCAGGACAACTACAACTGGTGCGGGCCGAGCCGTTCACGTCTGGGTGCGGGCATCATGAACTACGACTGGTTCCAGATTCTCGGCGGTGACGGCTTTGTGGCGTTGCCGGACCCGCGTGACTCGCGCATCATCTACACCGAGTCACAGGATGGCAACATGATTCGCCGCAACACGGTGACCGGTGAGTCGCGCAGCATCCGCCCCACGACGCAGAATGTCTCACCAGCGGTGCCGTCTACGGAACGGTTCCGGTTCCATTGGGACTCACCGATGACGTTGTCATCGCACGAACCGGGCACACTGATCGTGGCGGCCAATCGTGTCTTCCGCAGCACCGATCGCGGTGATTCGTGGACGGTGATCAGCCCCGATCTCACGAAGAACAAGGGTCGCGA
>JBBRDP010000328.1:0-3140 GCA_038203795.1 Gemmatimonadales bacterium
CCGATCGGTGCCGCATAGTACTCGGCAATCCACTCGGCCGTATGCAGCAACGCGGGCGGAAAGGCGGGCGGCTCATCAGGAACGCCCAGCACCGCCTTGAGTACCACACCCGGTGGCGGCGCGCTGTGCGACATCACAATGCCAACGGCCTTGTTGTTGCGGAATGGCACCAGCACGCGCTGCCCCACGGCGGGCATCGCCATGGAGTCGGGCACGTGATATGTGAACGTGCGAAACAGTGGAACCGGTAGCGCCACCGCGACACAGCGATCCGCAGACGGCGCGGTGGTCGCGGTTGCGGTGTTACGCGGATTCACGTCAGGCGCGCTGTTCGACGCCGAGCCCGGGCGCATCGCTGAGCGTGATCGTACCCACAGCGCCGGCGGCGGTGATGGTAGGCCCCACGAACGGATCGTCGACCAGCAGCGCGGCCCCGTCCAGATCGACGTAATCGAGCAGCGAGGCAAAGTGCGCCGCCGACGCAATGCCGAGCGTGGTTTCGATCATGCACCCGCACATCACCTGCAAGTCATGCGCACGTGCAGTGGCAATCATACGATGCGCCTCGCGCAGCGAGCCGCACTTCATGAGTTTGAGATTGATGCCGTCGACACAGCCGGCGAGCTTCGGGATGTCGCTGGCTACGAGGCACGATTCGTCGGCGAAGAGTGGCATGGGACACCGTTCCCGCACAAACTTGAGCCCGTCGAGATCATGCGGCGGCAACGGCTGCTCCAGCATTTCCACGCCGTACTGCACGAGCGTGTCGAGCATGGCGAGCGTGCCCTTGGGCGTCCATGCAGCGTTCGCATCAACACGAATCACCGCATGGGGCGCTTCCTCGCGCACGATGCGCAGGATATCACGATCGCGCGCCGAACCGAGCTTCACCTTGAGTACCGGATACGCGGCCGCTTCGCGCACGCGCGCGCGCAGCGTGGCGTCGTCGGGCGCGATGCCAATGGTAAAGGACGACTGCGGCGCTTTCGCCGGCGAGAGTCCCCACAGTTTCCAGAGTGGCACCCCGAGACGCTTGCCCTGGAGATCGTGCAGTGCAGCGCTGATCGCGACTTTGGCAGCGGCATTCCAGCGCAGCGACGAGGCAATCTCGCGTTCGATCGCCTCGATCGACCACGCATCGGCGCCCTCGATGAGCGGGGTGAAACGCTGCAGCGCCGCGATCACGGTGTCGGTGGTTTCACCGTAGAAGCGGCTCGGTGCTGCTTCGCCCCACCCTTCCACACCGTCGTGATCACGCAGCTTGACCCACACCACCGACCACGTCGACGTACCACCGCGCGCAATGATGAACGGATGCTTCGTGTGCACCGACAGTACTTCGTACGAGAGTTGCATGGCCCGGGGGAGCGAAGTGAAATCAGGTGGGTGTAAATCCGCCCAGTCGCGCGGCGAGGGCGGCGCGCAACTCGGCGGGCTTGGCCTGTGCCGTAAGATAGGCGAGCAGCGCGTCGGCCAGTTCAAAGCCGCGGTCGTAGCGGTCGGCCGGTTGTTTGGCGAGACAGCGCATCACGATGGCCGAGAGCGCGGGCGCGACATCCGGCTGCGCCGAGTCGGGGGGCACTGGCTGTTCGTGCACATGCTTGTAGCCCACGGCGTACGAATCCGCGCCGTCGAAGGGGGGATGCCCCGTGAGCATTTCGTAGAGCAACAAGCCAACGGCGTACAGGTCGCTGCGTCCGTCCACGAGGCGCCCCATGGCCTGCTCAGGCGACATGTAGTGCGGCGTGCCCATGGCGCGACCCGTCGCGGTGAGCCGCCCGTGGAAACGCGCCGTCGCGATCCCGAAGTCGGTGAGCACGGCGTTCGTGTCTTCATCGAACAGCACGTTGTCGGGCTTGACGTCGCGGTGGACCACGCCATGTCGGTTGGCATAGTCCAGCGCGCAGGCGACTTGCGCGCCGATGGACGCGGCCGTGGGACCGGGCAGCCGCCGTGCGCGCGCAAGCATGTCGGCGAGCGAGCCTCCGGCATAGTAGGGCATCACCAGGTACACGATATCGCCGGACGCGCCCTGATCGAGAATCGCGCACACGTAGGGATGCACCAAGCGAGCGGCCGCTTCAGCTTCGCGCCGGAATCGTTCGCGCATCTCGGATTCACGCGCCAGCGTGCGGTGCAGCACCTTGATCACCACCGGTCGGGCGAGGGCCACATGACGGGCGAGATACACGTGCGCCATGCCGCCGCTACCGAGCCGCTTCAGCACCGTGTAGCGGTTGCCGGTGACTCGGCGCAGATCACTCAGCTCTTCGTCGGGTGCTTCGAGCGGCGGCGCCGACACGTCGGGCAACGGCACGCCGCAACGCGTGCAGCGAGCCGCTGCCGCGCGATTCCAGGTGCCGCACTCGGGACAGAACATGGGCTGCGGGGATAGTGTGATCGCGAAACTAAAGAATGCGGCGCCGACGCAGCACGAACAGCAGTGCCAGACCGATGCCGAGCTGGAGCACCAGCATGATCCAGAATCCGTACGGAGAATTGCTCAGCGGGATCTTGACGAAGTTCATGCCCCACATGCCGCTGATCACCACGAAAGGCAAACTCATGGTGGCCAGCACCGACAGCGCTTTTGTTGTTGCGCCGAGCCGGTTTGACACCTGCGTCAGGTAACTCTCCATCGTACTGCTGAGCAAATCACGATACGTGTCGATCGAATCATTGATGCGCAGCACGTGATCGTAGATATCCCGAAAATACAGTTGCGTGCCGGTCCTGAGCAGGGGGGTCGGTCGATTGGTGAGCGTGGCCAGCACTTCGCGCTGCGGAGCAAGATGGCGACGCAGCGACAACACCAGGCGTTTCACTTGAAAAATGTCGCGCAGCGCGGTGTCGTCGAAGGCCACGAACACGCGCTCTTCGAGGCCGTCGACGAATTCGTCAATCTGAGTCAGGATGGGGAAGTATGCATCGATCGTTTCGTCCACCAGCGCGTGCAGGAGCCGGTCGAGGCCGCGGGCGAGCAGGTCGGGACTGCGGGCCAGACGGTCAGCGACAACGGTCACCGCCGGTACGGGTCCGGCGGCCACGGTCACCAAATGATGCGGTCCAAGAAAAGCGAACAGATCCTGCGTGTCGAGATCGTACGGATCGGTCGTGGAATCACAAAACGTCACCGCCCG
>JBBRDP010000329.1:0-3120 GCA_038203795.1 Gemmatimonadales bacterium
TGCCCCCGAGACGCGCCGCAGTGTGCAACGCTTTCGGCAGCGTCGTCCCATCGACCTGCCCTTCGTGGTGGAAGTCGATCCGCTGCCTTCCGCGCTCGGCATCAAGGCGGTTCCCAGCACCTGGTTGGTGGACCGCGATGGACGCATCGCCGCCGTGCATCGCGGTGCGCTCGCTTGGGACGCCCCCAACATACTAGACTTTGTCGCACGCACGCTGCGGTAGGCCGTTCACACGCGTCGCCGCGCGTGCCCTGTTTCCTTTCATGCCCCTTCGGATCATGCGCAGCTTTATCGCTTATCTGAGTCTGTTAGTTCTCGCGACACCGCTCTCGGCGGAAGCCGCAGCGACCGGCTCTCGTGGCGTGCTCGCGTTGCAGGTTGATTCCACCGGCACCGTGCGTGGCGTCGTCCGTGACTCGGTCGGCGTGCCGGTACCCAACGCCTCGGTTCGCGTGATCGGCACCACGCTCGGCGTCCGTTCTGACGCCGCCGGTGCCTTCAGCATTTCCGGCGTTCCCGTGGGCGGTCAGACCGTGCGTGTAATGCGTGTGGGATTCGCGCCCGGGAGCTATACCGCGCAGATTCGCCCGGGCACCACGACCACGCTCATGGTGGCACTGCAACCCCGCGGTGACGTGCTCGGCACGATTTCGACTACCGCCACCCTGCGCGAACAGTTCACCAGCGAATCGCCCGTCCGCACCGAGGTGCTCACCGGCCGCGCGCTGGAACGCAACGTGACCGGCAACCTCATGGACAACCTGAACTTTGTCTCGCCGGGTATCAATGTGCAGGTCGACTGCGGCGTCTGTTTCACAAACTCCATCCGCATCAACGGCATGGAAGGACCGTACACCGCCGTGCTTATCGACGGCACGCCGGTGATGAGCTCCCTCGCCACCGTGTACGGATTCAACGGCCTGCACCCGGCTTTGATCGAGCAGGTAGAGATTGTTCGAGGACCGCTCAGCACGCTCTACGGCTCGGAAGCGATGGGCGGCGTGATCAACATCATCACCAAAGACCCGCGGCTCGCACCACGCTTCGCGCTCAACTCCTTCGTCACCACCGACGGGGAATCGAACGTGGACGCGGCGCTCGCACCGACCATCGGCAGCGCACGCGTGCTGTTGAGCGGCAACTACGCGCGCAACAACCGGTTCGTGGACCGGGATCCCGACAATTTTTCCGACCTGCCGCTGGTGGAACGTCTCAGCGCGTTCGCCAAATACAGTCAGGGTTCGGCGGAGGCGCGCCGGCTCGATCTCACTGGCCGTTGGTATCAGGAAGAGCGATTTGGCGGCACGTCCGATTGGACACGCGCCGACCTCGGCAGCAGCTCGGTGTACGGCGAGTTCATTACCACGCAGCGCGCCGAACTCATTGGCAACTGGCGATTGCCGGTGAGCGCGGAATCGTTGCGGCTCTGGTTCTCAGGTACTTGGCACGATCAGGATTCGTGGTATGGCGACACGCAGTACGCCGCCACGCAGGGCACCGGTTTTGCGCAGCTCGTGTGGGACCGTTCGGTGGGGAACCATACCCTGCAGTTTGGCTCCACGCTACGGTACCAGCAGTATGACGACAACACCACGGCCACCGTGCAGGCCGACCGTTCGCTCATTGGCGGCGTGTTCGTGCAAAACGAAGTCGAGGTGCGAAAAGGGCTCACCGTGTTGGGCGGATTACGCGTGGATCGCTACGGACGCCATGGGCTCATTCCGGCACCACGAGTGGCCGTCAAGTGGCTGCCGTTTGACCACGACCACACCACCATCCGACTGAACGCGGCCACCGGTTTCCGGATCGTCAATCTGTTCACCGAAGACCATGCGGCGCTCACCGGCGCGCGACAGGTGCTCATCGCCGAATCGCTCGATCCCGAACGGTCGCGGACGGTGACGCTGGGCGTGGAGCAGCACGTGCATCTGGCCGACGGCGCGGACGTACTGGTGCTCGGCGTCGATGCGTTCAGCACCCGGTTCAGCAACCGCATTCAGCCCGACTACGACAGCGATCCCAACCTCATCATCTACACGAACCTCAATGGCACCTCCGTGTCGCGCGGCGTCTCGCTGAGCGCGCAACTCGATGCGCCCACGCGACCGTGGACACTGGCGGCCGGCGTGACCTGGCAGGACGTGACGATCACCGAGGCCAGCGTCACCACCAGCGTTCCGTTTGCCGCGCGCGTGTTGGGCAACTTCACGGCCGGTGTGCGTCTGCCTCGCCTCGGCACCACCGTCGACTGGACCGCCCGCGTAGTGGGCCCGATGGCGTTGCCCGAGTTCGAGGCACGCGCCACGACCTCACCGTGGTTCAGCGAACACAACGTGCAGCTCACGCACCCGGTCACGCGCACCTGGCAGGTGTACGCCTCGGTACGCAACCTGTTTGACTATCGCCAGCAGAATGCGATCGTGGGTACCGATGCGCCGTTCAGCGACCGTTTTGATACCAGCTATGTGTTCGGCCCACTGCAGGGGCGCCGACTGCTGGCGGGTGTGCGGGTGACCGGCGCGCGGTAGGCGGCCACGCGGTACCGGGCGGCGTGCAGTGTACCCGGTGAGCGGCGGGTGGCACGAGCGGTGAGCGGCGGGCGGCACGAGCGTCGCGCCGGCATGACTGCGATCTCAGGCGTTTGGTGACGCCCAGATGACCTGAAACTCCAGTTCCTGCCGTTCGCCACTGCGCTCGTGTTCAATGTTGAATTCGGCGCTGGCCGGAATGCGCAACCGCTCGCCGGCTACCTGAATGGAAAACGCTTGCTGCGTTTCAATCGCGTCGGCGAGACGGCGAAGTTTGTCTACGAATTGCGCCCGACTATAGGTTTTCGTCAGATCGCGATCTGGCATACTGACTCCTCGTGTTTTGTGGGTGACGACTCGGCGGCGTACGATCATGCAAGATATGTGTCACACCAAGCGCGCGCGGACACGGACAACCGCGTCACCACCACCGCGCCCGGAACTCCCACGGCAACCAGCCGCGTCAACCGTGGCTGATGCTGCCGGGCACGCCGAAAGCGCACATCATGTTCGTGCAGAGCATGTAGCTGTCGCGCCCATCCCGGCCGGTCGCCTATGCAGCCACCGGTCGTGCGACGGCAAGCTCATGACC
>JBBRDP010000330.1:0-3005 GCA_038203795.1 Gemmatimonadales bacterium
CAGGACGGTTGTGGTTGCGGTCGAGGCCCCGGGCGAGAGGCCCACATTGCCAACACTGATCGCGATCGTGGCCACCGGTTGGGGAAGTACGGTGAGCAGCGCACTGCCACGCACGCCTTCGCTCGTCGCCGTGACCGTCGCGCTCCCCGGCGACAGCGCGGTGAGCAGACCCGCGGTCGTGATCGTTGCGACTGCTGTGTTGTCGCTGGTCCACGTGACCACGCGCTCACTGGTGAGGGCGCCCAACGAGTCGCGAATGCTGGCGGTTGCGGAGGCGCTGGTGCCTATCAGCACGGTGGACGGCGAGATCGTCACGGCAACCGTTCCCACCGGCACTGAACGAACGGTGATCGTAGCCGAACCACTGCGTCCGTCCGCCGAGGCGCTGATCGTGGCTACACCCACGCCAATGGCGGTGACGATACCGCTGGACGAGACGGTGGCCACGCTCGGCGCGCTCGTCGACCACGCGATCGTGCGCACGAGGGCGGTACCACCAGCGTCGCGCGCGGACGCACTCAACGCGCGCATCTCCGTTGCCACCATGCTCAGCGCCGACGGCGACACGTCGACGCGGACCACCACGGGTGATGGTGCTGGTACGTCGGTAGTCGCTCCGCCGGCACAGGAGAGCGTGAGCGTGACGAGCGCTGCCAAACGCAGCCGCATCCGCAGATCCCAAAGAGATTGCACACGTGTCCGTGACGTCTGGGTAGCAAGGCGGCGGCGCATGGGCGGGGCTCCGGGGAAGTCGTTTGGTACCGGCTCTGTTTCGGAAGACGAGTGACAGCCTGCTTCCAATCGACAATGACTCCTGTTGTATCGCCACGGCAACAGGGTGGCGCGATGGCGCTCGCTGTTGCCAATTCCGTCACGGTCGGCACAAGTAAGCCCGAACACTCCTTCCCGGGAAGCGTGATGACTCACTCGCCCATGCATCGTCGGACATTTCTGCAGCTGGGCGGTGCCGCGAGCGCGGCGCTTGTTTCGTCCCCAGTAGCGCTCGCATCGGCACTGGCGGCCGAGTCGCCAATCAGTGCACCGCTGCCGCCATGGTCCGCGCAGCGCGCCGCCACGAGTGAATGGTTCTGGCGCCAAGTGCGCGCGCTGCACGCGCCTGACCCAAAGTTCATCGATCTGGACATCGGCAACAGCGGGTCCGCACCGACGGCCGTGATCGATGCCTACCTGCGTCGTGCCCGACAACTCTGCGCGGCATCTAACGTGCACTACCCGCGTCTGAGTGGTGATCAAATCGTCTTTACGCGCACCGCCGCGTTGTTGCATACCACGATCGATGAGTTGGCGATGGTGCCGAATGCCACGACCGGGCTCAATACCATCCTCCGCGGTTTTCCCCTCGTGAGTGGCGACGAAGTCATCGTCACGAATCACGAGTATCCGGATATGGTCGAAACGCTGAATCGACGCGCACGCCGAGAAGGCATCGTGGTGCGCACGATCGCCGTGCCGGGCACTGATGAAGATCGACTCGAGCTCGTGTCTCGCCTTCGCGCGGCGGTCACGTCCCGCACGAAACTGCTGCTCATCTCGCATGTGAGCGCGTGGAACAGCGAGATCCTGCCCGTAGCAGAGCTCTGTGCGGAGGCGCGCGCGCATGGCATCGCCGTGTTGGTGGATGCAGCGCAGAGCGTGGGCTATCTGGACGTGAACTTTGCCGCATGGGGGTGCGATTTTCTGGCGATGTCCATGCACAAGGGCATCGGTGCGCCGCTCGCGACCGGCGTCCTGGTGATTCGGCAAGACTGGATTGGCAGAATCGAGCCACTGCACCCGCCGACGTGGGATTATTCGAAGTATCCGGCAGATCAGTACGCGTGGACCGGCACGGCCAACGTGGCGGCGCAGGCCACCGTGTCTGACGCGATTGCGGCACAGGAACACATCGGCGTGGCCCGGAAGCGAGCGCGCTTGATGCACCTTGCTGCCGAATGGCACGCATCCGCGCGCGACATCAAGGGGTTTCGCCTGCTCACGCCCGTAGCCGGCGAGCGGAGCTTCGGCTTTTGCGCCTTTGCGATTGATCACGTGCCATCGAAGACAGTGGCCGAACGGCTGAGGCGTGAGTTCAGTATTCTCGTACAGGACAAAGCATCGAGACCGTACCGACCCTACGAGAACGCGGTGCGTGTCTCGCCGCAGCCATTCACAGCCGTTGCCGAGCTCCAGCGGTTCGTGTCGGCCTTGCGCAGCATTGCTCGTGCGTGATGCGCGGAGTGCGTGACGAAACGGCTGCGACGTCGACGTGCCCGCCGTGCGTCGCTGTCTTGCGGCGGTTCCACTCTCGCGCCGAAAGCGACAGCGTGTCATGATCCCCTACGCGCGTAATTTCTGTCAGGTCACCCTTCTCCTGTTACGCCTCGGAGTAACACCCACCTTGCCTGACCAGCCCGACCACACCCGTTCCGTCGCCTGCGGAGACGCCGTCCTCAGCGAGGGGGAAGCGCTCGCCGTCTGGTCGCGCGCGGCGCAGCTGCAGGCCGAGGCCGACACGCCCGACGAGCGCTCGGCGACGGCCTCGCGCGCGCAGCCGACGGCCGCAACGGTCGCTGTGGCTGAGGGCACGCGTGCACCCGCTGGCATGTACCTGGTGCGTGAGATCGTCGCGGCGGCGCGCGACGCGGGCATTGCCGACACGCATGTCCGTGTTGCCCTCGCTGAGCACGATGCGCTCGGGCACGACCTGGCGCTCGCCGTGGAGGCGATGGATGATGGGGCGCGTGATCGCCTGATCGGAGTTGGCGCACGCTGCGTGTAATTCCCGAGTCTGTGGCCACTGCACTTGAACGGCTGCGCGTGGCGGCCGCTGCGGCGCCGTGGTCGCTCGAGTTCGATGCGCTCATCGGCGACCAGCCGACGCCGGGTGGGGTGCTGCGATTCTCCGTTCCGGTGATGGGCAGTGACCGCGATCCTTCGCTGAGCCGTTTCGTGTATCAGGCGTCACGCGTTTGCATGTCGTATGTGCATGTGACCGTCGCGCCGCG
>JBBRDP010000331.1:0-2974 GCA_038203795.1 Gemmatimonadales bacterium
GGATCCACCCACCTCACCGCCCAAGGCGCGCGATCAGATCGTGTTCGGTGTGATCACAGCCGTGGTGTCGTATTCGGTGTTCGAGCTGGTGGGCGCAGTGTACTTCTTACTCGCAGGGTTGTTGGTCGCCAACGCGTGGGAAGCATGGCGGCGTTATCGGGTACGGGCTGCGCGGACTGCCACCGCAAGGTAAGAAGTCGCGAGCACTAGGTTTGCGATGCTTGCGGATGTCAACGTCTGCGCGGATGGTCCGCTTTTCAACGCGAAGTTCACGGAGGGCGCGAAGATGCGCGAAGAAATGCAAAAGCCAAAGTGAAAAAATGTTCTTGCTGTCCTTCGCGTCCTTCGCGTTCTCCGCGAACTTCGCGTCAGGCTGTAGGCCTAACAGCTAACGGGAAGCCATCCAAACGCACCACCGAACTCACACATCACTGCCGGCACAATGGTGCCGATCCTAACACCGCATCCGCCCGCATCGGCATCACCGTGAACTGCTGCACGCGCGCCGGTTCGGTTGGTGCCAGCGTGATGGCTACGCTCAGCGCACCGTTGGCGCACTGCATGCGCCACACACCACGCAACGCGTTCTCAGCCTGGATCTGACCCACCGCCTTGCAGTTACCGCCCACCGCGTTCGACATCTGCTCGATGGCCGCGGCACGACGGGGGCCTGACTCGTCGAGAAACAGATTCATCGCGGCAATGCTGTCGGCCAGCGGTTGCTTCCAATCCTGCACCAGGCGCGTGACCTGCTCCCGCATAGCGAGCAGCACCGGCGCCGGCTGCGGCGCGCGCGGCTTGAGTCCGCCGCCCTTGGCGAGGATCTCGAGCGACTGGTCGATCACGCCCGTCCATCCCGTGTACGTGAGATTGCCGAGGGCCACGATGCCGACACCGTGTTCGGGGAGCCAACGCATCTGTGAGCCGAAGCCAGGGAGACCGCCGGAGTGCGACACGATATGCGCGAACAGACAGTTCGACGCCGAACGCAGTCCGTAGGCGTAGCCGCCCGCATTCAGTGACAGCACGCCGGCCGTGTTGCGTGCGGCCGTTGCGCCGCTGAAGCGCGCGATCTGCTGCATTTCGCGCAGCGACGACCGCTTCAGCACCGGCGACTCGGCGCCATCGCGCGCCGGCCAGGCGTCGAGCATGAGTGCCACCCAGCGACTCAGATCGGCGCTCGACGTGAGCATGCCACCCATCGCGCCGAATGAGCCGTCGGGGAGCGCCGCTTCCTCGAGCCAGGCGCCGTCTTGCAACCTGTAGCCGTGCGCGAGACGATTGGTGGGCACGTCGCGCGCTTCCATGGTGGTGGAGGTCATGCCGAGCGGACGTAGCACGCGCTGCTGGATGTAGCGCGCGTAGGGCGTACCGCTCACGTTCTGCACGATGCGGCCGAGAATGGCAAACCCGAAGTTTGAATACTCATACGCCGTGCCCGGCGACGTCGAGAACGGAATACCCGATTTTATCATCGCGGAGAGCTGCGCATCGGTGGCGGCGAGTTGCTGATCGCCCCACGGATTGTCCTCCGGAAAGCCCGCTGAATGCGACAGCAGATGCCGGATCGTGATGCGCGGCGCGTCGCTCGTGGCGTACCGCATCGATTTGAGTTCCGGTACATAGCGCTCCGCCGGTTCATCGAGCGAAAGCTTCCCGGCGTCGCGCAGCTGCAGAATCGACAACGCGGTGAAGCTCTTGGTCATCGAGGCAATGCGAAACACCGAGCTGGTGTCCACGGCCGCCTTACTCGGCACCTCGCGGAGACCAAGTGCGGCCACGTGCAGGAGCTTGCCGTCCACGATTACGCCATACGCGATGCCTGGTACGCGCGCATTCGCGGCGAAGGCGCGCATGACGCTGTCGATCTGCGGTAGCGCGGTGCGTAGCTTGGCCACGCGATCGGGATCGGTGAATCGCGCGGGCGGTGCGATGCTGGATTGCGCGGCGGCACCAGCGGCGGCGATGGTCGAGAGCAGCGCTGCACCGAGCCCACACGCAACGACGGAGGATAAAAAGCGGCGCATCAGGATCCCGGCTGCAGGTTCAGGACGACTTCGAGGCTCCCACGAGAGCATCTTGCGCGAAGTTCCCCGGCGCCGACAGGGACCCGGGATATAGAAAAGGGCGAGTCGGCCGACTTCAAGATGCACAACAGTAACCCGCCCCACGACATCCACAACACCACCGATATCAAGTGGGTGATGAAGGACGGCACACTGTACGATGCGATATCGCTTGATCAGGTGTGTCCCAAGGCGGTGCTGTTCGGGCCGCAGTACCGGGTGACCGATGATGCGCTGCAGATGAACACGAAAGCGAGTGCACCGCACGACACGCCGAAAAATGGCGTAAGAGGAATACCAGCTCCCGGCTACTGCGCGACCACGTACTCGATGCACCCTGAGGGCGCTTGCACGAGATTCGGATTCAGCGTGATGGTGCCGGCTGGGGTACCACTGTCCCAACGGCGTGACGTACGGCGTACACGCACGCTGATCGGCCGATTCGTCAGACTCCGCTCTCGCTTCTGCAGCGCAGCGATCTGGCGTGCGAAGATCTGTCTCGCACGCTCCGAATACCATGCATCCAGCGTTTCGAGGTTTCTTGAAGCTTCGTGAGATGTTTCGGCGGACCTGATGTCTGAACGCCGCTCGTATTCGGAGCGAGCCGGGCGATTCTTTCGCAAATGGATAGCCCGCATGGTTTCGCAGCATTCGTCCCCACTTCCGAGCTGCTGCCCCTTGCTGGCCGTCCCGACCTTCGTCCGCGAGTGGACGCCATCGAGGCGCTCGGCAACGATGGCGTCAGTCAGCTTAGGTAACCTTGCAGTCAGCCGCCCTGCGGGGTTGTGATTAGCCGCATGCAAGACCCGGCCGAGTATCCCCGAGTCGCCGAAGCTCGGCTGCTCGAAGCGCTGGCCGACTCGACCGCCGTGCTCGTGCATGGACCGCGCCAATCGGGCAAGACCACC
>JBBRDP010000332.1:0-2962 GCA_038203795.1 Gemmatimonadales bacterium
CGAATGTCGGGGCGCCCAGCGACGGCGCCTGCTGGACCTCGGTGTTGTGCCGGGCACCCGCATCGCAGCGGTGCTGCGCAGCGCCGCCGGCGACCCTGTGGCCTACGACATCCGCAACGCGCTCATCGGGCTGCGACGACAGCAGGCGGCCTGGATTCTGATCGAGCCCGAGTCCATTCGCGACGAGGACGCGGAGGGCAGTGGGCTAGCGCGTGCTGTCACGTCGCCCACCGCCGCGAGGCGCGCATGAGTCCGTCCACCTTCCGCGGTCAGGCACTCTCCCACGACACCGAGTTGGTGCAGCTCACCGCGCGCACCGAACGCTTCGATCATCTCGTGGCGCTGGCCGGCAATCCGAATACGGGCAAAAGCACCGTGTTCAATGCGCTCACGGGGCTGCGACAGCATACCGGCAATTGGCCCGGGAAAACGGTCACGCGCGCTGAAGGCTACTTCGCGTCCGGCGGGACCCGCTTCAAGCTCGTCGATCTGCCCGGCACGTACTCGTTGCAGGCGGCCAGCGACGACGAACAAGTCGCCCGCGACATGCTGCTCTTCGGGCGTCCTGATGTGACTATCCTCGTGCTCGACGCCACACGCCTCGAGCGCAATCTCAATCTCGCGCTGCAGGTGCTGGCGATCACGCCACGCGTGGTGGTGTGCCTCAACCTCATGGACGAGGCGCGTCGGCACGGCATCGGCGTCGATCCGGCCGCGCTGGCACGGGCGCTCGGCGTGCCGGTCGTTGCCGCGTCGGCGCGATCCGGCGAGGGCATCGAGGCCGTGCGCGAAGCAGTGCGTGCCATGGCGGCGGGCGAGACCATCACCACGCCGTATCGCGTGCCGCGCTTCGACGACACGACCGAAGCCACGATCGCCACGGTGGAAGAGGCCGTGCTCAGCGCCTACCCGGAGCTGCCCAACAGTCGCTGGGTTGCGCTGCGGTTGCTCAACGCGGACGACCGCGTCGAGGCGGCGGTGCAGAACGGTGAGCTGGCGGCGTTGTCTGAGGAGCGGCCGCGGGCGGCCCGCCCAACCCCCGTGGCGAGTGCGGCCATTCTCGACGACGGCGCGGTGGCCGTCGAAACCGGAAACGACGTACTCGCCGTGGCCAGTGCGGTGCGTTGGCAGCTGGCCGCCGATTTCCAGGATCGCATCACCGAGGGGATCTATCGTTCCGCCGAAGCCATTGCGGCGTCCTCCCAACTCGCGGGAGTGCAACGCGTGCGCTTTGATCTCGACCGCACGCTCGATCGCTGGCTTACGAGCCGAGTGACCGGGTTCCCGATCATGGTGCTCATGCTGGGCATTGTGTTCTGGCTCACGATTGCCGGTGCCAATGTACCCTCCGCCATGCTTGGCACGTTGCTCATCGAGCACGGTCATGCGTGGCTCAGTTCGCTGTTCATGTCCGCCGGCGCGCCCGATTGGCTGCGCGGGTTTGTGGTGGACGGCGTGTATCTCGCCACGGCATGGGTGATCGCCGTGATGCTGCCGCCCATGGCGATCTTCTTTCCGCTCTTCACGCTGCTCGAGGATTTCGGTTACTTGCCGCGTGTGGCGTTCAATCTCGATTCGATGTTTCGTCGGGTGGGTGCGCACGGCAAGCAGGCGCTCACCATGTGCATGGGCTTTGGCTGCAACGCCGCCGGTGTGGTGGCCACGCGTGTGATCGACAGCCCGCGCGAGCGTCTCGTGGCCATCATCACCAACAATTTTTCGCTCTGCAACGGCCGCTGGCCCACGCAGATTTTGTTGGCGTCGGTGTTTGTTGGTGCGCTTGCACCGCCGGCGCTGGCCGGTCTCGTGTCGGCGTCCGCAGTCGTTGCCGTGACGCTGATAGGGGTGGCCGCGATGTTCTTCGCCTCCTGGCTCCTCACGCGCACCGTGCTGCGCGGCGAGGCCACGAGTTTCAGTCTTGAACTGCCACCGTACCGTCCACCGCGTCTCTGGCAGACGCTGTACACGTCGCTCGTCGACCGCACGCTCATCGTGCTTTGGCGCGCGATTGTGTTCGCCGCGCCAGCCGGTGCGGTGATCTGGTTGATCAGCAATGTGGACATCGGTGGTGTGAGCGTGGCCGAACACGTTGTGCAGGGGCTCAACCCGGTCGGCCTGCTGCTCGGGCTCAACGGGGTAATCCTGCTCGCGTACATCGTGGCGATTCCGGCCAACGAGATCGTGATTCCCACCGTGCTCATGCTCACGGTGCTCACCGGTGGCGCTCCTGAACTCGGTGCCGGAGCCGGCGTGATGTTCGAGCTCGATACGGCCGGTGTGGGCACGCTGCTGCGCGACAATGGATGGACCACGCTCACGGCGGCTTCACTCATGTTGTTCAGCCTTTTGCACAACCCGTGCTCCACCACCATTTACACAATTTACCGCGAAACCGGCAGCGTGCGCTGGACCACGCTCGCCACGATGCTCCCGCTGGTGATGGGCTTCGTGGTGTGCTTTCTCGTGGCGCAGCTCTGGCGCCTGCTGGCGGGCGCATGAACGCGCGCGCCATCGTGACCGTCGCCTTGGGCGGCGTGGCTGCCTGCTGGAGCGCGCCGCTGTCGGCACAGGATGTAGGCGGCACGTCCACGGTGCCAATCGCGCGCTATGCGCCCTCGGCGCGTCCGGTCCTGCCGCTCGACTGGCGCGTGCGCACACTCGATGGCACCGACGTTCGAATGGACGCGTATCGGGGCCGTCCCATTTTTCTCAACCTCTGGGCTACTTGGTGCGCGCCGTGCGTGGCGGAGTTGGCGAGCATTGCCACGTTGCGCGATTCGCTCGTCGCACGCGGTCAGCATGACGTGGTGTTCCTTCTGGTTGCCCCCGAGACGCGCCGCAGTGTGCAACGCTTTCGGCAGCGTCGTCCCATCGACCTGCCCTTCGTGGTGGAAGTCGATCCGCTGCCTTCCGCGCTCGGCATCAAGGCGGTTCCCAGCACCTGGTTGGTGGACCGCGATGG
>JBBRDP010000333.1:0-2952 GCA_038203795.1 Gemmatimonadales bacterium
TGTGCAGAACTCGGCGTTCAACGTGGCGAATGGGCGTACCACGTCGCGGTTCGTTCCGATCAGCGTGGGGTTCATGTTCTGAGTGGTGCAGCAGGAACGACGAACAGCAGACAGCGCATCGCAGAACGGCACGGCCGCTGAACTGCACAACTGCGGAAGTGCGCCTTGGTGGACGTTCGCGCGTGAGGCAACGAAGGCCTCGAATCGAAGATGCCCCGCTTTCTTTGTGGGAACAGCGGCGGCAGCAGTAGTTCTCCTCTCGAGCTCGAGGCCTCCGGCTGCCTGGAGAGTGGCAGGACGAGGGCGCGCACGACATACGGTGTGGTCGAAACCTCCGGTGAGAGGATGCCGTAACGCATTAGATCGCACGTCGACTTTCACTGTCGACCCTCCACCGCGCCGATGACCATCGCATCTTTCTTTGCACCCGACCACGCGCGGTACGAAGGCGTACGGCCTGCGAACATCTGGCTGCTGCGCCTCTTCTATTTCCTGATGGCGGCGTTCGTGGCGACCGACGCGTGGCGCTCATTGCTCACGCACCGCGGCCCGTGGGAGCCGATGTACGGCGTCGCCGTGTGCCTCTGGGCTACGTATCCGACGCTGGCGGTGCTCGGCCTGATCCATCCGCTGCGCATGCTGCCGATCATGCTGGTCACGATCGGTTACAAGACGCTCTGGCTCATGTTCGTCGCTTGGCCGCTCTGGCGCACTGGAACACTCGCCGGTTCACCGTCCGAGGAGCTTGCGACTGTCTTCGGGAGTACCCCGATTCTGATGGCGATCGTGCCGTGGGGGTATGTGTACCGTACATATATGCAGTGGCCGAAGCGGACGCGCTCGCAGGTCGGGCAGGAAGCAGTCTGAGTGCGTGTGCACGGAGCAAGGGGACAGCGTTCCTTGTATGCGCGCTGATTCATTCCTCATTTAATGTGGCGCTCAGAGGCCGGCTCGACCGATCCGTGAGTGAAGATGCGCACGTGGCGTGACGGAGCCGGCGCGTCAAGAACCCGCGGTGACGTTCAGCGCACAAGTACAGCTGCAGACGCCTGAGTGGCGGAGGAATGGTGACCGATTGGCTCGCGAACCGCAGGCGCATGGCTCGGAGCGCATTGGCAGTCATGGTTGCCGCTGGCGTCGGCGTGGAGCTGCGGGCACAGGCGTTGGCGGTGCGCGGGTTTGTCGTCGATCAGACTGGTGCTGCGGTACCGTATGCAACGGTGCGTACCGTGGACGTGAACGCCAATGGGCTCACCAATGAGCGGGGGCAGTTTGCGCTCCGTGTCACCGCGCCAGGTCGCCATCGCGTGCTCATTCGGCAGGTCGGGTTTATGCCGATGGAGGCGAATCTCGAGGCGAGCCCCGTCGCTGGCATCGAGCGCGACACGATCCGACTTTCGCGCGTGGCACTCATGCTGCCTACCGTCACGGTGATGCCCGATGCGCCGTGCACCAGTGCCGGCTATTCGTCTGCGACGGCAGGCGACGTGTCGGAGTTGTGGTCACAGGCGCGCCTGAATGGGGAGCGGCTCCGGGCGGTTGCCGGTCTGGTGCCAGTGGTGCACCGCTATGCAAACGTGAAGCGACATTTCGACGCCCGCGGCGAGGTGGTCGCGGTCCTCACCGATACGAGTGTCAGATCGCCTACCGATGGCGGTGGCTACGTGCCGGGTGGAGTGGTGCAGCGTGTGTCTTCGCGCAGGCGCGACTGGAACACGAGAATTCCAGATGTGGATGTTCTGGCGGATTCCGCGTTTCTCGCGGTGCACTGCTTCCGCTATGCCGGACAGGAATCGGCGGATGGTGTGTCCGTCCATCGGATCGACTTTGAGCCGCTCGATTCGCTCACAGGCCCCGACGTCGAGGGTAGCTTCTGGCTCGACGTCGTTTCGCTGGAGCTGCGCACGGCGACCTTTCGTCTGGTCAACCCGCCCGGGGACATTCCGGGGTTCGAGATTGCGATTGCGGTTGGGCGCCTGCCCGACGGTCGCCCGGTCGTACAAAAATCGGAGCTGCGATATGGCCAGAACAGTCGTGCGCGCTTTGCAGGACGACCGATTTCGCTGACGACTCACTCGTCCATTTTGCTGCGATAATCCCCGGACGCTTGACTTCCTGTGATGAGTCAAAAATACTCATGATATGACTACACGCTTGCAAGTCCTGTTTGAAGATGACGAGATCGCTGAAATCCGCCGCGCCGCCAAACGCCATCGGATGAGCGTGGCCGAATGGGTCCGCCAGGCGCTGCGTGCGGCGCGCCGTGATGAATCGACGGTCGATCCGCGCCGGAAGCTCGCCGCCGTCCGTGAGGCTGCGCGCGGCGCGTATCCAACCGCCGACATCCAGCAGATGCTCACCGAGATCGAGGGTGGATACCGCGTCGACGGCGTCGAGTGACTCCCGCGTGATCTTCATCGATTCGAACATCCCGATGTACCTCATCGGGGCGCCGCATCCCAACAAGGACACGACACGACGTCTGCTCGAGCAACACATCAATCGTGGCGACCGATTGGTGGCAGACGCCGAGGTGCTGCAGGAAATTCTTCACCGCTTCGTGGCCATCAACCGGCGTGAGGCCATTCAGCCGGCGTTCGATGCACTGCTTCGCATCGTCGATCAGGTGTATCCGGTGGAGGCAGCCGACATCGAGCGTGCCAAGACCCTGCTACTCGGACTGACGCCGCTGTCGGCGCGGGACGCTGTGCACGTCGCGGTCATGCATCGCTACGATATTCTCCGCATCATGAGTTTCGATACGGGGTTTGATCAGGTACCGGGTCTCGAGCGGGTGTGGCGGTGAAACAAGGTCGACACGCGTCACCTGTCCTGACACCAGCGCACCGTTGCGTTGCACGACGCGCAACAGATCGCCGACACGCGGGTTTGGCATGGTAGCGGATTGCGCGGAGGCAATGTCGCCGCCACTTGCCGCAAGCAGCACGTTGC
>JBBRDP010000334.1:0-2939 GCA_038203795.1 Gemmatimonadales bacterium
AATGCTGATGCGGTCTTCGGCTTATCATCAAGTGCCCGACACGATCGCCCTACCCGCCGTGATCGTGCACGTGGCATCGGACGACTACAACTTCAGCACGGGAATGCTGACGGCGAAATATGTCGCACGGTTGCAGCGGGCGAACACATCAACACGGCCTGTGTTGTGGGTACCTACCGCTGGCGGACACACGCCGCTCTTTGGCGTGTCACCGCAGTGGGCGGCGACGGCGATCTCGTTCATGCTCTGGCAAACAGGTGATCCACGGTATCAGCCGAAACGATAACGGCACGGGGGGCGACGCGGCAATCAGTCGCGCCATGTCGGACGGGGCACCCGACGTTCTGGTCGCGGCGCTTTCCTTGATCCGGAGCGCGCACGCAGTTATTGTCCGACACAGCTGCGGGCTCAACTACGCGTGTAACGTTGGCTCGGTCCGAACACAGGTCGAGTCCGATCCACAACCACCGAGGTAGTGCGCTAATGACCCCGTCCCGCGTTGTCCTCGCAGTGGCTACCGTCGTGACGCTCGCCGCGTGTCGCTCGGATGCCACCGCCCCATGGGAACCGGTACCCGACGTTGTCAGCGTATCCGTCGTGACCGTCTATCCGTCCACCCCCCACGCGCGGGTCTTGGTCGACGACATGTCTCACGGCGCCGCGCGGCGCTACTTTCTCGTCCTCTCCCCCACCACGGCCATCCTGAAGCGCCAGCCGAACGGCGCGCTCGTTGGGGGTCGACGCAGCGACATCGTGACCGGCACCTCGGTTCGCGCACGGCGCACGGGCATCGAAATGCGATCGCTCCCTCCGCAATACCCGGTGACGTGGATCGAGGTGACCCCTGTGCCTCCGGGTTGAAGACAGATCGGTGTGACCTCGATCCGCGCACTCAGGCCGATCGAACAGTTTGTCGAGCGATGCTGGCATTCGATCGCCGAGTTGCAACTTCAGTTGCAGCTTCAGTTGCCAGCGCTGCGGGGCATCGTGCGGTAGAACGCGGCCGTCGTGCGCCTCGACGACCCTACGCCGAGAGTCGCAACGCAGCACACGGAGTAGAGAACAGTTGCCAGCGTCGCTGCACGGTGCTCGCGACCGCCGGCCCCGTGTCCAGCCGCTAACGAGGACACCCCACGCAGCGCTTCGTCGCCGGCATCACCTGCAGACGCGCGAGGGGAATCGGCTGGTGGCACGCGGTACAGATACCGTATTCGCCCGCGTCCAGGCGCTGCGTGGCTGACGCAACTCGTGCAGCTCGATCGAACTCCCGCCGTAGGACACCTCCCGCTCTGCGAGCGCATATTCGCGTTGCGGTTCGGCCGCGAGATCGGCCTGCTGCGAAGGAGTGAAGGGCGAGTGTGCTGAGCCGCGCCCGCGAAAACGCAAATCGCCCCGCATGCACAGGTGGCAGGCGGGGCGGTCTCTCGGCGACGATATCGTCACCGGCTGGTGGGGGGCGTGTGCGGTTTAGCTACCGAACGCGTTGCACATGCGCCAAGCGCTGCGCTCTCCACCTGCGTGAGACCGCAGGGGAGTGCGCGAATCAGACACGCGGGTCTTGGTGGTGGCGGGTTGTGCGACGGTGGACATACCGAAAGCTATCGCAGGAGGTGAGGACGCGTGAAACCACAGGTGGCCGTAATCAGAACAACCACTGCACACCCACACGCGCGTAGGGCACGTTGCCTGGGTCGAGATCGGCCAGCTCGTCTCCGTTTCGCGCGTAGCGGAGTCGCCGCAGCACCGTCAGACCCGCGTCAGCCGTGAGCTGCACCTTGCCACCGATGGGTGCCCACCGGACTTGCGGGCCAGCGGTTGCGTTGGCCAGCCAGAGGGCATTGCTCCCGGGCACCACCTGATTGGCGTCGGCCAACCCATACTGGGCGCCACTGAGTGCGGCGTTGAACCCAATGTCGAGTCCCTTGCGCGGAAGCCACCACACATCGGCACGCGCGGGCAGCAGCGCGTCCACCAGAATCTGACGCCGTGGTCGAGCCACGACATGCACCACGGGAATCGGCAGCACCCGTCCAAAGGACGACGCGTATGACAGACCGACGCCAACCGTGGCCTTTGGCGACAGGATACGGTCGACAAAGACTGCGCCCTCGACACGCAGCTGTGCCCCAACATCATCGAGGTCGCCGTAGACACCAGGCCTGAGCACGGTGATCAGCGTGTGCCGATCGTTGAGCGTACGCAGCAGCCAAAGATCGGCCGTCACCACATGCAACGTGGTGGCATTGGTGGGGGAGTCCGACAAGCGCGACGGCAACGTGACTTGCATGCCGCGGTATTGCGCACCCACGAGGATCATGGTGTTCCCGTCATCACGCAGCAGGCGATGCGCGTCGCTCACAAAAATGCCGCGCTGGGTGGCATCGGCCGGTACGCGCGTTCCCGCAGGTGCGGACAGCGTGGTGCCGGCGAAGCCGTCAAGCCGCACCACCAGCCGCTCCCGCTGCGCGTGCAGGGGATGGAGTGCCAGCACGCACGAGAGCAACAGAACAGGCGCGGTGCGCAACGGACGGTTCGGCATCATGGGCAACTCGCTTGCGGTCGGGGACGAACGTGATGACACTACTAACACGCCGGAGGGTGCGAGCCGTGAACGCTGCCCCGCTGGTCCCAAACACGCAATCCCCCTGGAGAGTTCATGCTGATTTCACTTCATGCCACGATCGCGCGTGCCACTGGTGCATCGCGTATTCCGCTCATGGCGGCGCTCACGGCGCTGACGGCGCTGACGGCACTCACGGCCGCACTCGTCGTACTTGTCGCTGCAGCGCCGCTCACGGCGTTCGCCAGCAGCTCGGCGCGCTCGACGGCACTGGCGCCATCGCAACCCGCAGTACTCGGGCGCGTGGACTCCCTGCTCAGCGCGCAGCAACTCGCGCCGGCCGTGACCTTGATCGACTCAGCACTGCGCGCCGCACCGG
>JBBRDP010000335.1:0-2884 GCA_038203795.1 Gemmatimonadales bacterium
GACGAGGTCGCGCTCATTCCACCGGTGGCCGGCGGATGACGTCGCCCGAGCGAGGCGCACTGGTTGAGATCGTCAAGTCAGCCATCGACCTCAATCGACTCGTCGCGCTTGTGCAGCACGATGGAGTTGGCGCAGTCGCGACCTTCCTCGGCACCGTGCGCGATGTCAACGACGGTCGCCACGTTACCGGCATCGACTACGAGGCCTACCAGCCCATGGCCGAAGTTGAGATGCGGGCCATTGCGGCCGAGCTTGGTGCGCAATGGGAAGGGCTGAGCGTCGCAATGGTGCATCGTGTCGGGACGCTGGCCGTTGGCGACGTGAGCGTGGCGATTGCCTGCGCACACGCTCGGCGTGCACCGGCGGCCGATGCCATGCGCACCGCGATCGAGGCACTCAAGGTGCGCGTGCCGATCTGGAAGCGGGAGCACTACGCCGACGGCGAGTGGACATGGGTGGATCCTACGCGAGTAGTGGTGTCGCCATGACTTCGCCAGGAACGCCCAGTACGCCCCTTATGCCCGTGACGCCCGTGACAACCGTGCCGGTCGCGGCGTTTGCGCAGTCAGTCGCGCTGCCCGGCGACGAACCGGTCACGCTGCGCGATCAGTTCGGCCGCAGCATTGAGTACCTGCGCATCTCGGTCACCGATCGCTGCAACTTCCGCTGCGTGTATTGCATGCCACTCGAAGGGCTGCCGTGGTTGCCCAAGACTGACATCCTGCGCTATGAAGAGATTGTCGAAATCGTTCGCCAACTCGCCCCGCTCGGCTTGCGTCGACTGCGGCTGACGGGCGGCGAGCCCACCATCCGTCCGCAACTCGACACGCTGGTTCGTATGCTGCGCGCCGTTCCGGGCATCGAAGATATCGCGCTCTCCACGAATGGCGTGAAGCTGCCGGAACTGGCGGCACCCCTCGTTGATGCAGGGCTCGATCGCGTCAACATCAGCGCCGATTCGCTGCGTCCCGATCGTGTGCAGGCCATCGCACGCCGTGATCTCGGGTTCGACCTCATCGCGTCGGCGACTGCGGCCACACGAGCGGGACTGGCGCCCGTGAAAATCAATGTGGTGGTGATGCGCGGTGTGAACGATGACGAGATCATGGATTTCGCCGCGCTGACGCGCGACCATCCGTGGCACGTGCGATTCATCGAACTCATGCCGGTGGGTGACTTGCGCGAGCTCACATGGGATCATGTGGTGCCGACGGCCGAGGTACTCGATCGCATCGCTTCGCTCGGTGCACTGGCAGACGACGACGGCCCGGCGCGAGGCAACGGTCCGGCGCGATACTATCGCCTCGCTGGCGCCGCTGGCACCGTGGGCGTGATCACGCCCATGACACACACCTACTGTGAGTCATGCAATCGTGTGCGGCTCACGGCCGATGGTCGCCTGCGCACGTGCCTCTTCGGTG
Organism: Gemmatimonadales bacterium; assembly: GCA_038203795.1. GTDB lineage: Bacteria > Gemmatimonadota > Gemmatimonadetes > Gemmatimonadales > Gemmatimonadaceae > JAABRT01. The sequence goes on from JBBRDP010000335.1 coordinate 1,422, forward strand.
ACCACGAGGTGCTGCTGCGGGACGCGGTGCGCAGTGGCGCACCCCTGGAACCCTTGTTCCGCAAGGCGCTGGCCGAAAAACCCAAAGAGCATCAGCTGCTGCAGATGCAGGTGGGCGGGCTGCGCGCACTGAGTCAGGTGGGCGGTTAGTCACTGTCAGCGCACGCTCAGCTATGCGTGGCGAGGCGTCAAAGTGAACGTCGGACCGTTCAGTCCGACGACCTGTTGCCGCAGCAATCGCTGTTCCGAACGCACGGTCCAATTGCTGCGTTCTGTGTTGGTCCCTAAGTTGGACTGATCAGGTCTCGCAGCATACATACCGTATTCAACACGGACGAATCTCATATGGTCAACAAGATCACGGTCGTCGGCGCGGGCAATGTCGGTGCCACCACCGCGCAGCGTATCGCCGAAAAATCGCTCAGCCGCACCGTCGTTATGGTCGACGTGGCCGAAGGTATTCCTCAGGGCAAGGCGCTCGATCAGTGGGAGTCGGCACCGGTTGAACTGTTCGACACGCGCGTGGTCGGTACCAATGGGTACGACGAAACCGCCGGCTCCGATATCGTGGTCATCACGGCTGGCATTGCACGCAAGCCCGGCATGACGCGCGATGATCTGCTCAACACCAACGCGAGCATCGTGAAGTCGGTGTGCGAGCATGTGAAAAACACATCGCCCGACGCCATCGTGATCGTGGTGTCGAATCCGCTCGATGTCATGTGCCATGTCGCCAAGCACGTCACCGGATTCCCGCGCGAACGCGTCATCGGCATGGCCGGTGTGCTTGATACCGCGCGCTATCGCTCATTCATTGCCGAAGCGCTCGACGTGTCCGTGCAGGACATCCAGGCGATGGTACTCGGCGGACATGGCGACACAATGGTGCCACTGATTTCGTATACCACGGTTGCCGGTATCCCCATTCGTCAACTCATGGGCGAAGAACAGCTCGCGGCCATTGTGCAGCGCGCTCGCGATGGTGGCGCCGAGATTGTGAAGTACCTCAAGACGGGTTCTGCGTATTACGCACCGTCGAGTGGTGCCGTGGAAATGGTTGACGCGATTGTGCGCGACCGCAAGCGCATTCTGCCGTGCGCCGCGTGGCTGCAGGGTGAATACGGCATGTCGGATCTGTACCTCGGCGTGCCCTGCAAGCTCGGCCGCCGCGGCCTTGAGCAGATCATCGAGGTGGAGCTCACGGAGAGCGAGAAGGCCGCGCTGGCGAAGAGTGCCGACGCTGTTCGGGAACCAATGTCCACGCTCAAGTTCTGATCTGTTGTAGCGCTCACCGGCCCGGGTCCCGCACGAGCGGGCCCACCCGGCCCACCACTCAATAAATGGCTTATCTCGCTCGGTTTTGGGATAGCACGATCGGCAAGAAGATCGTGATGGCAGTGACGGGAATCATCGGCGTGGGATTTGTGCTCGGCCACATGTCGGGCAACTTCCTGATGTTCAAGG
>JBBRDP010000336.1:0-2809 GCA_038203795.1 Gemmatimonadales bacterium
GGCGAAGTGAGCTCCGACTCTTCAAAGCCGTCAGTTGCGAGCACCGCCACTGTGCGTGTACTCAGATCATGTTCGCCGTTCTTGTTGAATGTCGTCATGTTTTCTCGCTCCGTTTAAGAATGATCCAACATGTTGTCATACGATCATTTAACCACTGCGTTCCGCTACGTACTTTTCATCACACACCCCGTCGCGCACCGCACCCCCAGTCCCACCAGCCCCGATCCCGCGAGCGCACAGCGCCTCGCCCCCAGTATCTCCTCACCAGCCCCGATCCCGCGAGCGCGCAGCGCCTCGCCCCCCAGCGCCCCCCAGCCAGATCCCGCGAGCGCGCAGCGCCTCGCCCTCCGGAAAGCCCGAGGGGCCGGGAGGATCTCCCCCGCCGGGCGGCTTCTGCCGCAAAGCGGCAGTGGCAAGCCCGGCGGGGGAGACCTCCCGGCCCCCCCCTCGCACAAATCAGTTACGGAACGATCGCAGGCTGCGCGTTCCAGTTGATCACCGCGTTAAAAATCATGTTGAACTCACCATGATTCTGCCACCGATAAATCGGATTGTTGGAGAACATGATCACGCGTCCCTTGCCCTTGTACGCGTTCGGAATGTCCACCGCGAACGGACGCGACCTGATGGAATCGGCACCCACCATGAGTCCCGACAACACCGACTTGTCGCCGCCCACGTAGCGACCGATCACATTCGCTTCGTTCGCAATACCCACCTTGAACGGTGAACCGCCCACGTACTTGATCGGTATGATCTTGCTGCCGAAGCCGTAGAACACCGGATGCTCCGGCTTCACGATCTCCGCTTGAATGAGCGGACGCTGCGCGTTCAGTCCCGGCACTGAGACCTTATCGACCGTCCCCGCCCAACCAAACTCAATCGGCAAGCGCGCCGCATCACCCACGGCGATGAGTGTGCCGCCGCCTTCGAGGAATGCGGCGAACGCGTCAACACCAACCTGACCAAAGCCGCCCGACATGTCATCGGTCTCGCCGTAATCGCCGAGGAACTTGTACTTCTCGCTCTTCTTGTAGGGCGTCGGGTTCGCAGCCTTGGGCGCCATGACTGTCTGACGGCTCATATTCTGCTCCGCCATGAGAATCACGTCGTAGTCGCCGCGCAGATTGCCCTTCATCACGCGCTCTTTGTAGATGAGGTCAAACGGGACGCCGAACTTGTCGAACGTGAGACGGTACCAGCCCAGGCTTTGCGTGCCGCTCCACTGCGTGTAGATCGCCACACGCGGCACGATTGCATCATGCGTTGCGACGGTGGGCGCTGTTGCCAGTGACGCGGCAGTGAGTCCGAGTTCCGCCACCGCTGCCTTCACACGATCCGCTGCGGCCATGTCGGTCACGATGAACGAGCCCGCCGGAAACTCGATGCCCTCGGCGGTAAAGCTCTTTTCGGCGACACGCATCGGCACGTCTTTCAGCTTGTAACGCAGCGAGATCATGTTGTTCGATCCCAGATGCGCGATGGCCACTGCGGCGGTGCCGGTGCCCTTTGTGGTGCCGGCCAACTTTACTTCATTGACGAGCGTGACCGGGACTTTCAGAATCGTGGAGTCGGCCACTTCAATCACATCGACACCCATGGCAAAGCCCATCGACCAGCCACTGTCGTCATACGTGCGCAGACGCGGATCGGGATAGTTCTGTTTTTCAAGCAAATTCTTCGCAAGACGACCGTACGGCTGATCGAGCTTCACGATGTACGAACCGGCGGCGTACGTCGTGTCTCCCACCTTGACTGCGTCGCGTGCGACACCCACTTCAATGCGCTGCACGCGCAGAATCTTCACGAGCTCGGCGGGCTTCGTCATGTCGCGCTGCATCGGAATCACAAACGCGTACGGCGCCTCGGTGCGTCCGTGCTCCATCGAGTTGCGCGTCTTCACATAGAAGTTCTCGAGCACCGTGGCCGGGAACATCGACGCGAGTTGCAGCGCGCTCAGTACACCTGTCTGCATGTAGTTCGTGTTGGCGCGACGTGTGAACGTAGCCACGTCGTCAAAGCCTACCGGAATGCCACGGTACCACTCGCGATCCTGTCCACCACCGCGTCCTGTTGGAACGCCGCCCGCACCGCCGCCCATTCCACCACCACGGCCGCCGGCAGCGGCTTGGCGCGTCGGACCCGGCTGCGGATTGCGAACACGCGCAATCGCGGCGCTGTCGAGATCACGTCCCGACTGCGTCTCGTACATTTTCATGAGCCCGTTGTGATTGTACGCCACGGAGCCCAGGTAGCCCGGTGACCAGCCGTCCATGAACGCGTGCGTGTACACACCCGGCATGCCCCACTTGGTCATCTGCGCCATTTCCCAGTTGGCAAACCACGGGAGTTCGGCGAACAGCAATGGATCAAGATTCGGATTCTGCGGCGCACCACCGCTGTACGTGTACAGCAGCGCCAGTGACTCGTGCAGGTCGTGCATGATCGGCGGATGCGCCGTGAAGTACCAGTCGACAATGGCACGCATCTGATCGAGCACGATGTTGATATCGCGATTGTTGTCGTGATACGCGTACTTGCCCCAGTAGGGAAGCCCGCCAATCCCGCGACCTCCACCACCGCGTGCGGCGGGCGCGCTGTCTCCCGCTGCTGCCGAGCCACGTCTGGCCGCTGGCCGCGCCGAATCGGCGGCTTCAAGACCGCGATAAAACCAGTCCACGTTGCGATCGCGTCCGTCAGCGTCGGCCACCGGTGTGATCGACACGTACAGATTCTCGCGAATGCCCGAAATGATCGGAGACGTTTCGGTGGCCAGACGATAGGCGAGCTCCATCAACATTTCCGATGG
>JBBRDP010000337.1:0-2797 GCA_038203795.1 Gemmatimonadales bacterium
GGATGGCATTCCGTACGCCATCGACTTCATGAACCCCGCGCCGGACATGGACATCAACTCGCTCACGCCGGCCTACTTTGAGTGGGTCGTGGAGCACATGGCCGATATGGCGATCCGTTTGGCTACGCTGCCGCCCGGTGGCGAGCGCCCCGAAACTGCTATTCCGCCACTCAAGCACGCCGACGCCGCGCCCGCGCCCGCCGTGGTTCCGGTGGCCACTCCCGCCGGCGCATGAGCCAAGGCTCCACAGGATTGGGCGATGATCCGATCGCGGCCGAGGCGATCCAGCGATACCACGACGGCCTGAGCGACGACATTGCGCAGGCCTCGGGCGAGATGCTCTCCACTCGGCTGCGCACCGACGGGCTGTACTTCGGCGACCGTCCGCTGTGCAGCGTGTTGCGGCCGCGTCTCATGACACTGGCCCAGTATCGGCATGTGGGGCGTGCGTCGCGCCTCGTGGTGTCCGCCATGGAAAAGGTGCGGCAGGCGGCCATGGCCGACGCCTCGATTCGCGCGCAGTTCCGTCTGCTCGACTGGGAGGAGCGGCTCATTCACGCCGATCCACAGTTGCCGGTGGCCAGCCCGCTGTCGCGCCTCGACGCGTTCTTCGCGCCGGGCCCGGATGGGCTCAAGTACACCGAATACAACGCGGAATCACCGGCCGGTGCGGCCTACAATGACTCGCTGGCGAAGATGTTTCTCGACCTGCCGGCAATGGGCGAGTTCCGGCGGCATTTTGTGGCGCTGCCGATTCCGGCCGCACCCGGCACGGTGAAGGCGCTGCTCGATTCGTACCACGCGTGGCGCGGTGTGCGGGAAACGCCGAGCGTGGTGATTCTCGATTGGAAGGAGGTGCCAACCTACAGCGAGTTCGTGCTGTTCGAGCAGCTGTTGCGGGCGGTGGGCGTACCGGTCTTCATTGGCGATCCCCGGGACGCCGAGTATGCAAACGGCGTACTCACGATCGGCGGCACCCCGGTCACCCTGATTTACAAGCGGGTGCTCATCGACGAGCTGGTGCTGCGGTGCGGGGAAGACTCGCCGGTGGTGCGCGCCGTGCAGGACGGAGCGGTGTGCATGGTGAACCCGTTCCGCTGCAAGCTGTTGCACAAGAAGGCCAGCCTCGCGGTTGTGAGCGACGAACGCTTTGCGCCGCTTTTCACCAGCGAGGAGCGGGCGGTGGTGTCAGCACACGTGCCCTGGACGCGCGTTGTGGAAGAGCGCATGACCGAGCACGCCGGCGCGCAGGTCGATCTGCTGCCGTTCATCCGCGAGAACCGGGAGCAACTGGTCCTTAAGCCGAACGACGACTACGGCGGCAAGGGCATCGTGCTCGGCTGGACCGTGTCCGACGACGACTGGAACACGGCCCTGATGACGGCGCTCGCGAATCCGTATATCGTTCAGCAACGTGTCGTACTGCCAACCGAGCCGTACCCGGCCTGGGTTGACGGGAGTCTGCACATTGGCGATCGCATGGTTGATACGGCGCCGTTTCTGGTACAGCAGGAGGTGGTGGACGGGTGCCTCACCCGCATCGCGACCGATCCGCTGCTGAATGTGACGTCAGGCGGGGGATCCAACGTCCCCACATTTCTGGTGGAGAATCGATGAGCGCGTCGCCGTACCGGCCAACAATTGGCCTGACCACACAAACACTGCATTCCATTGACGGCATTCCGCCGGCGTTGCCGCAGTCCTGGGTGATGAACCAGCGCTATTTCGTGGCGACCACCATGGTGGGTGGTGTGCCGTGGATGATTCCGTTGTTCGACGACGACCTGCCCACATTGCGTGCGATCTACGAGCGGCTCGACGGGCTGCTCATTCCCGGCGGCGTCGACATGGACCCGCGGCAGTACGGACAGGAAATTCTACCGGAGTGTGGCAATCTCGATCCGGCGCGCGATCGTGTGGAGCTACAGTTGGCGCGGTGGGCGATTGAAGATGGCAAACCGATTTTCGGCCTGTGTCGCGGACTGCAGATCATCAACGTTGCACGGGGCGGTTCGCTGTGGCAGGATCTCGAAACGCAACGCCCTGAGTTGGCCAAACACGATTACTTTCCCACCGCCGGTTATTCCCGCCAGCACCTCGCGCATTCCGTCACGCTCGAGCGCGGCACGCGGCTGGCTGCGTTGCTCGACGGTCCCGACGAGATCATGGTGAACAGCATGCACCATCAGGGTGTGCGTGATCTGGGCGAGGGATTGGTGGTGTCGGCGCGCGCACACGATGGTCTGATTGAAGCGATCGAACTGCCTCGTGAGGCGTTTGTCGTAGGTGTGCAGTGGCACCCGGAAGTGTTCGAGATGACCGACCCGCATACGCGTCATTTGTTCGGCGGCTTCATTGCCGCATCGTCGCAGTACGCCGAGCGAAGCCGCTCCGCCGCTGCCGTTGCAGGATCCACTCGGGAGTCGTGATGATGAAGGCACCGTCGCTCACCGTCGGTATCGAAGAAGAATACCAGATCATCGACCCGGTGACGCGCGATCTCACACCGGGGTTTGAAGCACTCATCCGCTCCGACGATCCGCTCATGCTTGAGGTGAAGCCTGAGCTGCATCAGTGTCAGGTGGAAATCGGCACCAAGCCATGCAACACGATCGCCGAGTTGCGTGTGGAGCTCATCAAACATCGCAAGGCCGTGATCGGTGCGGCGGCGCAGCACGGGCTGGCGATTGCGTCGGCGGGTACGCATCCGTTTTCGAACTGGATGAATCAGGAGATGACGCCGAAGGAGCGGTACCTGGGCGTCAAGGCGGAGCTGCAGGATCTGGCGCACCGCCTG
>JBBRDP010000338.1:0-2752 GCA_038203795.1 Gemmatimonadales bacterium
GGCTACGCGCGCGGCCGGTGACGTGCATGTGCGTGCGATGAGTTTCAACATCGCGGCCGGTGCCGGTGATCTCGACGAGCTTGCGTCCGTGATCCGTGCGTCTGCAGACCACGTCCTTGCGCTGCAGGAAGTCGATGTGCATTGGGGCGACCGCAGCAAATTCGCCGATCAGGCCACGCGACTCGGCGAGCTGCTCGGCATGCAGGTACGCTTTGCTCCGATCTACCGGAATCCGTCGGGCGATTCGCTGCGACCGATGCGCGAGTTCGGTGTGGCGCTGCTGAGCACCCACCCGATCGAGGCGTTCCGCAATCGTCCGCTTACACGATTGTCCACGCAGCAGACAAGCGCGCTCGCGACACCGATGCCGGGGCTGCTCGATGCGACCGTCAACGTGCGCGGCGTTCAACTGCGCGTGATGAACACGCATCTCGACTACCGGGCCGATCCGGCAGTGCGACGACAGCAGGTGGACGAGATGCTGGCCGTGATCGCCGACGTGGACGGGCCTCTGGTGCTCTTTGGCGATCTGAACGCGCCGCCGGACGCGCCCGAACTCGCGCCGCTGTTTTCACGGTTGCGTGACGCATGGCACGGGCGCAGCGATGCCGGGTTCACGTATCCGGCGCTCGCACCCACAAAACGTATCGACTATGTGATGACCTCTTCGGGCATTCGCGTGATTGCAGCGTCCGTGCTCGACACGCGGGCGTCGGACCACCGGCCGGTGATCGCCGATCTGGTCCTCCGACGCGGCTCACCGTAGTCGCGTGGACATCCTCGCACACTCCGTGTAAGTGGCGTTTTATTGAGTGTGGTAGCTCGTGTGCTTCACGGTTCGTGTTCTGGCAGCGCCGCTTGATTCGTGCCAAAGATATCCTGAAAAAACGCCACCGCTCGGTCGACCACTTCCTCGTTGACGTCGTGCCCGAGTCCATCGCTGATGAGCTCGTCGAATGGCACGTCGAGTTCCCGCAGTGCCTGGGTCGTGAGCGGATACACCTGACTCATCACCTGATCCGGTTGCAACTCTAGGGAGCCAACCACGAGCAGTGTTTGTGGCCGCGATAGCACCTCATCGGCGCCGAGGAAGTGTCCGGAATGACTCACGATGCCAGCGCACCGGCTTGGGCGTGCCACGCCGACGTACATCGCGAGCATACCGCCTTGCGAGAACCCGTAGATCGCGAGCGCCGTATCCGACAGCGCGTATTTGGCCAGCAACAGATCCGCGAGGCGACTGACACCCCGTACCGGCGGACGGATGCTGTCGAGGAAGGATTGGCGCAGTGAACGCGCGCTGTCGGCATTCGCGCTGTCGGCGTTTCCGTTGCCGGGTGCGACCCAGGTGCGTACCGCTTCCCAATCCAGCCCCGGTCGGGCCGCTTCCGTGTGCGCGATCTCGTCCGGTGGCAAAACGTCGACATACGATTGTGGTGCGTTGGGCAGCACGAACAGCGTATGAGGAAGCCGCTTGGCGAAACGGTGTGCCAACGGTGCCAGATTCGCCGCGTGCGACCCCGACCCGTGCAGTATCAACACGAGGGAACGGGGTTGTTCCGCCTCGCCAACCTGCAAGAAGCGCAGTGCCGAACCGTCGAGCCGTTGAAGAGTTGGGTTGGTCATGGAGATGTGGTTGACTCGGCCAGAAACGCGCTGCAGGATTGTGTGTGCACCGGCTTTGATCACAGTGATCGCTCGGCACATATTGACGCCCCGCAGCGGATTTTTGAAGATGCGCTCACCACGAAGTGTGGCACTCCTCTGTCTTCTGCTGGTGAGCTGTACAGGCACCGGTGCCGACACGCCTGCGAGCAATGACACCGGTTCCCCGATTCTGCAGCGTAGTTGGAGCGTGGGTGGCAGCGCCGACACGGCGCTCAGCTTCACCTCGTTGAGCGTTCACGATGTCGCCGTCGATTTACAGAATCGTGTCCTCCTGATCGACCGCGATAGCCACCGCATTCTTGTACTGAGCGCCGATGGTGTACTGCTCGGTACCTGGGGGCGCGCGGGTGAGGGACCGGGCGAGCTGCAGTTTCCGCTCGTCCTCGCAACGGCGCCCGACAGCACCACACACGTTTACGACAGCGGCAAACGCAAGGTCATTGTGTACGGTGCTGATGGCGCGCTGCGTGACGAACAGATCGTACAGCCCAAGCGTCCGTTTCGCTTTCGGTTTCTTCCCGACCGCAGTGTCGTAGGCAGCAACTACAACTACGCGGACTCGTCGAGGCTGTGGCGCGACAGCAGTGGCGTGCGCACACCACTCGCCGCGCTGGTACTCCCAGCGACGCGCAGCACACCGCCAGTGTGTCGGACCAGCGACTATCCGGTAGAACCGATCTTTTCTCCCAGGCTCGCATGGGACGCTCGCGACGCACTCGTCGCTTTCTCCACCGGCGATTTCGCGATCACCGTGTACGAGGGCGGTGCCGCGCCGCGTGTGCTACGACGGGATACGGTGCGGCGACGCACGTCGCGCGAGCTCGCGGCGCGCATGCTCGGCGACGGCCCTACCATTCAGATGCAGGGCATGAAACCGTGTACGGTTCCCGCTGACATGGTGCTCGCTGTCGCGGAGATCGCACCGGAGATCCCGGCCTACGGCGCGCTTATCATTGACGCGAAGGGCCTGATCTGGGCCACGCGTGTGACGTTGCCCGATGAGCCGGCACTCGCGGACCTCTTTGACGGTCGAACGGGTTTCGTGGAGACCGTACCACTTGGCAGCGCGCGACCGGTGGCCTTT
>JBBRDP010000339.1:0-2715 GCA_038203795.1 Gemmatimonadales bacterium
AATCGCAGCGGTGACGTCACGACATAGGAATAATGCCACCACTCCTTGTCATAGTTCGCGAAACCTTCACGCGCCATCACCGTCACGAACCGCAGGCGATTGACGGCCACCTGGCCGACCGCGTTGGCGGTGTGAGCCGCGTCGGTGAACGTATCGTACGGCGTGCCCATGTCGAGCTCGGCACCGGTGGCGAGGTCCACCAGCGTGCAGTCGATGGCCACGCCGAGATTGTGCCGCGAGCGGTCGGCGATATAGCCGTTGGAGATCAGATCTTCGCGCCCGGTCTGTGTGGCCCACGTGACCATGGCGGTCGTAGCCCGCACAGGCCGATACGCATCCAATATTTTAACCGACAATCCTTCGGCGCGCAGTGACAATTGCACGCGCGCGAGTGCGGCGGCGGCCGCGCGGTGCAGCAGCGCCCGGTTCGCTTCGTAGCCGGGTAACGGCGCGCCGGTGAAGTTGCTGCTGTCGCGGTAACGCAGGTCCACGAGAATCGTGCTGTCAAGCGAGCGCACGTCCACGAGCAGCGAATCGGCGTCGGCCGCTGTACCCAGCACGACGCCGTCAGGCGCGTTGATCGACGGTGGGGCGCCGATCGCGTCGCTGTTGGTCGCGGCGGGCGTGCGGTTTTCGATGGTGCAGGCCGCGAGCACGAGGAGCGCGGCGACGGGCCAGCGGAAAGAGGTGCGTCTCATACAGCGAATCTATCGCCGCGCGGCCATGTCGCCGCCGCCGAGCCGTCCGTGCACCTCGCGCTCGATGGCGTGCGCGCTACTTTCGCTGCCAGCGATCTTTCGCTTCGAGTACCGCGCGGGCCGGTGCACCATCCAGCCACGCCCGGGCATCAGCGTTGCCGAGCAGATACGCGTCCCAGAAGGCGGTGCTCAACGCCAGGATCGCACGATGGTGGTTGGGATTGCGCACCCCGTCCCTTTCGCCAGGCACGCTGCGCTCACTAAACGCCGAGTGTTCGGCGTCGAAGAGCACCAACTCGTATTTGCTCCCCGGTGGTAACGCCGGGTACACGGCGAGCCGATTGTCGACTGTGGCACCGCCAATTCGCCCAACATCCCTGGTGCCGGTCATGAGCAACCACGGCGTGGTCACCGCACCAAACGCGCTCTTTGCGTCACCCTGTTGCGGTACACTCGGACTGAGAATGAGCGCGGCATCAATGCGTGCATCACGGGTGTTGGCACGCTGCCGTGGAAACGCCTGTCCACTCACCGCTTGTGTGGTCACCGCACCAAACGAATGTCCTGACATGCCCACGCGCGACATGTCAAAGGCGCCGGCAAGTTGATGACCGCGTTCGCCATTCCATGTGGTGAGTGCATCGAGTACGGCCGGCACGTCGGCCACGCGCAACATGAAATTCTCGCCGCTCGCCGCTTCGCGCATCGCTGCCAGTGCGCGCCCGGGACCCACGCCTTTCCACACACTTTCGTCACTGCCGGGGTGTTGCAGGAACACGGCGATGTATCCGCGCGCGGCCCAGTGCGCGCCGAGATACGCGTTGTTGGTGCGCGCACCACCGAGTCCGTGGCTGAACAACACCACCGGCGCCGGTGCGCTCGTACGCGGACGGTACACTCGAATGGGAATCGTGCGATTGCGTGCGGTGTCGCGCACGTCGAGATCGAGGTGCGCGATCGCTGCACCGGATGCAACAGCCAATGGATCATACGCCGCGCGTGATACCACCTGCGCAGGCGCGCGGGTTGGTGCCATCGCACCTAACATCACAACCGTCAGCACGACAAGGTGAGTGGCAATCAATGGTGGGCGCGTCATGAAAGCTGCGGAGTGAGGGTAATCCGGCGTCGCACGCGAGAAAACGGAAACACGGTGACACGTGTGGATGACGCACACACGCGAACCTTCGTTAACCCATGTGCCCGGCGAGAAACTCAACCGCCCGTCGCTCGCCGTAGTAATCGGGGCGCCACGGCGCGCGACCGCTCACGAATCCGACATGGCCGCCCTTGCGCGGAAACTCCACCGTAATGTGTGGATTGCCTTTCACCAAGCCGGCCACATCCGCGAGGACATCGGCAGGCAGGAACGGATCATCCACCGCGCTCAGCAAGAGCAGCGGTCGGCGGGCCCCGGCCACAAACGCGCGTGAGCTCGCACGAGCGTAGTAGTCGGCGGCGTCGTTGAAACCATGCAGCGGCGCGGTGAACCGATCATCAAACTCCCACAGGGTGCGTGCCTGCTGCACTGCGGTCAGCGGCAACAGCTCGGCATGTCGCGAAATTTTGGCGAGCGCCTTGGGAATGAGCGACCGCAGAAACGCCTTTTCGTACACCGCACCGAAGCCCCGTCCGATCCAGCGCGACGCGCGCGCGAGATCAAACGGCACGGACACGGCTACGGCCCCGCGCATCACCTCGGGCAACGCGTCGCCCTGTTCGCCGAGCAGTTTGCACAACACGTTGCCACCAAGTGAGACACCAATCACGCCCAGTGGCGCCGATGATTCCGCCGCCAAGCGCGCAATCACATGCAGCGGGTCGCTCGTTTCACCGGAGTGATACGAGCGCGGCAGGCGATTCGGTGTTGGCCCGCACGTGCGAAAGAGCAACAGATCCATGCCCCACCCACGGTGTGCCGCCTCGCGAAAGAGGCCGCGTGCGTAGTGTGAATGCAGGCCGCCTTCGAGTCCGTGCAGCAACAACAGGCGTGGCGTCGTGAGCGCATCTCCGCGTG
>JBBRDP010000340.1:0-2710 GCA_038203795.1 Gemmatimonadales bacterium
ATCGAGCACGAGCAGTCGCGGATCGTGCACCAGCGCTTGCGCGAGCTTCACGCGCTGCTGCATGCCGGTGGAGTACGTGCCCATTGGCCGATAGCGCTCTTCGTACAGGCCCACGTGTCGCAGCACTTCGGCCGTGCGTTCGCGCGCGGCCACACGGGGCAGCCCGGACAAGCGACCCAGGTGCATCACAAACTCGGCGGCACTGCTGTCGGCGGGCAGACAATCGTGCTCGGGCATGTAGCCCACCAACCGTCTGATGGTGTGTCGTTCGCCCACCACGTCGTGTCCAAATACGGTGGCGGTACCCGACGAAGGTTCGAGCAAACCCAGCAGAATGCGCAGGAACGTGCTCTTGCCCGCACCGTTTGCGCCCACGACCCCGGTAATACCGTCGGGAATCGAGAGCGACAGTGTATCGAGAGCCGTGACGGCGCCGAAGCGTCGCGTCAGTGCGCTGGCTGTGACAACAGAGATATTCAGTCCTCAGGAGCCGAGGGTGCGGCGATCGCTTCTGCCAGCGAGGGCAGAACGACACCTGAGCGAGACGCGCGGTACTCCAGCGTTTCCGCATCCAGCAGACTGCGCAACAGGGCGTCCGCCTCACGGTTCTGCAGGTAGCGCCCCTTCTCCCAGCCGGCCACGATGCCCTTGGGTGTGCCATAACACACATCGGCCAGCTGAGCCGATGTCAACCCGATGGACTCACGCAGCTGCTTGATCTCCTTGGGGAGCAGCAGACTGTGCTTCTCGCGGATCTGGTCGGTGGCCTGCCTTTCGGCCGCATCACGCTGCTCGATCGTGCGCTGCTCGTGTTCGCACTTTTCGCAGCGAAAGAACTCGCGCGTCACTTCGGCGGCCATCCCGCTCAACCGTACCGTGACCTGCTCGATGTGCAGCGCGTATCGCCCACCGCACCCGCGATGCAGCGAGCCCTCCAACGACGACAGACTCATGACACTCCTGACACTTCAAGGGTGACTGTTCAACCACGATCAATCGGGTGCGACCGAACGCGCGCGATCGCCGTGATCGAAGTGTGGCGAGGGGTCCCGCGTCGGCGCCACCCCATACGGCGGTGGATTTGTCCCAGTTTCGGGCCAGATTCATCCATTCGCCGCTCAAGTCCAGGTCGGCTGAGGCCGATCCTCGCTCAAGTACCTTCTCCCTTATCGCTGCCATGTCCGACTTTTGTGTCGTGCGCCAGCCAGTCTTCACCGGCGACGGTGACCTGCTCGGCTACGAAATCCGCTTTCGTGATACTCCGGAGGGCGCCCAGGCATTTGCCCAGAGCTTTCTCACCGGAGAGTTCGACAATGTGCGCGCTGACCGACCGGCTTTTGTGCCGTGTTCGCGTGGACAGTTTCTGGAACAGATTATCCAGATGGCCGATCCGAATACCACGATTCCGGTCATCCCACCCGATATGGGTGCCGATCCGGTGGTGTTGGATGCCATCCAACGGTTTTGCGCGGCGGGCGGACAGATTGCGCTCGACGAGCTCTCGGAAACACCGGCCGCGTCTGATGCGCTGCTGCCCTACGCTCACTGGGTGCGTATTGATGTGCGCAATGATAACACTGCAGAACTGGCGAATATCATAGCGCGTGTGCGCGTGCGCCCCGATGTTCGCCTCATCGCGGACCACATCTACGATCCGGCGCAGCTTGCCCGCGCGAAGTCGCTGCGGTTTGACGCGTTTGAAGGGTCGCACTTCAGCCGACCGGAACCTCTGCAGTCCGGCGAGCTACCGTCGTCAACCATTTCGGCCTTGCGTCTGCTCGGTCAGGCGCGAGATCCGAACGTTCAGGATCGTACACTGGAAGACGCGATATCGGTTGATCCGGTGCTCACGTTCCAGTTGCTGCGCATTGTGAACTCGGCGTCGGTGGGCGCTCGCGGTGTCACGTCTATTGGTCATGCGTTACGCCTGCTCGGACGCAATGCGCTGCTCAAGTGGCTGGCACTGGCCATCGCGGCATCACGTCGCAGCACGAACGACATGGACGCGCACCTGGTGCAGCAGGCGGTGGAGCGCGCGCGGCTGTGCGAGCAGTTGGCGGGCAGTGGTCGCGACGCGGGTACGTTGTTCCTCGTGGGATTGTTCTCGCTGCTGGATGCAGTATTTCGCATGCCAATTGAGGAGCTGCTGTCGCGCGTTGCTCTGGCCGACGACGCCAAGGAAGCGCTGATCGAGCGGACCGGGCCGTACGCCAATGCGCTGCTCTTTGCCGAATCGTATGAGCTGGGCATGTTCGAAAGCGCGAGCGAAGTGGCGCGGGAAATGGGAATTGATCCTGAGATCATTGGTGACGCCTACGCTGGCGCATTGACGTGGGCCGAAGAAATGCTGGCACCGATGCAGCAACCGAGTCGGCGCGTGGCGTAGCGGTTGGCGCGTGGCGTAGCGCGTGGCGTAGCGCGTGGCGTAGCGCTTGGTCTCGCGCGCGGCCTCGCGCGTGGCTTTGGCGGTCGTCCGGCATGATGCCTGGCGCTCTCACTGGCGATGGCGCGCATCAGCCGCTTGTACGCGAAGCCGTGTCTGCCTAAGGTTCGTGTTGAACCTTTTGCACGGCCAAACACACGTGGTTATTCAAATTCCGTCCGGTGGCGTACGATCGCCGGACTCCGTGGTGATCGGTGTCGAGCGCCCCGCCGCGCTCGGTGCGTTGTATCGGGACCTCATGAGCCCGTACTGTCCGGGCCTCTCACT
>JBBRDP010000341.1:0-2681 GCA_038203795.1 Gemmatimonadales bacterium
TGACATTTTAGCTCGCCGCCAATACGCCCGCTCGCCGCAGCACATCCGCAACCGTGCTCCGTTCCACCGCATCGAGCGCCAGCAGCGGCGAACGCGGCGCTCCACCATCGAGCCCCACCAGATCCATCGCCGCCTTGAGCCCCGGCGGGCCGAATGCCGCCGCGATCTCGGTCGCCAACGGCACCAACCGGAGCTGCAGCTGCGCGGCCTCGTCACGATTACCCGAGAGCGCGTCGGTGATCATCGCGCGCGTGGGAAGCGCCGCGTACAACGCAATCGCCAGAATCGCACCACGCGCCCCATGTGCTACGGCCGCCGCCGCCGTACCGCCGCTGCCGGTGATCACACTGAACGTGTCGGACTGCGCGGTGAGATACTGCTCCAGCATTGGCAGGTTGCCCGCGGAGTCCTTCATGCCGATCACGTTGTCGTGTTGTGCCATGATGTGCACCAACTCGGGCGACAACACGAGATGCGCGTACGCGGGCATGTTGTACAACAGCACCGGGAGCGGACTGGCGTCGGCCACGGCGCGATAATGCGCGAGCAGCGCGGTTTCCGTCATGCGCTTGAGAAAATAGTGCGGCGCTACAACGAGCACAGCATCCGCACCGGCCACTTTCGCATCGCGACACCGCGCGATCGTTTCACGCGTACTTTCGCTGCCGGTGCCCACGAGCAGCCACTGATGCGGTTGCACCACTTCGCGCGCCCACTCCGTGATCTGTCGACGCTCAGCGCTGTCGAGCAGCGCGGCTTCACCGCTTGAGCCAGCAACAAGGATACCGTCGAGGCCGGCGGCGAGATGCGCCTGAAGATTGCGAACGAACGGCTCGCGCGAGAGTTCGCCGGTGGCGTGATCGAACGTCGTAACCGCGGGGGCGAGCAGGCCGCCAAGGGTGCGTGTGGTCATCTGCGAAATCTATGGAGCATCCCGCGTCTTGCCGAGGGCGGGCGCGCTTGCGGAGCGCCGCTACCGAGTGCGTAAAAACGGTGCCGGAATTTCTGCGGAGTGCGGCCACTATCGGGCATGCCCCGCCCTTGCCAACCTGCGCTCGCCGAGCCGATACTATGGACATGTCCATCATCGCGCGATCTTCAGCGATTTCGCCCGCGCCTGCCGGTGACGTGTGGACGCTGTCCGACCTCGACCAGTTCCCTCGCGACGGCCGTCGCTACGAGGTGCTGCACGGGGAGCTGCTGGTGACGCCGCCGCCATCATTCGGGCACCAGCTCGCGGCAACAGCACTGGCGCGGGCCATTGGAAACTGGTGCACCGCGCACACGCGGTGGTCGGTCATGGCACCCAGCGGATTTTACGTGAGCGAAACCACCTGGCTGGAGCCAGACGTCGCGGTGTTTCCGGTGGCGCCCTCGATGTCGCTCACCTGGCAAACCGCACCGATACCGGTACTTGTCGTAGAGGTGCTCAGTCCATCCACCCGTCGACGCGATCGCCACGCCAAGCGTGCAGCGTACCTGGCGCACGGCGTGCGTGAGGTGTGGTTGCTCGACATTCCCGCGCGCACAGTCGAACGGTGGACGAGCGCATCGGAGTTTCCCGAGACACATCCAGCCGGCATCACGTGGATGCCGGTTGCCACCTCGCCAGCGCTGGAGTTGAGCGCGGACGTGCTCTTTGGTGTGGCTGATACAGCATCGTAGCGCTTCGTGCAGAATCGTTGAACTCCGCGCGGTACTCTTACGCTCGGCGCGCTCCGCGTAGCGTGACAACACGGGCTGCATTGTTTCGGTGACGCTGCGGTTGGCTCTACATCGCAGCTTGCGGGATGCCCCGCCCTTGCCAACCTGCGCTCGCCGAGCCGATACTATGGACATGTCCATCATCGCGCGATCCTCAGCGATTCCGCCCGCGCCTGCCGGTGACGTGTGGACGTTGTCCGATCTCGACCAGTTCCCTCGCGACGGGCGCCGCTACGAAGTGCTGCACGGGGAGCTGCTGGTGACGCCGCCGCCATCGTTCGGGCACCAGGTGGCCGCTGCGGATCTCTCGCACGTCATCCGCAGTTGGTGCAAGGCGCATACACAATGGGCGGTGCTATCACCCAGCGGGTTTTATGCGAGCGAGACGACGTGGCTTGAGCCCGATCTCGCAGTGTTTCCGGTCAAGCCATCAAAGTCGGTCACGTGGAAGAACGCACCAGTTCCCGTACTCGTCGTCGAAGTACTCAGTCCGTCCACTCGTCGGCGTGATCGTCATGCCAAACGAGCAGCGTATCTCGCGCACGGTGTTGGTGAAGTGTGGCTGCTCGATGTGTCGGCACGAGTGCTTGAGCGCTGGACGCGCAGGTCGGAGTTTCCGGAGACACATCGCGATGGGATCACGTGGACGCCCCTGCCAGCGGCACCCCCACTCGCACTGAGCGCAGACGTACTCTTCGGCACACCCGACGCGGAACCGTAGCGCTCGGCACAAGACCGCTGCGCTCGGCACGCACGTCGCAGTGTGACAACACGGATCGCAGCGTTTCGGTGACGCTGCGGTTGCGTCGACGTGGCAACGTGCGGCATGCCACCCTCTTGCCAACGCGCCGCCGCCGAGCCGATACTATGTACATGTCCACAACCGCGCGATCCTCAGCCGTTCTGCCTGCGCCTGCTGGTGCCGTGTGGACGGTGGCCGATCTCGACCAGTTCCCTCGCGACGGGCGCCGCTACGA
>JBBRDP010000342.1:0-2681 GCA_038203795.1 Gemmatimonadales bacterium
CGCGTTTCACCGCGAGCGTCCCTATCTGGCGGGCTTCCTCGCCGCCGAGTTCCACGCGGAACCGGAGCGCATGACGGCGATCCTGGCGCCCGTCGGCACGCCGCCGCTCGGCGTGCTGGCCCGACAACTCGAGGCTGCGGCCATCGCGGGCACGATGCGTCGCATTTCGGTCGAGCAGTTCGTGGGCACCTTGATCGGTGCAATCATCCTGCCGTTCGTGCTGCGGCCGCTCATTACCAACCTGCTCTCGCTCCACGGCGAACGTTTCGACGAGTTCCTCGACGAACGAATCACGGTGTTGCCGGAGTTCATTCTCGCGGGGCTGCGCCCATGAGCATGTCACCAGGCATCAGATCCCGCCGGCCCGTGTGGCGGACGGCTGTCACGCTCGCCGCGGTCCTGGTGGCCCCATCATCGGTGGCGCGCGCTCAGGAAATCCTCTCGCTCTCGCAGTTGCACGCCGCCGCGATCGCGCGTGACGCCCGGAGTCGAACACCGGCGCTGCTTCGTGAGGCGTCAGCGCTGCGCGACCGTGTGATCGCGACCGATCGTTTCGCACAGCCGCAACTGAACGCCCAGGCCACGCACCAGTCGGATGTCACCGAGCTGCCAATCCGGATTCCGGGTTCCAGCATTCCCACGCCACCGTATTCGCGCTATCAGCTCACGCTCGACCTCGACCAGCCGCTCTACGATGCCGGTGCGGTGAAGTCCCGGCGTGCCCTCGAACGCGGCCGACTCGGCGAAGCCGAATCTGATGTCACGCAGCAACTCTATCGATTGCGCTTTGACGTTAACGCTGCCGTCTTCACTGCCCTGCTGCAGCAGGAACAGCTCGATGCACTCGACGCGACCCGCATGCTGCTCGACCAGCGGATGGTTGAAGCCGTCACGCGCGTTCGCGAAGGAGCGGCGCTGGCGCGCGACACGAGCATCATTCGTGCCGAACTGCTTCGCCTTGATGAAGCACGCGCTGACGTCGCGTCTCGATATCGCGCTGCGTTGCGGACACTCGCCAGCCTGACGGGTCGCGCCTTCGATCCTGCTGTGCGGCTTCGTGTGCCGGACATTCCGGCAAACGTGCCCGTGGTCACACCGGTCGAAGACAGCCTCGGCGCATCGTCACACGCGCCCTCCCGGCAAAGAAACCGCCCTGAATTCGCACGATTCGATGCGACACGCGCCCGTCTCGAGCTCGAGGGGCGCGCCGCCGCCGTGGAGGCGCGGCCTCGTGTCAGTGCCTTCGTGCAGGCTGGCGTGGGACAGCCCGGACTCAATCAGCTTCGTCCCGATGCCGACGCCTTCTACGTGGCCGGTATTCGTGCGGCCTGGCGTCCGTTCGCACGAGCTGACGCCGACCGACGGGCGGAGCAAGCCCGGCTTCAGCAACGCTTGACTGATCTCGAAGAGCGCGCGTTTGTTGATGCGCTCGAACGCGCCACGATCGCGGAGCGGGAAGAAATCAGCACTTTGGAGGACGCGCAATCCCGCGATCGCGAGCTGATCAGCGCGCGGGAACAAATCGAGCAGATTGCACGACTGGAGTTCGAAGAAGGCACCACCACGGCGGCGGCGTGGATCTCTACGCAGAGCGACCTGCTCGCGGCCCGCATCGCGGCGCGTCGTCACCTCGTCGAGCTTGCGTACGCACGTGTCCGACTGCTCACAACACTCGGTGTCTCCCTGCCATGACCCACACGATCAATCTCATGCTCCGACGTACCGCGCTCACGCTCATCGCTACTGCAGCGCTCGCGTGCGACAAACCGCCGGCCGATGCGAATGGCCGCTTCGAAGCCACCGAGATCACGGTCAGCGCCGAGGCCGGTGGCCCCCTGCTTGCCCTCTCGGTTCGTGAAGGAGATCGGGTGAACGCGGGCGCGTTTGTGGGGGCGATTGACACTGCGTTGCTGTGGCGGTCACGCGAGGAACTGAACGCCCGGAGCACCGCGCTCCTCGCACGCCGAGACGAGGTTGATGCGCAGTCGCGCCTCCTTCGCACCCAGCAAGCGCTGGCGGCGCGAGAGCTGTCACGCGTCGAGCGTCTGGCCGCTGGTGGTGCCGCCACAGCACAGCAGCTGGACCGTGCGCGCCGCGATGCGTCGACTGTTGGCGATCAATTGTCGGCCGCCGCTGCATCACGACGCGCGCTTGCTGCCGAGGCCGAGGCAATCGTGGCGCAACAATCGATGCTGAACGAGCGAATCCAGCGCACGCAGATATACAGCCCGATTACCGGCGTTGTGCTCATGCGCTACGCCGAGCCGGGTGAACTGGTGCAACCGGGGTCGCCGCTCTTCAAGATCGCCTCGCTCGATTCGCTCACGCTCCGCGCCTACCTCTCCGACGCCCAATTACGCACGCTATCCGTTGGACAGTCAGTCACGGTGCAGGTGGACGACTCGCCGGGCGAACTGCTCGCCCTGCCTGCCCGCGTGACGTGGATCGCGAACGCCGCCGAGTTTACGCCAACACCGATTCAGACACGTGAAGAACGCGTGTCGCAGGTGTACGCCGTCACCGTGATCGTGGCCAATCCCGATGGTCGGCTGCGTATCGGGATGCCGGGCGAACTGGTAATCGCGCCCGCAACCACCGTCGCCAAGGACTGATCAATGGCGACCGACAGGGCAGTGGTCGTGCAAGACGTGGCGAAGTCATTTGGCGCCGTCACCGCGCTG
>JBBRDP010000343.1:0-2666 GCA_038203795.1 Gemmatimonadales bacterium
GCGGTGTTTGATCGGTGGCGGGCCGAGACACCGGCGCGTCGGTTGGGGGCACCCGAGGAAGTGGCGGCCATGATTGCGTTTCTGGCGTCGGCGCAAGCGGGGTTTGTCACGGGTCAGGCGATTTGTGTAGATGGCGGGGCGGCGCGATCGTTGCTCTGAACTTTTTCCTTTTTTGAGACTGACATGAGTCGATTGACCGAGACGCAGTGGATCTGGCGCGATGGTGAGTTCATTCCGTGGGCCGACGCCACGTTGCATGTGCTGAGCCACTCAATGCAGTTCGGGTCGGCGGCGTTCGAGGGCATTCGGTGCTATGCCACGCCGGACGGTCCGGCGGTGTTTCGTTTGCGAGAGCATCTGCAGCGGCTCATCGCGTCGGTGCGCATTTATCGTATCGAAATTGACTACAGCATCGATCAGCTGATCGAGGCGACACGCGAACTCGTGCAGCGCAACGGGCTCGAGGCGTGCTACATCCGACCGATGGTGGTGCGTGGATTCGGCGCGGCCGGCATGGTGCCCACGGAGAGCCCGTTGCACGTGTTCCTTCCCTGCTGGGCATGGGGTACGTATCTCGGCGAAGCGGCGCTCACCAACGGTGTGAACGCCTGTATCTCGAGCTGGCAACGCGTGGCTCCCAACACCATTCCGGCCATGGCGAAAATCGCCGGTAATTATCTGAGCGGACAGCTCATCAAGATGGAAGCGCTGGCGAACGGATTCGAAGAAGGTATCGCACTTAGCCCCAATGGTACGGTGAGTGAAGGCTCCGGGCAGAACGTGTTTCTCGTGATCGATGGCGTGTTGTACACCACGCCGCTCGATGGCACGATTCTGGGTGGTATCACGCGGGCGAGCATTCAGCGCATTGCGACTGACGCCGGCTACACGGTGCGCGAGCAGCCGATTGCACGGGAAATGCTGTACAACGCCGACGAAGTCTTTCTCACCGGCACCGCATCGGAAGTCACACCGGTGCGCAGTCTCGATCACATTCGCATTGGCAACGGCACGCGCGGTCCGGTCACCACACATTTGCAGACGCGATTTCTTGATATCGTGCACGGCCGTGTGCCGGATGAGTATGGGTGGTTGACGCGCGTGCCGCAGGCGTGAGCCGCACCGCGTAGCCGCTGATACGTGCCGATGCATTCGCTTTGTGATCTCGAGACGCGCACCGATATCGGTGCGCGCCTCGCTCGCCTCGGCGCGACCGCCGCGCCAATGTGGGGCAAGTTTACGAGCACGGCCATGCTGGCGCATTGTGTGGATGCGCTACGTATCGCGATGGGTGAGATTCCGTGCAAGCCGATCCGCGTCCCGTTCGGGCATACGCGCGCGGTGCGCTGGCTCGCGCTGCGTGTGCTCCCGTTCCCGAAGAACGCGCCGACTGCACCGGAAATGATTCGGCGCGCACCGCGCCCGTTCGACAGTGAACGCGAACAGCTCGTGGCGCTCATTGCCCGCTTCGCGCCTGGGCAGGGTCCGTCGCGATGGTCACCGCATCCGCTGTTTGGACAACTCAACGAAGCCGAATGGGGCGAACTCGCGTTCAAGCATCTCGACCATCATCTGCGACAATTTGGGGTGTAGGCTGGGATCGCCACGCAGGCAAGCGTCAGATTGCGCCGCACGACGATGGCGGAACGGGCGAAGGACTTTCGCCTTTAGCGCGGACGCCACGAGCCAGAATGTCCAGGACCAGGCAATGCGAGAGCAAAGAACGCCATCAACGACGCGACGGAACGTGTCTCGCCGCAATGCGCCACGGGCTCGTGGAGTGCGACCGCACCGTTTGATGAAAGCGTCTGCTGCGTCATGAGCGATCCTGTGCAGTGAGTAGCGCTTCTCGATGGTCCGCAACAAACTGTGCAAACTCGATGGGCGCTCGGCCCGTCACGTTGGCCACTGTGTGCGTCACGGGTGGCGTGCCGGAGAATCGCGGCAGCATGTGCAGCAGCAGCATCACGAGGATCAGGCCAGGCTCAAGACCGTCGCGACGAAGCGTTCGATAGAAGCGCCAGGGGCTGGGCGAGACATACGTGATGGGCGTGCCTAAATCGGTCGATAGCTGCGTCGCCATCTGCGCAAAACTGAGTGGCGTTGCTGCAGTCAACGTGTATGCCTGCCCGTGGTGCTGCGTTCCGGGTTGCGTCAGCACCACGGCAGCCACGCGAGCAATGTCGCCGACATCCACGAGTGTGAACCGGGCGTTCCCGGCCGGCAGGAAGATGCGATGCCTGCGCACCAGCTCATCGTGGAGCGTGCTGGTGAAGTTCTGCATGAAGTAGGCCGGCCGCAGCATCGTGTACGGAACGCCGCTGGACATCAAGCGCCGTTCGATCTTGTGGTGGGGGATAAACCGATTGTTCTCTGCCCCCTGCACCGACAAGAACACGATATGCGTGACGCCGTGCTGGCGCGCTCTCGCGATCACATCGCCGAAGTCACCCGTGAGTTGCGGCGGACGGAGTAAAAAGAGAGTGTTGCAACCGGCCAGCGCTGCGTCTTGGCTGGCACCGTCTAGAAAGTCGAACGCCACCGGCTCCACGCGCGGCTCGTCACCCCATCGCGCGGCATCCAGCGCAACGTTGCGCACACCGACGCGAACGTCGACGTCGTCAAGCGCACAAAGCGCCGCGATGACGGCGGAGCCGACCTGACCC
>JBBRDP010000344.1:0-2641 GCA_038203795.1 Gemmatimonadales bacterium
CGGCTGATCACGTCCAGCCACACGCCCAAGGCAATGCAGCCGGGTGGCGCGTTGCGAGCGCTCAGCATCGTCGGCCTGATCTTCTTTGCCTCATTCAGCATCTTCTTCGTCTGGTTCCGCTTCATTCGCTGAGCGCGCGGAAGCTGGGCGAGCTCAGGGAGTCGTGCGTCGTGCCTCCAGCTGACGCACGTACTCCATGCGACATACGGTACCTTACCGATCGTTCCTATCCCGAGAAGCTCAACTCCTCGTCGACCGACGGATTCGCGCAGATCGTCTTGCAGTTCGGCTTCCCGCGCGACGTGGATCAGGCCACGCAGGACGTGCGCGATGCGATCGCATCGGTGCGCGGCCAGCTGCCGGCTGAGATCATCGAACCGAGCATTCGCCGATTCGATCCGGGAGCATCACCGATCGTCTCGCTTGCGCTCACCTCAAAGACGCTGTCGGTGGCGCAGCTCAGTCGGTTGGCTGAAACGCGCATCGCCGGCGAGTTGCGTTCGATCTCTGGCGTTGCGCAGGTGAACGTGGTGGGCAGCGACAGTGCCCAGCTCAACCTCAACGTGAACCCGGCCGCACTGGCCGCCGCGGGCATCGGGATCGATCAGTTGGTTACCGCCGTGCGCCCGCAGAATTTTGCGGCGCCCGTAGGCCGCGTGTCGTCGGAGCTCGAGCAGCGCACCATTCGGTTGGCGGGACGCGTGGAGAGTCCTGAAGAGTTCGCTCAGATCGTGGTCGCGCAGCGCGGCACGCAGTCGGTGCGGCTTGGCGAACTCGCGCAGGTGGAGGTCGGTCTCGCCGAGCCGACGTCGGCGGCGCTGTACAACGGCGCGACGGCGATTGGTCTTGATGTGGTGAAGGGCAAGGAATACAGCACGACGGCGGTGAGTGACGCCGTCCGCGCGCGCGTGGCGGAGGTACAGCAAACGCTTCCAGCAGGAACGCGCATCGACTTCGTGCGCGACGCCGGTGTGCGCGTGGCGAACTCGGTGCGGAACGTCGAGGAAACGCTGCTGGAAGGCGCGTTCCTCACGGTGCTTGTGGTGTTCGTGTTCCTGAATTCGTGGCGATCTACGGTCATCACCGGGCTCGCGCTGCCGGTCTCGGTGATGGCGGCGTTTGTGCCGCTGCAACTGTTCGGTTTCACGTTGAATGTGATGTCGCTGATGGGGCTGTCGCTGGCGATTGGCATTCTTATCGACGATGCGATTGTTGTGCGCGAGAATATCGTGCGCCACGTGGCGATGGGGAAAGACCATTTCCTGGCGTCGCACGATGGCACCAACGAGATCGGTCTGGCGGTCACGGCCACCACGTTTGCGATCGTCGCCGTGTTCATCCCCGTCGGGATCATGGATGGCATTGTCGGCCAGATCTTCAAACCGTTTGCGTTGACGATCGCGAGCGCGGTGCTCGTTTCGCTGCTCGTGTCGTTCTCCCTCGACCCGATGCTCTCGGCCTACTGGGCGGATCCGCATCGCTCGCCCTCAGAGCGCGGAATGATCACGCGCACGCTCGACCGGTTTAACGCGTGGTTTGACCACCAGGCCGATCGGTACACCAAGGTGATTGGGTGGGCGCTCGATCATCGCTGGTGGATGGTGAGCATGGCGTTAGCCACACTGGTTGCCGCGCTCGTCTTGCAGGTGTCGTACGGCGGTTTTGGTTTTCAACTACTCAGTGACAATGCCGAACTCAACGTCGCCATCGAAGCGCCGCCGGGATCGAGTCTGCAGTACACCGCATTGCGCGCGGAAGAAGCCGGGCGAATGGTGCGCGCGCACAAGGAAGTGCTGTACACCTACACCACTGTCGGCAACGCCGCGGGCTCGGGTGCCACCGACGTGGCCACCGTGTACGTGAAGCTCGTGCCCAAGCATCAGCGCGATATCAGCCAGGATAACTTCTCTCGCCGAGTCCGTGCTGAAGTGGCGCGCATCTCTGGCGCGAACGTGTACACCTTCGCCGCTGGCGGCTTCGGTGGCAACCAGAAGCAGCTGCAGTTGCAATTGCAGGGGCTGGATGCCAATACGCTCGCGACACTGGCGCAGCAGATCGCCGATACGGCGAAGCTGGTGCCGGGCGTCGTGGATGTCGGGCTGTCTACGCGCGTCCAGAACCCTGAGCTCGCGGTCAACGTGAATCGTCCGTTGGCCGCCGCGCTCGGCGTGAATCTCGGACAGCTCGCCAACGCGTTGCGTTTCGCCTTTGCGGGCGTCGACGCGGGCACATGGGTAGATCCCACGGGCGCGTCGCGCTACGTACGCGTGCGACTGGCGCCGGAGTCGCGTACACGCACCGGCGACCTCGGGCAGTTGCCGATCATCGTGGGTGGTGGCATGGCCGCCGCGGGCGGGTCGCCACGCTTCGTGCCGCTCGAACAGATCGCGTCCATTCGCCCGCAGTCGGGGCCCGCCCAAATCGACCACTTCCAACGCCAGCGCGTGGTGACCATTGGTGCCAACGTGCTTGGCGCATCGGTGGGCAATGTGGCGCAGGAAGTGACGCGCCGAGTGGGACTTGTTGCGCTCCCTCCCGGCTATCGCATCGTGCAGGGCGGTCAGGTTGAAAGCCAGAACCAGATGTTCATGGCCATCATCACCGCACTCGGTATCGCGGTCACGCTGATGTACCTCGTGCT
>JBBRDP010000345.1:0-2630 GCA_038203795.1 Gemmatimonadales bacterium
CGGCCCGAACGCCGAACCCACCACGGCCGAGCCGACGCTCATGGCAAGCGCGGTAATCGCGCCGAAGCCGAGGCCGCGACTCAGCACCAGGAGCACCGGCACGAGCGCAATGATCTCCTCGTGCAGGTTGACCATCGCGCCAAGCGTCGCGAACACCAGCGAGACGCCCACCACCACCACGCGAGGGTTCCGGGTGCGTCCCACCAGCGCACCAACCAGTCGCCCGAGCGCGCCGGTGGTCTCAAGCAGCACAAACGCGCCGCCCACAAACAGGATCACCACCACCACATCAGCGCCCGCCACAATCCCGCGCGGCACCGCCTACTCGGCGCCGGACGGACCAACCGGCGCCGCCTAGATACGGTGATAAGTGCAGGGCACCACCAGTTCCCGTCCCGATGCCGGGTCCGCGACCCGTTCGTACGCGCCGGCCGGAAGAATCCAGGTCAGCAGCGCGGCGACCAGCACCCCGACCAGAAGCAGCACCATGGGGTGCGGAAAGCGATCACTCCTGGCTTCTGACACGCACACTCCGGACGGGGATCCCAACGAACGCGCGGCGCACGCTCAACGGCAGCGCGGCAAGCTTAGGCTCCTGTCCGGTGCTGGGCAAGCCGCGACGCGAGGACTACGGTGTGCCCCAATCCTCGCCCGCCATGTACCACTGCCCGTTCGGGCCCCGCGTGAGTGTGATCTTGCCGCGCTCAACTTTGCCATCTGATTGGACCGCGCTCACGGTCAGGATGGCCTGCTCCGCCGTTTCCACTGCCCGCAGCACTTTCACGTTTTTCGGCGTCATGCTCTGCACGGCCTTGAGCATTTCCGGAAAGTCCGGCGTGTCCATCATGGCGCGCTTGTCCGGCTCCACCGCCGCCAGCAGCCCCGCTTTGTCGCCGGCGTGAATGGCCTTGTTGAGCGCGAGATACATCTTCGCGGCCGACGACGTTTGCGCGGCCGCGATCTCGGCGTCGGTGGGCTCGGCCACAACAATGCGAGGCGCTACATCGACCGCGAAGCGCACGTCCAGCGCAATAGTCACCGACCCTATCGTTCGCTCTTCAATCTCCGCGCGACCTTCCACACGCGTGGGCGTCAAGACCTCTGGCTGCACATTCGTCCCGCTGCGCGCGAGGCTCACGCTGCCCTCGAGCAGGCTCGACATCAATACGATGGACACGTTCGAGCCGCCCTCCCGGTACTCAAGCTTCACACCGGTGATCTTGCCCTCGCTAGCGAGGCGAAACAACGCCATCTGATCGTCGCGTGCCGCCTCCGGAATCGGCCGGTCGGTGACGATGATCATCGTCGTCGTCAACGACTTGTCGAAGTCATCAACCACCAGCCGTGCGTGGGCATGGGTGAGCTTGAAGGTCTGGCCCTGAATGGTGAGTGTGCCAGAAACGTCGTTGGCCGTGTCGCGACCGTTGGCAATGACCATCGCGGCAGTGAGAACTCCGAGCATGAATGAGCCGAGCATGGCGTGGTCGGGTTGGGGGTGGATGGATTCAGCTCACGCAAGATATAGCGTAGCGGGCCGAAGAATCCGGACACGATCCCCGAGGGCATTTTGCGTTCACACCAGTCGCGAGACCGCTAGCGACGCCCTGAGGACGCCGTAGCTTCCTTGAGTCGCCACTCTCCCTCTGCCCCACGCCCATGCCGCGGCTATTCCGCATCGTCACCGCCCTGTTCCTGATCGCCCTCGTCGCCGTGGTCACCCTCTGGTTTGGCGGCCGCTTCTATCTCGCCCGATCGGTGGCCCAGACCGACGGTGAGGTCACGCTGGCCGGCCTCTCCGCGCCCGTGGAGATTACGTTCGACGAACGCGCCGTGCCGCACGTGTGGGCGCAAACCGATGCCGACATGCGCTTTGCCACGGGGTGGTTGCACGCGTCGGAGCGACTGTTTCAGATGGAGCTCACGAGGCGCATGGCACGCGGCGAACTCTCCGAACTCTTCGGCGCCGGCGCACTGTCGATTGATACGGAGCAGCGAAAGCTGGGCTTCGCGTGGCAGGTGGAGCGCGATCTACCCACGCTCGACCCCGCCGTGCGCAGCGCGCTCACGGAGTACGTTGCCGGCATCAACGCGTGGGTAGCGCAGGCGCGCTTGTTGCCGCCAGAGTTTGTCTTGCTCGGCATCACGCCGCGCGCCTGGACGGTCGACGATGTGCTGGTGGTAGGATTCTATCAAACATGGTTTTCACTCACGCTGATGGATCGCGGTAGCGACTATCGCGAGATTTTCACGCGACTCGGCGGCGATCCGGGACGCCTCGCACGTGCCGTGCAGCAGTGGTCGCCGTCCTCGGTGCCGGAGCCCGCGCCACGTCTCACCAAGGCCTCGAACTCATGGGCGATCGCACCCTCACGCTCCCGATCCGGCGCCGCGCTGCACGCGTCAGACCCGCATCTCGATCTCGCGTCGGCACCGGGATTGTGGTACGCGATCGGTCTGCACTCTGCCGAATCCGGCAATGCGGTTGGGGTGAGCGCACCGGGCCTTCCGGGCATTGCCATGGGACACAACGGAGAGGTCGCGTGGTCGTTCACCGTGGCCCCGGTTGATCTCATTGACGAGTACCTGTACGTGATCGACGACGCGGAAAGCGCGACGCCATCGCTGCGCAC
>JBBRDP010000346.1:0-2551 GCA_038203795.1 Gemmatimonadales bacterium
GCAAAACATCCTTGAGCGCGGACAGATCTTCGGAGCGTGCGACCTGCGAAAAAGTGGCTGAGCTACCGAGTCCGATGACGGGAAGCATTTCGCCCGATGACGGCACGGCCCGCTTGAGCAGCGCCGCCGGTTGCAGCAGACGCGTACTCTCTTCGAGCGTGCGAAGGAGGCGCGGCGACAGCGCCAGCCCGGCGCCGGCGCCGAACGTGGCGCCGAACCAATCGCGACGTGAAATCATGGGCGGAACTCCCGAGGAGTATGGTCGACTAGTGCTTCATCGGCTTGCACGCCGATTCGGCCACGTGATACGTATCATGCACCGTCTTGAGTGCCGCCT
The DNA here is from genome assembly GCA_038203795.1 of Gemmatimonadales bacterium. Taxonomy (GTDB): domain Bacteria; phylum Gemmatimonadota; class Gemmatimonadetes; order Gemmatimonadales; family Gemmatimonadaceae; genus JAABRT01. The sequence continues at coordinate 338 of JBBRDP010000346.1, forward strand.
TCAGGGTTGCATCGTCGGCCTTGCTCGACACGAGCTTGGCGACGGCCTCCGACTCCGGCACCAGCTTGGCGATGGCCGTCTTCACAGCTGGCGACTCGCACCCCATCGGAGCCTTGGACGCATTCCACGCCTTTGCTGCGGCGACCAACTTGTCGGCCGAAGCGCGAGCGGGGGCCAGCGTGTCGTTCTTGGCCGGGTGCCATGCCGCCGACATCACGTCGTGGTACACGTCGAGCTCGGTCCAGCCGCTCTTCTCGTGATCCACTTCCTTGTTGGCTTCGCCATGACCCGCGTGCGCGGCCGTCGCTTTGGGCGGTGCGGCCGCCTGGGCCGACGCAGCATTGGAAACGAGTACCGTGGCGAGCAGCGCGCCGAGCGGAAGGGCCAGCATGAGGCGATTCAGGGACATCGTGGGGTCTCCAGAGTAGATATTAAATGGGGAAGGGTGAAAGCTCTTCCAATCCAGCCTCCGGCACAACTGTACCGCGCTTTCGGCAGCGATCGCGGCAGCAGTTTCCATTGGCAGAACGTTCACGCATGAGCATGATGGCCAGTCGTGTACCCCGAATCCCTGCCGAACGTCATCGAGTGGTCCGGCGAGCGATGGTATCCGGTCAACCTGTCAAACGATGCGTACAAGTTTGCGACGAACTACGCGATCTACAGCTTGACGCGGTAGCGCAGCACGGGCGCCGATGTCGTCCGTGATCCGCGGCGGTGGGTATTCACTTTCAGACTGGAGTTGTCCGTGCGCCGCGCCCTGTTGGTTTGCCTGAGCACCCTCCTGCTGGCCGCGTGCGGTGATGACGGCCTGTCGCCACAGCAGGCTGACATTGAACGCGCGCAAGCGCGTTGGACCGCGCAAAGACTCGTGCACTACACGGTTGAGGCGCGCATCCTGTGCTTCTGCCCACGGGAGATGAATGAATGGCACGAGCTGACGGTGGCGAGCGATTCCATCATTGCCATCCGTCCGGTGGACGAGATGTCATCCGGGAGCGCCTTGGCTGAGTGGTTTTCCTCAGTGGACGATGTATTCCGGCGCGTTCGAAGCTGGCCAACCGACAGGCGCGGCAACCGATTTGAAGCCACCTTCGCTGAACAAACCGGGCTCCCGCTGAGCGTGAATCTCATCACCTCACCCGACATCGCGGACGGTGGTGCGCGGTACGAGTTCCGGGCGCTCAAGCCAGGGTTGTTCGCGGCACCGTAGCGCGGGCGGCACGGTGCTGTTGGGCAGCGGCGCGCGATGGCGACTGTTCGCGACCGTGAGCCGCCGTTCGCGATTACGCGCGTTCAAACACCACACGCCCCCCAACGACCGTCATTACTACCTGCACATCAGCAATCGTTTCCGGCGCAACGCGTGTGATATCCCGGTCGAGCAGCACCAGATCGGCCAAACGGCCGCGCGATAGCGCACCGAGTGACTCGTCAGCAAACCCCGCGTACGCCGCACCGCGCGTGTACGCCCACAACGCCTCCTCCACCGCGATCTTCTGTTCCGGCACCCAACCATCCGCATGCGCACCGTCAAGCGTGCGACGCGTGACCGCCGCATACATCCCTTCGAGTGGTGTCGGCGGTGCCACAAACCAATCGCTGCCAAACGCCAGCGTCGCACCGTGATCGAGTAGCGACCGAAATGCGTAGGTGCCGCGCGCACGTTCCGGCCCAATCACCTTCTCAGCCCAGCGTCCGTCGTCGATGGCATGATACGGTTGCATGCTCGCGATCACACCAAGCGCCGCGAAGCGTGCGAAATCGTCAGGGTGAATGTGTTGCGCGTGCTCAATGCGCCACCGCCGATCACGCGGCCCGAACTCCTTTGCGATCTTTTCGAACGAATCAAGCTGCGTACGAATCGCGCGGTCGCCGATCGCATGGATAGCCAGCTGCAACTCCGCTGACTCGGCGGCGCGCATCCACGCCAGCATTGTGTCGGGCTCTGCGACGAAAAATCCCGACTCTCCCGGCGTGTCCGTGAACGGTTCGAGCATGGCCGCCGTGTGCGAGCCCAGCGATCCGTCAACAAACGCCTTGAGTAGTCCCACACGAAACCAATCGTCACCGGCACCGTGGTCCTTGATGTGTTGCACGAGTCGCGCATGGGTGCGCAACGGCACGGCCGCATAGATGCGCGTGCGCATCGCATCGCGATCGCGCGCACGTTGAAACACCGGTAGATCGTCCCAAAATCCCATGTGATGCACC
>JBBRDP010000347.1:0-2530 GCA_038203795.1 Gemmatimonadales bacterium
TAGCGTGCGCGCTGCAGCGGCGACAGGAACTGCGCGAGTTCCTTCTGCTCCGCTTCCATCAGGTCGATCTTGCGACGCTCAAGGCGCGGCATGCGTTCGAGCAACAACGCGATGGTGTCGTTGGACGCAGAATCACCGGCGAGCAACTGCGCACGCATGGTGGAACGCAATCGATACTCTTCGCTCCGCACGCTGCGGCGATCACGATCCAACCTTTTCGTGACCTCTTCAAGCTGCGTGAGCTGCTCGTCGGTGAGCGACAGACGCTCTTTGAGCATCGCGCCGATGCGGCGCTGCACCTGCTGCTCCATCTCGCGATCGCCGCGTGACGAGGTGCCGCGCTGTTGACGTCCGGGTGGAGGCCCGCTCTGCGCCAGCAGCTCCATGCCCGGCACCACCGCAACGCACAACACGGTGAGAATCGCCGCTCCAACAGCGCGCGTGATGCGACGAGCAAAGCACGTGCTTATGCGCGTGTTCATGCGCGTGCTCATGCGCCCCCCTGAATCACCGTGTCACTCGATGGAGACGACGTGGGCGGACCATTCACCGGATCGACCGGCGGCGCTCCATCCCACGCATCAAGACCTTCGCGCCGCACCGCCCCCCCCCCCCCCCCCCCCCCCCCCCCCCCCCGACCCGGCAACACCGACGGCGCCACCGACACCACGGCCTGCACCGGCGTCGTTCCCGGCGCGTACGGCTCGGGCAGTGCCGCGACCATGTATGACGAATCCGCCATCACCACCGATGCCGCATCGGTGTCGCTGAGCGCGGTTGAACTGCGGTTGGCGACGATCACCGAGAGCCCACCCACCGACACGAGCGTGAGAACGGCCGCGAAACGCATCAACGACGATCCGAACATCGATGGCTGCGAACGCCTGGCGCGCGCGCCCTGCTGCATGCTCGGTACGCGGTCGTTCGCGCCTCCCGCGATCACGCGGAACGGTGCCGGCGTGTCTGCCTTGACAGGGCTGGCCACGGCCGGACGCGGCAGCGCCGCCACAATCGCGGCAACATTCATCACCGGTGGAAGCGGACGCGCATTCAGCACCGCTAGGAGCACATCGAGCTCGGCGCGACAGGGCGCGCATGACGCCAGATGCAACGCAACCGACTCGCGTTCGCGCGCAGGCACATCGCCCGCTGCGAACTCGGGCAGCAGATCCTGCATGTCGACGTTTGAGCACTCAGTCATGAATCCACTCCTTCACCGCGCGGAGCGCGTTGTGATAATGCACCCGGGCCGCGCCTTCGGTAGTCCCGAGAATCTCTGCAATGTCTTTGTATGCCCGACCTTCCTGTACCCGCAACGTGAACACATCGCGCTGCATGGGCGACAATCGTGTGAGTGCATTGCGCACTCGCTCCTCTGTCTCACTCGCCACCATACGGTCGAGCGCGTGAAAACCCGTTGCTGCGTCTTCAGGCATCACCTCGACAATCTCGGGTTGACGCCGTGTCGCCCTGCGACGATCGAGCACGAGTCGCCGCTCGATCGTGAACAACCATGTACGCAACGAACTGTCGGCCCGAAACGAATCCAATGCCGCGAACGCCCTGACAAACGTATCTTGCACCAACTCATCAAGATCATCGCGAACGCCAAGACTGAGCGCGAACCGCGCCAACGCCGTCGCATGCCGCTCGACGAGCGCCGTTGCCGCCCGTTCATCGCCAGCGTGCCAGCGCTCAAGAAGCTGCTGGTCCACCGCCGAGTCCTTGGTTCGGTCCGCCCCGGTCATCTGCACGTGGAGGTAGACGCGGCGTTGCGCAGCGCGTTAAGGCGGGCCGTCACGTCAGCCGTCACGTCCGCTGGCCGGTGGGGCTGCGGGCGAATCCTCGGCTCCCGGCGCAGGGGTATCGGGCGCGCCAGAGGGTCCGTCAGCCGGGGCGCCGGAATCGGCCGAACCTGCACGGCGACGCCACTCGGCGGCGTCCTGGGTGGCGGACTCCAGCCGGACCGCCTCTTGCTCGTGATCTCTGAGCGCGCGCGCCAGACGCTCGAGGCTCTGCTCGTCGAGCGACTTCCCCGCCTGCCACGCGCGGAATACGGCGTAGCCCAGCGACTCTGCGGCCTGATCGGCCCCTTGGCGGGCCTTGCGGGCGTCCATGCGGGTTTTGCCTTCATCGATCGCTTCCTGCGCGACACGATTGGCTTTATCGATCCCATCTTTGACTCGGCTCCAGAGTGCCATGATTCCACGCTCCACAGGTAAGGGGTCTCGATCACTACGCACCGCAAGGCGCGATGTTGCGAAACCGGTGCCGCCAGTCATGATCGAGCGAAAACGGCCCCCGATCGTGAGGACCGGGGGCCGTGCGTGAATCCGAGCGACAGACGCCGAAGAATCAGGCGGTCGCAGGTTCGTCTTCGATCGTCTCGATCTCGATTTCGTACTCAACCGGGATGACGGAGATCTTGAGGCGCTTCTTGTTCTTGTGCTCGAACTGGACGACACCGTCAACCAGTGAATAGATGGTGTAGTCGGTGCCCAGACCAACGTTACGGCCGGGGTGCCACTTC
>JBBRDP010000348.1:0-2497 GCA_038203795.1 Gemmatimonadales bacterium
AGCGTGCAGTATGTGGAGCATGACGGCGCACGCATTCCGATTCCCGGCGGCGACGGCGGCACCGGCATGTGGAGCGTGATCAGTGCGCAGCTGCGGCCGCAGGGCTATACGCCGATTCTCGCCGGCAACAGTTACATCCAGGTGGTGGGCTGGACGGCCGATGGGAAGGTCGACCCGCGCGGCATTCTCACCTATTCGCAGTCCGACGATCCCGCCTCCCCGCACTCGGCCGATCAGACGCGGCTGTACTCGGAGGGGCAGTTCATCCGGTTGCCGTTCCATGAAGCGGAGATTCTGGCCGACAAGAACTTGATCACGCTGCGGATTCGCGAGTAGCGCGCGTGCAAGCCAAGCGTCGGTATCGACGGGGCTTGGCGGCGCCGAAATCGCGTTTGTGTGGCGAGCCAGCGACACTTTGCGCAGCAACCGCAACGCCGAGTGCGTCGTCGACAGCATGGCACCGTTCGATTCCCGGCACGCACGCTTGCGCTTGTACAATCGGGAAAGCCCTTCGGTGTCACGACTTCGCACGCGGCTCACTATGGCACGCTTCTCGCTACCTCTATTCAGGGTTCGAGTACCTGGTAGCAGTCCCTCTAATATCAATACGCACATGAAAAAGCTCCTCCTCGTCGCCGCCGCGATCGCCTGCACCGTCACTGCCACACCCGTGGTGGCGTCCGCGCAAAGCTGCACGTCCATTGGAAACAATCTTGTCCTGAACTGCAGCTTCGAGAACCCAGGTGGTCAGAATGGCGCCGTGTTCCCCAACGCGCCGCTCAACGATTGGACCGCCAATCCCGTGGGCATCGTCGAACGGTGGACCAACAGCTTTGGTGGCTTCGGCGCAAAGGATGGCGTCAGCCACGTTGAGCTCAAGGTCAACCAGTCCACCAAGCTCTGGCAGCGGATTGCAACCACCGCTGGTACGCAGTACACGCTCAGGTACTCGGCAGCGCATCGTGTGAACGGCAGCAACCGCAGCCAGATCGACGTGTATTTCGGTTCGGCGCTTGGTGCGACATCCTCGCTGATCTCCACCACCGGCACCTCGCTGGCGAACGGCTTTCAGTGGTACGATTTCGAGGCCGCGTTCACGGGTGTTGCCGACGGCTATCTCGAGTTTCGCAGCATGGGTACCCACCCCACCTACGGCGATCATCTCGACAACGTAAGCGTGTTCGCTGCTGGCAGTCCGTCCACCGTCGTACCCGAGCCGTCCACCTACGCACTGCTGGCGCTTGGGCTCGGTGGCGTGTTTGCCGCGCGTCGTCGCCGCCAGAGCTGAACACAATCTCACTCGGGCGTTCCCAGGAAAAACAGAGGGCCGGCCGCGAGGTCGGCCCTTTGTGCGATTGGCGAGGGGCGCGGTCTCTGCGGTTTGTAACTCCGGCGAAGTGATCCGCGTGTGCGTGCGTGTGCGTGTGCGTGCGTGTGCGTGTGCGTGCGTGTGCGTGTGCGTGTGCGTGCGTGTGCGTGCGTGCGCGTGCGTGCGTGCGTGCGTATTGGGGCGACATCGCTGACCACACAACGCGCGGTTTACGCGCCCATCAACCGCAGCAGCATCGCGCTCGGCCAGAACGCCATCGCGTGCACCTGACCAAACACGCTGCCCTCCGCGCGCATCGCCGCGCGATGTTGATCGACCCACTCACGCATCGTGGGCACCGGCCACGCGGCGAGTGAACCGTCGCGCTGGCGACGAGCGTCGAGTGCATCGAACAACCGATCCCACTGTGCACGCGCTGGTGCGGCGTGTGATTTGGCGGCATCCCGCCACGCGTCCGCATCTGGCCGCTCCGCAATTGTGGGATGGCGTAGCAAATACAGCACAAACCCTGCCGTGCCCGGTACCTGCGACTCCACATGCGCCAGTTGTTCGCCTGGCGTGATTGTCAGACAGATGTCGACAGCCGGCTGCAACAACTCCCACGCTTCGCGCGCCATTTCGGCGAAGTGTTCACCGTTGTTCGTGGAGGCATACGTACTCGCGTCCGGCGGTGCGAGCGTTGCAATGATCGCGTGTACGATCTCACTGAACTGTGCGTGTACAAGATGTGCGCGTTCGTGGATTTCCAGGGCGTGCAACGTGGGTACGGCACCGTCTTCGAGCGAGATGATGATGGAAGCGGTGCGCGAGAAGGCAATCCCGCGCACCTCCGGGAGTGCTCGGACATACACCGTGCCACCCGCACCCGCCGGCAGCAGTTGATCGATGAGCGGCGAACGTTGTGCAAGGTAGTTGGCCAGCAGCGCCTGCTCACCCATGTGAACGCGCGACAGCACCATCGCGCGGTCCGGCGGTGTTACCGTTTCGCGCGTGAGTCGCCGCCATCGCATGTCGTCGACGCGTGCAATGACCGCCGGCGCGGTTACGATGCACATGATGAGAAACACGCGTACGTAGAGGTGCACGCGCTTCCACACGCTGCGTGGACCACGCACAGGTTCGGACGCAGCGGGGTTCGTGTCGGGAAGAGTCACGTGCGATCACGGA
>JBBRDP010000349.1:0-2475 GCA_038203795.1 Gemmatimonadales bacterium
AGTCGTGGTATCAGGAGATTGGCCGAGCCGGGCGCGATGGACTGCCCAGCGATTGCGTGCTGTTTTATTCGTGGGCGGACGTGAAAATGCACGAGCGTTTTCTCGATCGCATTGAAGACGATGCGCTGCGTCGTCGCACACGCGCCGCGACAGTATCATTGTTTGAGTTGGTGGAGCGCGGCGATTGCCGTCATCAGGCGCTGGTGGCGCACTTTGATGAATCGATCGAGCCGTGCGCTGAATCGTGTGATGCGTGCAGTGGGGAGACGGTCGAGGTTCGCGTAACAGCGGCCATGGCACGCGACACCCAGTCGGCATGGCGCGCGCCTCGCGAGCGTTCGCGCACAACGGGCAGCGGCCTTGATGCCGCCGAGCTGGACACTGATGATCGCGCGCTGTTTGAGGCGTTGCGTGCGCGTCGCCGAGAACTCGCCGACGAGGCCGGCGTGCCGGCGTACATCGTGTTCGGCGACAAGGTGCTGTTGGAGATGGTCGCGCGTAAGCCCGCGTCACCGAGCGAGTTGTTGCAGGTGCCGGGTGTCGGGCAAGCCAAGCTTGAGCGGTATGGTGATGCGTTTTTGGAGGTGTTGGCGGTGTGGGAGTAGGGAGAGGGGACACGAATACTTCTTGCGACGTGCGCCTTGGCGAACGTGAATCGATCGGCTCTCGTGGCGGTGGCCTCGGCTCTGGTGCGCCGAGCAGGAGCGCTGAAATAGCACACGCGTGCGTAAAAATGGTGAAGGTCGTTAATCCGGCCGCTCCTATTTTGTCTCATGCCTTGCGCGCCTACCCCTGGTCCCTGCAGTCTATGTCCATGCCCTCCGTCGTATCCCGTCATTGGACGGCCGCCGAAGTCCGCGAACTCCCCGATGAACCCGGGAAGCGTTTTGAATGCGTGGACGGGGAGCTGCTCGTGAGTCCGAGTCCCCGACTCACGCATCAATCGGTGGTCATGCTGCTGTGGCGGGTGCTGGAGGATCACGCGCGGGCGACGGGCATCGGGGCCGTGTTCGTCGCGCCCGGCGACCTCGAGCTCGACACGCACACGCTCGTTCAACCCGATGTGTACGTGCTGCCGCTGGTTGACGGTCGCCGCCCGCGCACGCAAAACGAGATCGGGCAGCCACTGCTCTTTGTCGAGGTGTTGTCTCCAAGCACGGCGCGTTTCGACCGCGTGGTGAAACGGCACCGGTATCAGCGCCAGGGCGTGGAATACTGGATAGTGGACCTCGACGCGCGCCTCGTGGAATGCTGGATGCCGGACAGCGACCGGCCGAGTGTGCATATGGATACGGTCACTTGGCAGCCCTCCGGCGCAGCAAGCGCGCTCACGGTCGACTTCACGCCGATATTCGTCGACGCGCTGGGGGAGGTGTAGTGGCAGGCCTACCGGGATTCTCAAGCCAGCGCATGCTTCCAGCGCAGCTTCGCTCAAGCCACTCACGGTATCTCGCGTGCTCCGGTCCTGCCTCGCATGCCGCGTAGACAAGCACGTTCACATCGGGCTGGATCACCGCAAGCGCTCGTCGCCTCGCTCCATCAGATCCCATAGCGCTGCGCTAGAGTCCAGCGACACGTCCGGTCGCAACGCCCCGCCAGCAAAAACCAGAAGAGGCAGTCTCTCGCACCAACTCCGCTCGCGCAGAACAGCCGACCGCACCGCCGATTCGATAAACTCATTCAACGAGCAGCCGGCGCGGGCAGTTTGGGCCTTCGCTAAGTCAGTCCCCCGCCACCGGCTGATACAACTCCGCCCCCGCCTCACGAAACTCTGCGGCCTTGGCGCGCAACCCTTCCGCCACCTGCGCCGACAACGTTTCCACTTCCGCCGACATGGCCTGCTGTCGCAGCTGCTGCGTGAGCTCCATGGAGCAGAACTTGGGTCCGCACATGGAACAGAAGTGCGCCACCTTGGCACCGTCGGCTGGCAACGTCTGATCGTGATACTTGAGCGCCGTCACCGGATCGAGCGCCAGCGCAAACTGATCGCGCCAGCGGAATTCAAAGCGCGCCTTGCTCAGCGCATTGTCCCACTCCTGCGCACGCGGATGCCCCTTGGCCAGATCAGCGGCGTGCGCGGCAATGCGATACGTGATCACACCGGCCTTCACATCATCACGGTCGGGCAAGCCCAGATGCTCCTTGGGCGTGACGTAGCACAACATGGCCGTGCCGTACCAACCGATCTGCGCGGCACCAATCGCGCTGGTGATGTGATCGTAGCCCGGTGCGATGTCAGTGGTGAGCGGACCCAGCGTGTAAAACGGCGCTTCATGACACCACGCCAACTGGTTGTCCATATTCTCCTTGATCTTGTGCATGGGTACATGACCGGGGCCTTCACACATGGTCTGCACATCGTACTCCCACGCAACCTTCGTGAGCTCGCCCTGCGTCATGAGCTCGGCGAATTGCGCATCGTCATTGGCATCGGCAATGGAACCGGGACGCAATCCGTCGCCGAGCGAAAATGAG
>JBBRDP010000350.1:0-2460 GCA_038203795.1 Gemmatimonadales bacterium
GATCCAGATCAACCACGTCGCGAACGCGCCGAGTAACAGCATCGGCCCGACGGCCGCCAGTTCCTGCGCGAAGAGTCGGATCGGCACCGGGACGTCCGGCTCGCCCTGCCGCACCGCATCCACCGATTCCACGAATGCTTCGGCGGTCTCGAAACGCTCGGCCGGTACCTTGCGCAAGCATCGTGCAATCGCGTCGGCCAGCGCCGCGGGAACGTCTGCGCGTACCGTCGTGATCAGCGGCAACGTTTCAGTGAGCTGTTTCACCAGCACCTGCTGCGTTGATGCGCCGCTCACGGCCGACGTGCCTGTCAACGCGAACCATGCGACGAGTCCGAGCGCATACAAATCACTTCGCCCATCGACCACGTCTCCTGACGCCTGCTCGGGGCTCATGTACTCGGGAGTACCGACCACTTCTCCGACACGCGTCAGTCCGGCGACGGCTGATGTCGCGGTCGAAATCACGCGCGAAATCCCGAAATCCATGATCAGCGCGCGACCTGTCGCACGTTCGATCATGATGTTGTCCGGCTTGATATCGCGGTGCACCACATCGCGGCCATGCGCATACGCCAGCGCGTAACCCACATCGTCGAGCAGACGCACAGTCTCGCGGATGGTGAGCGGACCGGAGCGCGCCACGCGCTCCGCGAGGCTTTCTCCCTCGACATAACCCATGGCCATCGCGAGCACGTTGTCGCGCTCTTCAACGGCAAACACCGGCACGATGTTCGGATGCGAAAAACCGGCCGCTGTTCGCGTCTCGCGAAGAAACCGCTCGCGCAGATCGCGTTGTGTGGCGAACTCCTCGGGCAGCACTTTGATTGCCAGCAGTCGGTCGAGTTGGCGATCTCGTGCGAGATACACAGCCCCCATTCCGCCTCGGCCCAGCTGGCGCTCGACGATGTAGCGTTCGCCGAGCTGCTGACGAAGAATCTCGAGTGCGGTCGCAGGCATGAGGGAGGGCTAGGATGCTAAAGGACGCGGGATGAGCACAAACTGCAGCCCCACACGAGTCCGCGCAGGCTGTGCGACACCGGGATTGCGAGAAATAGCAAATAGTAATAACTTTAGTACTGAGACAATACATCGGCGCCCCGCGCCTGGGGATACCATGCCGATTACCGGCTTGCATCACGTCACGCTCGTTACTGCCAATGCTCAGCGGAACGTCGACTTCTACACCCGCGTCCTCGGGCTTCGCCTGGTCAAGACCACGGTCAACTTCGACGATCCGGGCAGCTATCACCTGTACTACGCCGACGCCGTCGGCACGCCCGGCACGGTGGTCACGTTCTTCGACTGGCCACGCGCCACGCGTGGTCGCCCCGGCATTGGTGGCACGCATCATGTCGCGCTGCGCGTGGCCGGGCGCGACGCGCTGCTGCGCTGGAAGCGCCGCCTCACCGACCTCGGCGTGCACGTGCGCGGCGTCTACAATCGGCACTACTTCTCGTCCATCTACTTTCGCGATCCCGACGGTACGATTCTCGAAATCGCGACCGATGGCCCGGGGCTGCTCATTGACGAGCCGAGTGGTGCGCCCGGTGCCGCGCAGCACACGCCGCCGGCGGAGTTGGTGCAGGGTGCGCGCGACGAAGATGCGATTGCCAGTGAAACGTGGCCGGAGCCGGTCACAGAAATCGATGCTGCGATGCCACTCACGCGTGGTATGCATCACATCAGCGCTACCGCCAGCGATCTCGCGCGCACCGATGCATTTCTGCAGGGTCAACTTGGTCTTGCGCTGCTCAAGCGCACCGGAAACTTTGATGATCCCGCGATGCCGCATTACACATGGGGCGCCGCCGACGCGCGACCGGGATCGTTGATCACGTACTTTGGCGCCGACGTTGCGCGCACCCGACGTGCCGTCATGGGCGCCGGACAAACACATCACTACGCGTTCTCCATCAACACCGACGAAGAGCAGGGGGCGCTGCGCGAGCAGTTGTTGCGCAGCGGACTCGCGGTGTCGCCAGTGCAGGATCGCGTGTACTTTCGTTCCATCTACACGCAGGACCCCGACGGACACATCGTGGAAGTCGCTACCGCGGTTCCTGGTTTTCTCGTCGACGAAACCGAAGCAGATACCGGTCGCGCGCTGCGGCTTCCGCCGTGGCTCGAGGCGCATCGCGAGCGCATTGCGCCCACGCTGGCGCCACTCGACGCGCCGGTGTGGCCGCACACTGGTCGCGATGTCACACGCGGGCACGCGGGTGCATCACATCACATTCCACTGCTCGCCGAGGCTGGCACATGAACGCAGACACGCAGGCGCACTCAGATGCACGCTCGCCGGCGGATCCGCACGGCGCTCAGCCCCTGCGTACGCTCGGTCCATCACTGAGCGACGCACGCGCGGCCGTGATCCTTCTGCACGGGCGCGGCGCCGACGCCAACGACATCCTGCCGCTCGCCGATGAAATCGATGTGCCCCACGTGCACTGGCTCGCACCC
>JBBRDP010000351.1:0-2438 GCA_038203795.1 Gemmatimonadales bacterium
TGGGTGAGCGTCGGCATCACGCACGACACGGCGCGGTTCGCCGTGCACGCGATTCGTCGGTGGTGGCGCGTGATGGGGCGCGCGGCGTATCCCGATACGCGCGCGTTGTTGATCACGGCCGATGCCGGCGGGAGCAACGGCGCACGCGTGCGGCTCTGGAAGTGGGAGCTCCAGCAGTTCGCCAATCGCACGGGCTTGGCCATCACCGTCTGCCACTTCCCGCCGGGCACGAGCAAGTGGAACAAGATCGAGCACCGATTGTTCTCCCGTATCGCCATGAACTGGCGCGGCAAGCCGCTGGTCGATTTCGCGACCATCGTCAGTCTGATCGGCGCGACGACCAGTACGGCCGGATTACGCGTCCGCTCCGAACTCGATGACCGTGTGTACGCGAAGGGCATCGCGATCAGCGACGCGCAAACGGCGCGGATGCAGCTCGTGCCGCATGCGTTCCACGGCGAGTGGAACTACACGCTCCACCCAACACGCGGGAAACACAAATGAGTCTTTGATTAATTCACAACCTCTAATCGCCTTCTCCCCAACGACTTAGGGTGCGTTTTAGGAACCACTCATAATCGCGAGGTCGAGAGTTCGAGTTTCTCTCTCCTGCTACTGGCTCACTGCACGTCGAGAACGTAAAGGTCGCTGAATCGGCCGAGTTGGCGACTTTTTTGAATGCCCAGTGACACCGAGACGCACTACGGGGTATAGCTGGTACGCTCTGTCCACCCTCGCGACCCCACGACCCATGCGCCCTCGCTCCTCCGCCACACAACTTCTGCTCGCCGCGCTCGCCGCGCTGACCACGGCCTGCGCCGACAGTGGCACCGCTCCCGACACTCGCGCCGCCGCCGACTCGCTCACCGCGCTGCCACGCGCGCTGACCGCCACGGAGCGTGTGGCCATCACGGCCAATAACGAGTTCGCCTTGCGGCTGATGCAGCGCACCACGGCCCGTCAGTCTGGGAACGTGCTGCTGTCGCCGTTGTCGGTCTCGCTCGCCCTCGGCATGACCATGAACGGCGCCGCTGAGGAAACGTTGACCGAAATGCAGCGCACCCTCGGCTGGGGCAATGCGAACCGCGCCGATATCAACGTGGCGTATCGTGACCTCATGACGATGCTGCCCAGCCTCGACCCCGGCGTGACGGTGCGGATCGCCAATGGCATCTGGATGCTGCAGCCGATGACGCCCGTTGCGGCGTTTGCCAGCGATGCACGCCAATTCTTCAACGCGCCGGTGGCGAGTGAGGCTTCACCGCGCGCGATGTTCGATGCGGTGAATGCGTGGGGCGATCGTGAAACCCGTGGCATGATCCCGAAGGTGCTGCGCGACGAGCCGCCGAGGGACCTCGCGATGCTGCTGGCCAATGCCGTCTATTTCGCCGGTACGTGGCGCGATCGCTTCGATCCCGCGAAGACGAACCCTGGCGCCTTCCGGCTCGAGGGCGGTGCGACGGCCACAGTGCCGATGATGTCCCGTGAGGGCGGCTTCCGCAGCTGGCGTGACGATCGCCTGACGGCGGTGGAGCTGCCATACGGTAACGCGGCGTACTCGATGCTGGTGTTGATGCCGACCAGGGACCCGGTGGGCGCGTTCGTGGCCACGCTCGACACGGCGCGGCTGGCGCAGGTGGTCCAAGGGCTTCGCGAGTCGCGCGCCGACGAGCCACTGCGCTTCCCGAAGTTCACGCTGGAGGGGTGGCTCGAACTCTCCCCCGACCTGCGCGCGCTCGGGATGCCGCGTGCGTTCAGCAATTTTGCGCAGTTTCCGCGATTGATCGCGAATGAATCAGGCAGACTCTCGTTCGTGCAGCACAATGTAAAAGTCGAAGTCGACGAAAAGGGCACTCGCGCGGCAGCCGTCACCGTGGTTGGTGTGCGCGTCGTGTCGCTGCCGATCGGCGTCGACATCGATCGCCCGTTCGTCTTTCTGATTCGCGAACGGCTGAGTGGGACCGTGTTGTTCACGGGTGTGGTGCGAGATCCGCGAGGACGCTGAAAGGGCAGGGCGCCGCGCGGTGTTGCGGGGCGCGCGTGACGGCCATCACGTTGCCGTCACCGATGCGGCGCCGATCGACACCACGTGCCACTGCGTTCGCGCCGCGGGTGCGCCGTATCGGTAGACGGGCCACAGCGTAGGGTCGTCCCCTCCTGTGAGGAAACCGTGTCCGTCTCGCCACCGTTGCTCCGCCGCGCACTGCGCGCGGCAAACTATCGTCGTCCTTCCATGGCCGTGATCGCCGCGCGCTCCATTGTGATCACGCTGGGAGCGGGATTGGTGCTGCTGGGCGCCATGTCCGTGCTGGCTGACGCCGCGCGTGCGCAGGGCAGCGCAGCCCGTGATCGCTCACCGGCGCCGGCGCCGGCGCCATCACCGCCGCCGTCGGCGCCGCTCGCGGCTCCCGAGCCGACCGTGCGGTCGGCGCTCTCCC
>JBBRDP010000352.1:0-2411 GCA_038203795.1 Gemmatimonadales bacterium
GAAGCCAACGGAGTGGCGGTTCTACTTCGTGCCCGACCATAAACTCCGAACGATTATTTTCCTCTTAGCCGTACAGAAGAAACGCGATGACCGCAACCAAGCAGACTTCAACAGCCTCTGTCACCGTCGGCGCCTCCTTCAAGAAACCGGTTACTGCGCACCGCTACAGCTTCGCCTGGACGGCTGATCAGGAGCTCTCGCACGAATCGCCGCTCGCGCAACGATTGCGCGTCGATGACGAACTCCGGCTCGCGTTGCAGCAAGACTTGCTCGCCGACTTGATGGAGAGCGTGATTCATTGTCGCACGCTCCGTGGCCTCAGTCAGCAGCAGCTGGCCGAACGCATGGGCAGCTCACAGGCCGCGATTTCGCGGATTGAAAGCGGACGAGCGAATCCGCGCGCCTCGACCATCGTGAGACTCGCGGAAGTACTCCGCGTGGCGATTCGGTTTGAGTTCATCCCGTGCGAACGTATTGAGGATCGGCGCCCAGCGGTGTCGTGGTGGAATCAGCCGCAGCTCTCGCACGCTATTCAGCCGTCCCTCGGTACCTCAATGGTGGAGGACATCGAACGGATGTTTTGCACGAGCGCGCTTGGCGCGCCTTCTGAATACACGTTCGACGGAGATCTTACCCGATGAGTCCCAGCGAGGCCGAAGGAGCGCAGGAATCCACCGGTCAGTATGTCACGCGGACGATCACGAACTCTGCGCTGCGTGTGATGGAGCTTCCGTTCCCGATTCAAGACTATCACGTGTACGAGTCTCGCTACCTCCAGCGAACACTCACAGACGGCGAGGGTCCCTCGGTCGACTTGGCCGCCGGGGACAATGTTCATGTGCAACTCAAACACGCATTGCTCGTCAATCCGAATGGCGGCGCGGTGCGTCTCCATGCGACCGTCGTCGGGATTGCTGACGCGATCGAGGCCCGCGTCGAAGTTGGCGTCTTGCTCGCCTTTTCGCGCCCTCCGGATCGGTCTGAGGACGAACTACTGAAGGTGATGTCAACGGTTGGCGTCAACTCGGCATTCGGTCTGCTGCGAGCGGAGGTGCTGGTCCTGACCCGATTTGGAGCCCTGGGGCCGATCATGTTTGACCCGCTGGTACTGATCATTGAGCCTTCCAACACACCGAACGCCGATGTGGTCGGGTCCGAGTAGCGGGCCCGGCATGATCACGTCCATGGTGGTGTCTCCCGCGTTGCGCGCCACTCCGTAGCCGCCGACGCAATGCATTGCAGTAAAGACGGACTTCGCGAGCGCAGTAACCTGCGCGCCCGCGCAATGATCGGGAGCGGGCGCGCCTTCTACCAGATCTTTGATCTCGCGACGTTCGGCCCCATTGAGCCACTGCATATGGCAGCGTGGATCGACACTCACGTCGCCCGTACCGGCACGATTGCGCTCTTAGTTCACGGTTCGGGTTTACGGTGAAGACGCACTGGTTGCGGCGTGCCGAGCGTGGCCCACCGACGCATCAATACCGCCAGTATAGCGACCCTGGTGTCGGGCTGAACAACGCCATCAGACGATCGGCCACCCTGGCGCCAGGTACTTCGAGACCGCGGATCCCAGCCGAATGCTGACCGGCTCAGTTTCCACGAGGAAACCAGTGCCCTGAGCTGATGACGCCGCGATGATGCCAGCATACTGGCTCATCAGAACTGATTTTCCGCTCACGCTGAGCACGCCCGGGTCGTCCCCGGTGATGGTACGCACCGCGCCTGTCTGCTCTTCGAGAAAGTCGAACAAACTGCCCGAGCTGCGTCGCGTGCTGTCGGCGCGAAGGATCACCCGCCGGCCGGACTCGACGGCCGCTCGGCAACGCCCCAGTGCCACGGTGTCGATCACGGGCAACCCGGCGGTCATCAACTGCGTCCATTCGTGCTCGGCGGCGTGGGCGGCGAGATCGAAGAGCGTTTCATCGGGCGCGGCGCCGGGCAGCAGGCGCACGGCCTCCGACCAGCTGCGTCCGGCCATCCAGTCGTGCGGGAGCGCGGGGGTGTCCGGCAACAGCGCAACCGTCCGTGCGGCCGCCAGCAACGTGTCGAGTCGGCGGGGCAGGGTGTCGGCGAGCACACCGTCCACGGCCACCACGAGCGCGCCGAGTGCACGCGGGAGCTCAATCATGGTGAGGTGCGTTGGGGGCGCTGTTGAGCGCGTTGATGTGCGAGCTGTTGTGCGAGCCGCTGAGCGAGCCGCTGAGCGAGCCGCTGAGCGCGGCGTCGAGCAGGTCGACCGGATGGACAGCGCGCGTGGTGCTGCCGCTGCGCAGGAGTCCGGCGCCGATTTGCATGAGACACCCCGGATTTCCCGTGGCCACGAAGTCGGCGCGTGTGTCGGCTATGCAGCGCAGCTTGGGCTCAAGCACGGCGTCGCTCGTGTCGGGCTCCACGAGATTGTAGATCCC
>JBBRDP010000353.1:0-2306 GCA_038203795.1 Gemmatimonadales bacterium
CGCGAGCCTCACCACCCCTTCGCCGCCTCTATGACTCGTCGATTCGCTCCCGTTCTTGCCCTCGTCTTCACCGCGTGTGCGGCCAGCGAAAACGCCGGTGACGCCACGCCCGCAGCCTCGACAGGCGTGCCGCTCTACGCCGATACGCTCTCGCCGGTGGTGATCACGGACACGCTGCCCGGCGACAGTGACGACCCCGCGCTCTGGCTGCATCCGACCGACGCCGCGCAGAGCCTGGTGCTGGGCACCGACAAGGGTGACACCATCGGCGGGGTGTACGTCTTCGATCTTGCCGGTCACATCGATCGCGCGCGGAGTGTCACGCCGCTGCAGCGTATGAACAATGTCGACGTCCGGCAAGACGCGGTGCTCGGCGCTGTCACGCTCGACATCGCTGCGGCAACGGAACGCAATCGCCAGATGCTGCGCGTGTTCACCGTGCCCGACATGCGCGCCATCGACGACGGCGGCATTCTGCTGTTTGACGGCGACACCACACGCGCGCCGATGGGCGTATCACTGTATCGCAGGGCGAGCGATGGAGCGACCTTTGCGATGGTCGGTGGCAAGAGTGGCCCCACCGATGGCACCTATCTCTGGCAGTATCGCCTTGATGCCGATGCGAATGGCGTGGTGCGTGGCACGAAGGTGCGAGAGTTCGGCGCGTACAGCGGGCGCAAGGAAATCGAGGCCATCACCGTGGACGACGCGCTCGGCTATGTGTACTACAGCGACGAAGGTGTCGGCGTGCGCAAGTACTACGCCGACCCGGACAGTGGCAACACCGAACTCTCGTTATTCGCCACGACCAACGTGATTGATGATCATGAAGGACTCGCCATTTTTGCACGCGACGCGAGCACAGGCTACATCGTCCTCTCCGATCAGGGCGGCAATCGCATTCACATTTTCCCGCGCGAAGGTACTGCGACCAATCCCCACCAGCATGATCTGCAGGCCATTATCCCCGTGCGCGCCAGTGAGACCGATGGGCTCGACGTGACCTCGCGTGCGCTTGGCGATGCGTTCCCACAGGGCTTGCTCGTGATGATGTCGAATCGTGGTGCGTTCCACTACTACGACTGGCGCGATGTGCAGCGGGCGATTGATGCAACGCAGGCAGGCGCTGCACGCCCGTAGTGCGTCGCGTGCAAGGCACTACGCGAAACGCATCGCGGGCGCCGCCCGGATTGGACGACACGCGTCGTCTACGCGAGTACCGGCAGTTGCCGAATCTTCTCCTGCCACTCCCGCGGGCCCGTCTCGTGCACGTTATGCCCTCGCGCGTCAACGGCCACCGTCACCGGCATGTCGTGTACGTCAAACTCGTAGATCGCTTCCATGCCGAGGTCTTCGAACGCGACAACGCGTGAGGAGCGAATCGCCTTCGACACGAGATACGCCGCACCGCCAACGGCCATGAGATAGGCCGCCTTGTGCTTCCGAATGGCTTCGAGTCCGGCCGGACCCCGCTCGGCCTTTCCGATCATCGCGATCAATCCGGTTTTCGCCAGCATCATCTCGGTGAACTTGTCCATGCGCGTCGCCGTGGTTGGGCCAGCCGGACCCACGGCCTCATCACGCACCGGATCCACCGGCCCCACGTAGTAGATCGCGCGATTGGTGAAATCCACATTCGACGGCAATCCTTCACCGCTGGCCAAGAGATCCGCGATACGCTTGTGCGCGGCGTCGCGGCCCGTCAGCAGCTTGCCACTCAGCAACAATCGATCACCGGCGTTCCACGAGGCCACGATCTCTGGCGTCAGCATGTTGAGATCAACACGCTTCGCATTCACATCAGGGCGCCACGTGACATCGGGCCAGTCAGACAAATTGGGCACCGGCAACTGCGCGACACCGCTGCCGTCGAGCGTGAAGTGCGCATGCCGTGTTGCCGCGCAGTTCGGAATCATCGCAATCGGCTTCGAGGCCGCATGTGTTGGATAGTCAAAGATCTTGACGTCGAGCACCGTGGAGAGTCCACCCAGTCCCTGTGCACCGATGCCGAGCGCATTCACCTTGTCGCACAGCTCGATTCGCAGTTCCTCGATCTTGTTCTGCGGACCGCGCTCCTTGAGCTGCGCCATGTCGATGTGCTCCATGAGCGATTCCTTCGCCATGAGCATCGCTTTCTCCGCCGTACCGCCAATGCCAATGCCGAGCATCCCGGGTGGACACCAGCCGGCGCCCATGAGTGGCACTGTTTTCATGACCCAGTCCACGATGGAATCGTTCGGATTGAGCATCGCAAACTTGCTTTTGTTCTCCGAGCCACCGCCCTTGGCCGCCAGCTTCACGTCAAT
>JBBRDP010000354.1:0-2194 GCA_038203795.1 Gemmatimonadales bacterium
GGCGCGTCGTGGCACTTCCTGCGCTACGCGGCCGGCCGACAGCCGCAGAATGAAGCAGCCTTTTATCGGCAGCTGGTGAGCGGACCGCGCGCGGGGCTCGAGAATCTCACGAACGCGATTCCCGGCAACGCGCTCGTGGAATGGTTGCGCGACTGGGCAGTGGCCAACTTTGCCGACGATCTCGCCACCGGACTCGCGGCACAGCACACGATGCCCGCGTGGAATTTCCGTTCAATTCTCCCGGCACTTCGCGTGAGTGGTGCACCGCTGGGTGCATATCCACTGGCCACGCGCACCGTGACATCGAACGCGGCGCGCCGTGTGACGCTCGCCGGTGGTGGAAGCGGGTATCTGCGATTTACCGTACCGGCGGCGCAGCGAGCGCTCGTGTCGGTGACGTTCAATGGCCAGGCACCGCCGGCGACCGTGCAACTCGCGATCGTGCGCTATCGGTGAGGGTGCGCGGGTGTTGGTGCGGTGAGCGTACGCACAGCGACCGCCGCGGTGAGCGTACGCACAGCGACCGCCGCGCAGCGCGATCGCCCGCACTCGCTACTGCGGCGGCCGCAGTGAAATCTCGTACAGCCGCGCCCATCGTTTGCCTGTGACAAAAATCCGATCGCCCGCCGCGTCGTACGCCACGCCATTCATCACGTCTTCGCGCCCCGTGCGTACCGCCGCCGGCAACAACCCGGTGAGATTGATGTAGCCGAGCACCACACCGCTCTGCGGATCGATGCGCGCGATCTTGTCGCTGAGCCATACGTTCGCCCACACTTCGCCCTTCACCCATTCGAGTTCGTTGAGATTGCTGACGGGCGTGCCATTCTCCGTCACCGTCACGGTCCGGGTTACGCTGAAGTCTGCCGGATTCACATAGCGTAGAATCGGCGTGCCATCGCTCATGATGAGCTGCGCGCCGTCGGTGGTGAGTCCCCATCCCTCGCCATCGTATTTAAACTCACCACGCGGTGCAAAGCTCTTGAGATCGTACACAAATGCCGAGCCGCTTTTCCAGGTGAGCTGATACATCTTGTCGCCCAGAATTGCGATGCCTTCACCAAAATGCGGCGGTGGCAGATCGCGACGCTGCAGCACTTCGCCCGTTTCCAGCTTCACACGCCGGATGGTTGACGTACCCACTTCACCGGTGCTCTCATACATCTGCCCGTCATGCCAGATGAGTCCTTGCGTGAAGGCCGCGGTGTCGTGTGGATACTCGCGCGTGACACTGGCGCGGTACTCGGGTGGGCGCTTGCGCAGCGTGAGCGGCGACGCACCACGCGTGCCTTCGTCAGCGGCCGGCGCATCGGTGCTGCACGCCATGCACAGCAGCGCGAGCGCGGAAAGTGCGGAAAGTGCGGAAAGTGCGGAACGTCGAAACAAATAAAGATGCGACATGGCAACCGTTCCCTGGAGAAACCGAGCAGTGAGCACTGATTACATCACACACGTACGTGTTCACGCATGAACCGCAGCCCGCAACTCGGAGAAGAGCGCCGTCAGCGCGCCACGCTGATAGTTGGCGTTGAGCCCCGACGGATTGGGCAGCACCCATACGTTGGTGGTACCGAGCATTGCGTCCTGCGGTCCAACCGCTGCGCCGCGCACGCCGAACGCGGTGCGATACGCGCCCACACCGAGCACGGCCAGCACGCGTGGTGTGAATTGTGCCACTTTCGCCGCAAGGATGCGCCCACCAGCCACAATTTCTTCGTTCAACAGCTGGGCGGCGGTGGCCGTGGTTCGTGCCACCACGTTCGTGATGCCATAACCGAGGGGCAACAGATCCTGTTCGTCCCACGGCGCGAACAGCCGAGGGGTGAAGCCGGCATCGTGTAGCACCGGCCAGAACCGATTCCCCGGCCGACCGAAATGATGTCCGATCGCGGCGGTGTACAGGCCGGGATTGATGCCGCAAAACAGCACCCGCAAGCCGGGTGCGATGACATCGGGCACGGTGCGTGCTGTTGCCGCTGCGAGTTCCTCGCGCGTCGGCTTGGGCGCAACGGCGCTCACCACGTGGCGGTTCCGCACGACGCGGTGCTCACGATGTGGCAGTCCCGCTCGCCGCCACCTGTGCGCGCAGCGCCGCGACGAGCTGCAGCGCGTCCATCGGGGTGAGCAGGTCGGGATTGGTGGCGAGCAGCTGCTGCGCCAATGCCTGCAGCGCGGGATCGGTGCGCACTTCCAC
>JBBRDP010000355.1:0-2184 GCA_038203795.1 Gemmatimonadales bacterium
GGCAATCAACATGCGGTGGTGTTGCTCAACCTGACGCCGGTACCGCGCGAGCGATATCGCATCGGCGCACCGGCGCGAGGCGCTTACCGCTATGCGCTGTCGAGTGACGACGTTAATTTCGGTGGCAGCAATTTTGAGCACGGGGACGTGGTGGTGACCGAGGATCAGCCGTACCACGGGTTCGAACAGTCCATGTTGCTGACGCTTCCTCCGCTGTCCGCGATCGTGCTGCTTCCCGAAGCGGGGACGGTCGAAGGCGCGGAGATGGTGCAGTCGGTCGAGCAGCTCCCGGCCGGTGTGCAGATCGCCGTTCCGAATGAACTGCTAAGCGATCGGTTGCCAAAACGTCGCGCCGGCAAGTCCACCCAGACGGCGAACGAGAAGAAGCGAGTTCAGAAGCAGGACGCCGAGAGCAACCAGCCGGAGAAGCCGCGGGAAGACAAGATAAAGTCGAAGCCGCGTCAGCGTCCCAAGGGCGACTCGGAGCGCGACGGATGAGAGAACGGGTTGGGCGCGCGGTCAGCACCGTGCTCTTCGGCGTGGTCGCAGTGATCGCCGCGGCCGTGTGCGTGCGCCTGGGCATCTGGCAATTGAGCCGCCTCGAAGAACGACGCGCGTACAACGCGCAGGTCTCGTCACGATTCGATCGCGGGGCCGAGCCGTTGAAGAAAGCGCTCGCGCGCGATACGGCGGACGCGCGCTGGCGTCGTGTTTCGGGGGTCGGCGTGGCCGACTATACGCGCGAGGTCGTACTGGCGGCGCGCACGCGCGGTGGCTCTCCCGGTGTCTGGATCGTCACGCCGCTGCGTTTACAAGACTCCGATACGGTCGTGGCGTTCGTGCGTGGCTGGGTGTATTCGGCCAACGGACGAACAGTAGACCTTTCGCGGTGGCGGGAGACAGACACGCTGCACGTAAACGGTCGACTCGACGCGTTCCAGCGCCCCGCTGCCGGCGCGCCGCGCATGCAGTCCGATGCACGCGCGTTCCGATGGCTTGAGCGAGATACGCTGGCCGCCGAATGGGGCGTTCCAGTGGCCTCCATGCTCGTATATCAGTTCGGCGATACCATCGGTGGTTACGAAACAACGGGCGGAGTCACACCAGCACGCTTCCCGCTGCCCACCATGGATGAAGGGCCGCACAAGAGCTACGCGGTGCAGTGGTTTGCGTTTGCGGCCGTGTTTGTCGTGGGATATGGCGCCGTCGTCTACACCGGCAACAAAAAGCGCGGACACGGCTGATCGGGAACGCTCAGGATGGCGCCGCGCCGCGACCGATACCGGTATATGCGAACCCCGCAGCGACCGCTTCGTCCGGTGGATACACGTTGCGCAGGTCCACCAGCACACGCGCGCGCATGACCTGGCCAACGCGCTCCAGATCCAGTGCGCGGAACTCGTTCCACTCCGTGATGAGGACCAGGACATCCGCGCCGGCCGCGACCTCGTACGGATCGTCGCACCACTGCACGCCGGGCAACATCGATGCGGCTTCATGCATCGCGGCTGGATCGTAGGCGCGAATGGTTGCGCCGGCATCCTGAAGCGCGGGCACGATCGACAGCGCTGGCGCATCACGCATATCGTCGGTGTTGGGCTTGAAGGCCACGCCGAGCACGCCCACCGTCTTTCCGCGCACGTACCCGCCGCATGCTTTCAGCACGCGTGAGGCCATCGCGCCTTTGCGCGTCTCATTCACCTGAATTACCGTCTCGACAATGCGAGCTGGTGCACCGTACTCCTGCGCCGTGCGCGCCAATGCGATCGTGTCCTTCGGAAAGCAGGAACCACCGTAGCCCGGGCCCGCGTGCAGAAACTTTTTGCCGATGCGACCATCGAGTCCCATGCCACGCGCGACATCCTGTACATTCGCTCCCACCTTTTCGCACAACTCGGCCATCTCGTTGATGAACGTGATCTTGGTGGCCAGGAATGCATTGGCCGCATACTTCGTGAGTTCCGACGTCTCGAGCGTCGTCATCACGATGGGCGTCTCGTTGAGGTAGAGTGGGCGATACAGCTGCTTCATCACCGCTCGGGCACGCTCCGACTCGGCGCCAATCAACACGCGATCGGGGCGCATGAAGTCGCCGATCGCCGAGCCCTCTCGCAGGAACTCCGGATTGGAGACCACATCAAAGTCCGCCTGCGGTGCGGTGTCCCGGATAATCTGCGCCACTTT
>JBBRDP010000356.1:0-2174 GCA_038203795.1 Gemmatimonadales bacterium
ACGTCAGTACAGCAACCGGTACACCAGGCTCAGATTGCGCCCTGGATTCAACGCGAAACTCTTGATACGGCTCGCCGCATCGCGATACTGCGCGTCGAGCGTGTTGTCGGCGCGCAGCGTGATCGAGTGCACTTCTCGGCCGTGCGTGGTGAAGAGCCACGACGCACTGAGATCGAGCAGCGTGTACGCGTCGGTTGGTACGTCGAGCGCGTCGCCGCTCACGCGGGTTTGGCGGAACACGCGTCGCGCGTCGCCGCCGGCGGAAATGCGGCCATTGTCGTAGCGCAGCGATGCGCCGAGGCGGCCGGCCGGAATGTAGGGGAGGTACTCGTCGCTGTTGCGGATTTCGGCGCGCGTGAGGTCACCCATGACGCCGCCCACGAAGTGATGCACGAGCTTCGTTTCCGCCTGTGCTTCAACACCGTAGAGCACCGCGTCGCGCGGCATGAAGTTCACGAGTGGGACGTCCGTGCCGTCTACGTTTTGCGTGCCCACAGCGGTGGGGACGATGTAGCGGTTGATGATGTTGTAGTACGTGTTGAACTGTCCAAAGGTGCGCGGTGATTGGGCCCGCACGCCCACCTCGAATCCGGTGCTGGCCTCGGGCTTGAGGTTGGGGTTGCCCACATCGAACGTGCCCACGGCTGCGTGAAAGCCATTGGCGAACAGCTCCTCCACCGCCGGTGTGCGGAACCCGCTCGAGACATTGGCGGTAAGCGACACGTCTTCGCGCATGGGAACGCTTAAGCCGACCGAAGCCGCGAGGTTGCCAAAAGTGCGCGACTGGTCTGTGCCAAAACGCGCCGATTCGCTGCCCGGCGATGTGGACAGCGTGAAACGATCGTAGCGTGCGCCAAGCTGCAAGCGCGGCGCGTGATCCTCGAGCGCGCGTGAACCGAGTGGAAGCTCTTGAAAGACAAAGGCCGCAATGTTGTTGTTGTTGGCGGCGGGTGTGAACGCTTCCGCGCCCGTGGGCTCGTATTGACGGAAAAGCCCCTGCACACCCACGGCACCGGTGGTGCGCCCGATGTGCGTGCGGCCAAGCACGTTGAAGGTTTGGCTGTTGAGCTTGAACTGCGTGCCCACTGCGCCGTCTTCTTCGATTTCATCGTGCGCATACCACTGACTGGAGCCGTCAACACGAATGGTCTTGAGGGCTTCCAGCTCTGTGTGCAGCTGGGTCTGCAGAGAGAGCGACCGACGCACGCCCTGGAGGCGGATCGACTCGTCGCCCGCCGGGTGTGGCAGGCCGTAGCGGAAGTCCATTTCGCGATAGACAAGCCCCGTGGACGCATGCTCGCCCACGAAGCCGCCCCCGAGCGCGAACTGCTGCGTGCGGCCGTTGGTGTTGGGTTGCGACGCGCCCCCGCCCACGCGCAGGTTGTCAAACGAACGCGCACCACCACGCGCGGTGAGGGCAATGGTCGACGAGACGGGCACGGTGATCCCCACCGAGCCCACACCGCCAGCGGCCGCCGACTCCCCCTGTCCAAGCAGGTACCCGATGGTGCGCGCTGGAATGCTGCTGGGAATATCGGCGGTGATCACGTTCACGACGCCACCAATCGCATTGTTGCCATACAGCAGCGACGCCGGTCCGCGAATCACCTCGATGCGTTCGGCGGTGCTCGGGTCCACCGCGTTCAAGTGGTCGGCGGCCGCTGACGACAGGTCGCCGGCGCGCTCCCCGTCCTGCAG
This sequence comes from Gemmatimonadales bacterium, assembly GCA_038203795.1. GTDB lineage: Bacteria > Gemmatimonadota > Gemmatimonadetes > Gemmatimonadales > Gemmatimonadaceae > JAABRT01. The sequence continues at coordinate 1,699 of JBBRDP010000356.1, forward strand.
CACGAGCACGCGTTCACCCGTGAGTCCGCGAATCACCGGTGTAGACGCGATCGGGCCGTTGAAGCGGGTGGACATGCCGGGTTCCTTGGCCAGCGTGAGGCCGATGGATGTGCTCAGCGCCCGCTGCAACTCCTTGCCCGACAGTTGGCTGGAAGCCTGGGTGATGTTGAGCGCGTCGCTGCCCACCGGGGTGGCGGTCACGTTCACACTGGAGAGTCGCACAGTGGCCACGCGCATGGTGATGGTCAGGATCAGGTCGGGCCCGTTCTCCACCACGGTGATCACCTCGTGCGCACTCACATACCCGATGCGCAGAAAGTCGAGGTGGTGCGTGCCGTTGGGCAGGCCGCGAATGGCAAACCGGCCATCGTCGCCGGTGCGCGCCATGCGGTTGGTGCCGCTCACGATCACGTCCACGTTGGAGAGCGGCGTGCCGGCGCTGTCCCGCACGACGCCGGTGACGACGCCGGCGTCTA
>JBBRDP010000357.1:0-2148 GCA_038203795.1 Gemmatimonadales bacterium
CTGGTGTGGTCGCGATTTTCTGTAATCGGTTGCTCGATGAACGCGCGCTGATGATCTACGGCGATGGTACGCAAACACGGGATTATGTGTATGCGGGCGATGTCGCGGCCGCGAATGTGTTGGCGGCCGGCGCGATGTTGCCACCGGCCGCGCGTCTCGACGCGCGTGCGTTCAATATCGGCACGGGCATCGAGACCACGGTGAACGCACTCGCCGCCTCGCTGCAACGCGCCGCGGGAAGCACGACGCCCATTGAATACGCACCGCCGCGCGCGGGAGAGCTCCTGCGCTCCGCGCTCAACACGCGCAAGGCCAACGAGGTGCTGGGCTGGTCGCCATCCGTGTCGATTGATGAGGGGCTGGCGGAGACCTTCGCCTGGTTCGCGGCGCGGCGCGCGGGTGTGAGCACATGATGCTCGCCGGGCTGGGTAGTGTTGGTGGCGTGCAGGCGCTGCTGGTCGGATTGGCGCAGCTGGAAGCCGGTACGGGGGACGGCTCGTGGCGAATGCTCATTACCGATGATCCGCTGCACAACGCGGTCCTTATTTTTCTCGCGTTGTTGTCGCTCATGAGCTGGGGCATCATGTTCTCCAAGTTCGCCGAGTTCCGGCGTGCCGAGAAGAATGGCCGGGCGTTTGTCACGGAGTTTGAACGCGCGAGCGGAATTGACGCCGCGATGCTCGTCGCGCAGCGCACGACGTCGAGTCCGTTCACCGTGGTGTTCGCGCGGGCGGTGCAATTCTTGAACGAAACCAAACCGGCGCTGGGCGCCTCGCCGGATCGCAACGCGCGACTGAGCGGCTCGCAGGTCGAAGCGCTGCGCCTCGTGCTCGACGCCGAGAGCGGCGCGCAGCGTGAGAAGCTGGGAACGTACATCACGTGGCTGGCCACGGTCGGCTCAGTGAGTCCGCTCATCGGACTCTTCGGCACGGTGCTCGGCGTGATCAGCGCGTTTCAGGGTGTGGTCGCGTCGGGATCGAGCAATCTGACGGCCGTTGCCCCGGGTATCGCGCAGGCGCTCACCGCGACAGCGGCCGCATTGGCCGTGGCGATTCCGGCGTCGTTTGCATACAACATCTTTGCCGCACGACTCAATCGGTACGACGGCGCGCTGGAAGGCTTCAGCTCCGAGCTGGTGGCCCTCATGGTACGCGACGGGCGGATCTAGCATGCACTCTCGTCGGAAGCGCAGTGATCGCATGGCCGTGAACGCGGAGATCAACGTCGTCAGTTTGATCGACGTCATGATGCTGCTCATGATCGTGTTCATGATTACGGCGCCGATGATGCAGGGAGGGGTGGACGTGGCATTGCCGAGTGCGCAGACAGAACCACTCGATCCAAAGAGTGGGCTTGTGGTGTCTGTGGATCGTGAGGGCAAGATTTTTATTGATCGGGCCGAGGTTTCGTACGAGGAGTTCGTTGGCAGCATCAAGCAGATTGCCGATCAAAAGGGACAGGACGGCGTGTATCTGCGCGGCGACAAGGACGTGAGTTACGGCGAGGTGGTGCGCGTGCTCGCGGCGATGCGCGCCAGCGGTGTGACCGACGTGGGGCTCGTCGCCGAGCCCGAAGAGGTTCGGCGTCGATGAGCGCCGTCTCATTTGCGCCGGGAGGAGGCACGCCTATGAGTCGCTCGCTGATTATCTCGGCGGCGCTCCATGGAGCCGTCGTGCTCGTCGTGTTGTTCTGGGAGGGACGAGCAGAGCCGATTCGTCCGCCGGTGTACAAGGTCAATCTCGTGGGTGCGCCGCCGGGCGTGAAAAACATCGGCGTGGTGGATCCGCGACCGGTGACTGCCCCGGTGGCCGAAGCGCCAGCGCCGAGTGGTATCGAGCGTCCGCCGGTGGAGAAGGTGGCCCCCACTGCCGCGAAAGCGCCGCCCAAACCGGCGCCGGCCAAGGCTACGCCTACGGAAACGCGCACGGCGAAAGCCGGTCAGGCCGACGGGGCGCCCAAGAGTGACGCGTCGTCGGCGCCTCGTGCGGGCAGCAGCACCGGAGGTAAAGGGGCCGACGTGGTCACCGTGAAGACGGATGGGCTCGACTTTCCGGCTCCGGGGTACCTGAGAAACATTCTGCGTCAGGTCGAACTGCGATTCCGCCCGGGCGATCAGTATTTGAATCGCCCACTGCTCACTGAAGTCAG
>JBBRDP010000358.1:0-1980 GCA_038203795.1 Gemmatimonadales bacterium
CGGCCGTCCGGCGTTGAGCCAGGATCCGCCGCCCACGATACGCAGCGGCGTTCGGGACGCGTGTGCGCGTGCGACCTGTGTCGCGATCTGCATCGCGTTGCGCATCACATCCCCGCCTGCAGATTCCACCGCCCATTCCACTCCCGACATGAATGCACGGGCACCACCTTACCAGGATTGGCGCGATGCTCGGGATCGAAGACGTCGCGCACTGCACACATGGCGGCGAGCGAGGGTTCGCTGAAGAGATCGTCCATGTAGCCGATTTTGTCGAGACCGACGCCGTGTTCACCGGTGATTGTACCGCCCACCTCGATGCACGCGCGCATGATTTCGGTCATTGCCGCGTGTACACGTTCCGCCTGCACCGGGTCGTTCGCGTCGTAGGATATGTTCGGATGCAGATTGCCGTCGCCGGCATGAAACACATTGCATACCTGGACATGGTATCGTTCACCAATCGCATGAATGCGCTCGAGCACCTCAGGCAATTTGGTGCGCGGTACGACGGCGTCCTGCACCACCAGATGCGATGCAATGCGACCGAGCGCACCAAAGGCTTTCTTGCGTCCCTGCCAGAGTTTGGCGCGGTCGTCGGCTGATGTCGCAATACGCACATTACGTGCGCCGGCGTCGCGACAACACTGTTCAATCACACGCACATCAGAGTCGAGGCCGATGGACAGACCGTCCACTTCCGCAAGCAGCACGGCGGCGGCATCGACTGGATATCCAGCCGCATAAATGCTCGCCTCGACGGCACGAATGGTGGCTTGATCCATCATCTCGAGTGCGGCCGGTACGATGCCCGTCGCAATAATCGCGGACACGGCGCGCGCGGCGTCGGTGACACTCGTGAAGTCGGCAAGCAGCGTGCGCACATCGGGCGGCACGGGCAGCAAGCGCACCCAGATATCAGTGGCGATGCCAAAGCATCCTTCGCTGCCGATGAACAATCCGAGCAAATCGTACCCGTCGGGCTCACTCACCGGCGAGCCGAGTGTGATGAGTTCGCCGTTGGGCAAACAGACGGTGAGCGCGGCAATGTGATTGAGCGTCACACCGTACTTGAGACAGTGCGGACCACCGGCATTCTCGGCGACATTCCCGCCGATGGTGCACGCCGCCTGACTCGACGGATCAGGTGCGTAGTACAAACCGAACGGCGCCAACGCGCGAGCCAGCGATGCATTGACCACGCCCGGCTCCACATGCGCAATGCGATTGCCGGCGTCGATGTTGTGGATGCGCGTAAGGCGATTGAGGCCGATGATCACGGCGCCGTCGGCGAGTGCACCGCCGGAGAGTCCGGTACCGGCACCGCGCGGGACGAAGGGGATCTTGTGTTGCGCCAGCAATCGGACGATCGCGCAGATTTCATCGCGCGAGCCGGGGAGCACCACGAGCGAGGGCGTGGCGCGATAACCGGGCAGGCCGTCGGCGTCGTAGGCGGTGAGTTCGGCAGCGCGCGACTTCACCCAGCGTGGGCCGACGATCTGCGCCAGCTCAGCGGTGACGGCGGAGGGGACGGGGGCAGGGGGGGTGGGGTTGGCTGAAGTGGTGTCCGTGCTCGGCATCGTAAGATCAAAGAAAACCAAAGCGCCCCGGGTTCCGAAAGGAGCCGGGGCGGTTTGGTTGCGAGCGGCTTGCCGTGAATGTCAGCTCATGCGGGGAAGACGTCTCGGCGGGGAAGTGTTTCTTGAGCGCAACGGCGAGCGGGGGGGGAGCGCGGGTTTACCGTTGACGGTTCACCGTTGACGGTTGACGGTCAACGGCAACTCCCCCATTAGGCCCGTCGCCCGTATCGGCACGATCGCGCTTTTAGTTCACGGTAGGGGTCTACGGTTGACGGTTTACGGTACACACCGTCTACTGTCGACCGTCGACTCGTCCCATCGAACTACGGTGTGGTCTTCACGGTACGCGGGCGGGCGTGGTGGTTGACGGTTCACGGTTCACCGTTGACGGTTGACGGTCAAC
>JBBRDP010000359.1:0-1900 GCA_038203795.1 Gemmatimonadales bacterium
GCGCCAACCGGTCTCATGCCCGTGTCCAACCCGTCGGCGCTGTTTCTCGGCGATCGTCACGAGGTGTCCAGCGGCAGCGCCGTGTGTGCGCTCATGGAGGGCACGCGACCCGTGCTGGTGGAAGTCCAGGCGCTGGCCGCACGCGCCGGATTTGGCACGCCGCAGCGCGTGGCCAATGGCATCGATGGTCGCCGACTGGCGTTGCTGCTCGCCGTGCTCGACAAACGCGGCGGGTTTTCGTGCGCCGATCTTGATGTGTTCTGTAATATCGTGGGCGGCATGCGCGTGCAGGAGCCCGCGGTTGATCTCGCGATCGCGGTGGCGATTGCGAGTAGTGTGACGGATCGACCGCTGCCCGCACACGCGGTGTTTCTCGGCGAGCTTGGGCTCGGTGGGGAAGTGCGCGCGGTCACGCAGGTAGAGCGACGCCTCGCCGAAGCCACGAAGCTCGGCATGACCGATGCATATCTGTCTGATCGAGCAGTGCCGCGCAAAGTGCCGGCCGGCATGACGGTGCACGGCGTGCGCACCCTCGCCGACGTACTCATGCAAACGATTGGTCCGCGTTCGCGAAAGGCCAGTGCATCCCGCAGTGCGGCCGCAGCGGGCTCACGATCACGAAGTAGCGAGAACGAAGGATTCGACAATGATGAGTGAGCAACCGAAAAGCGTGCCACCGCCCACGCCACCACGGCGCATCATTCCGCCGCCCGCGATTATCTCGCGCGGCGACGGTGAGCCGATGCCCGTCAACGACGCCTCGCGTGATGTCGGCGTGGTGATCGTCGCTGGCGGCTCCGGCTCGCGCGTTGGCGGCGAAGAACTCAAGCAGTTCCGGTGGGTCGTGGGACGCCCCGCGCTTCTGCACAGCGTGCAGGCATTCATGGCGCGGGCCGATGTCGCGACCGTCGTTGTCGTGCTGCCCAAGGCGTACGCCGCCGATCCTCCACCGTGGCTCTTTCAGTGTGATGTCGATCGACTGCTCGTCTCCGTTGGCGGTCGCGAACGGCATGAATCCGTGTACAACGGGCTCGAAGACATGCCCGAACAGGTGCGCGTGGTCGTGGTGCACGACGCCGCGCGGCCGCTCGTCATCGACGAAACCATTGAGCGCGTCATCAGCACCGCGCGCACCGGCGTTGGCGCCGTGGCCGCGCTGCCGGTAGTCGACACACTCAAGCGCGTGGACGAACAGGGACGCATCGTGGAAACCGTCAGCCGCGAACAGTTGTGGCGCGCACAAACACCGCAGGCGTTTCCGCGTGAGATGCTCGAACGCGCGCACATGGCCGCGCGTTCGGAACGTGTCGGCGCAACAGACGATGCCGGCTTGTGCGAGCGCATCGGCGCAACCGTTGTAGTGGTGCAAGGTTCGGAGCGTGCTCTCAAGATCACGGAAGAAGCGGATTTTGCGCGCGCCGAAGCCCTTAGCCTGCTCGTGGACTAGGCACGATCACATGCGCCACGGTGCACTCACAGTGCCATTCTGGTCTCCGGCCGAAATCCAGGGCGCGATTCGCGATATCGTCACGCATCTCGGTGAGCGGCGCGTGCTCGCGTATCCCACCGAAACCGTGTACGGGTTTGGCACCGCCGTCGATCACGAATCGGTCGAAGCGCTGGTGCAGATGAAGCAGCGACCTCCGTCGAAGCCGTTCTTGCTGCTCATCGCCGGCAGCGAAATGATCGAGCGACTCGGTCTTGTGCTGACGCCGCATGCGGCGCGACTGGCCGCACGCTTCTGGCCGGGCCCACTCACGCTCGTGCTCCCAGGCGGCGACCACCGTGTGCCCGCACGTTTGCGCGGTCCGGAAGGTGGCGTCGCCGTACGCTGGACGCCGCACGAAGGGCTGCAGACGTTGCTGCGCGCCTACGGTGAGCCCATTACCTCGACCAGTGC
>JBBRDP010000360.1:0-1859 GCA_038203795.1 Gemmatimonadales bacterium
CCTGGGCCCTTCCTGGTACTGGCCCCGTGTGCAGCCGGCTATCGGCGATCTGATCGAGGCACTCGGCCTACCATCGTTTGCGCAGCACAGTAACGGTGATGTGCTCTTTGAGCGCATGTCGCGCGAGGGGCCGCACCGCTACCACGGCGACGCCGCAGCGCCGAGTAGTTTTCGACTGACTGGCGGCACGGGCTCGCTCGTGAGCGCGCTCGCACGAGAGCTGCTGCCTGAGCACGTCCAGCTCGGCGCGCAGGTGACGGCCATGACGCTGCTTGACGATGGCGTAGCACTCACCATCCAGCGCACCAATGGGATGGTGGAGCGGCTCACCGCCGCGCATGTGATTGCAGCAGTGCCGCCTCGTCTGCTCGAGGCGATGGTGGTGTTCACGCCCGCGCAGGACGAGCCGACCGCACAACGCTGGCGCGAGGCACCCACGTGGATGGCGCCGCACGCCAAGTTCGTCGCGTGCTACGACCAACTGTTCTGGCGCGAGGCGGGGCTGTCCGGCACCGCGCAGAGCATGGTCGGACCGATGCCCGAGATCCGCGACGCGACCACGGCGTCCGGCCACGCGGCACTGTTCGGGTTCATTGGCGTGAGTGCCGACCAGCGTGCGGCGCTCGGCGAGAACGCGTTGATCCGCGCATGCCTCGACCAGTTGGCGCGGTTCTTCGGGCCCGAAGCGCAGAGTCCACGGGCAACGCTGCTCAAGGACTGGGCGGCGGACGCCCTGACCGCGACCGCGGCCGACCGCGTGGCGACCGGGCATGTCACGCCGGATCTCGCGCCGTGGGTGTCGGGGCCATGGCAGGCCCGGCTCGCGCTCGCGGGCAGCGAGACCAGCCCGAGCGAGCCGGGCTATCTCGAGGGTGCCGTGATCGCGGCAGCCCACGCCGTGGACGCGACGCTCCGGAAGGGGCCTGCATAGGAGTGGCAGAACGTCTTGACGTCTTGACGTCCTAACGTCAAATCGCTCGTCTCGTATTTTTCTGCATGGCAACCCTCAAGCGTACTACCGTGTACTTCGATCCCAGGAGCGCTACCGCGCGCGTCAAGGAGACTACCGGATCCTCTACGAGATTCACGATCAGGTACTGGTCGTGATTGTGGTGCGTGTTGCTCACACGAAGGGATCAAGATGCGAACGCCCGCCTTTTCGAAGTCATTCCGGTTCCGCGTGACGACGGCAAGATCGTGCGTCAGCGCCGTCGCCGCGATCAGGCTGTCTTTGATTGGCATCGCGCGCCCGGATTTCCGCAACTTGGCCATCAACGCCGACCACGTCAGGCCCACGGCGGCATCGAACGGCACACAATGGATGCGCTGAGCGTCGAACCAACGCTCCAATCGTTCGCGTCGCCGGCCCTTGGGTAGCAGTAAAATGCCGAATCGTACTTCGCCCAGAATAATCGGATCAATTGCGATATCCCGTTCGTGTTCGGTAAGCCACGCGACTACGCGCGTATTCGGCGATGCCTTGGTGGCTTCGCTCAACACGTCGGCGTCGACGAGAAACTTCATCGGAATGTCAGAGCGAATCAGTTGACTCGGACTCGATCGGTACGAACCAGTCCTTGGCCGGACAGTCGAGGAGCCACTGGACGGTGATTTTCAAACACCCGCGCGGTGCTTCCCCGATTGCGCCGCTTGGCTGGCACCGTGACTAACAACATGTTTCACGGTGTCGCTTGAAGCAACCCGCCGCTCACCGAGACCGATCCCACTTCAACCGCAGCGCCGACGCATGAGCGAGATCCTACACCCTGCGGGTTGCGGTTGCAGCACCGATGAAGCACCGACCAGCGATGTGTCGCGCCGACAGCTGCTGCGGTCGCTGGGAGCGATTGGCGCAGGCT
>JBBRDP010000361.1:0-1788 GCA_038203795.1 Gemmatimonadales bacterium
CGCGCCCTTCTGGCCCGTCCTGTAGTAACGCGAGCGCAACCAAGTCAGCCATGGCGGTATCGCGAGCGGCACGCGGCGGTCTTGCGCGACCGACATAGGCGTCGAACATCCCAAGTGCAGCGACAACATCCAAAGCGGCGCTTCGTGCACCTTGACGCGTGGTTGAGTCATGCTGTGAGGTGGTGTTGGAGACCATCTGGACGAGTGAGTCGGCTGCCGCGTGAATGACTTGGCGGCGCTTCGAACTCCACTGCTGCGTGTACTCGCGCCATATGGTCAGGTAGCTGCCAGCGAGTGGCGCGAGTGTAGACGCAAGGCGCGAAGCGCGCGCCGAATCAATGCGCTGCGCAAATTGCAGCGCCACGTCGAGGGAATGCGCCAGTCGGAAGTACAGTGTGATTTCGGCTCCGACATCTCCCGTTGCCCAATTGAATGCGTCCTCACGTTCCATCGTTACGGCGTGCGCGGCCGCTCGCGCGTGCCAGCGGATGCGATTCCAGTCGGCTTCACCGTTCGCGCCAGCCGCGAGCGAATCAATCACTGCAGGAAGCAGCAGCACGTCAGCCGTCAGCGAATCACGCTCGGCCGGTGACAGCTTCAGCCACGCCACGTAGGCGTCGCGCGTGGCGGGAAATCCGCGAAGCGTGGGCTCAAATCGTGCCGCCACGGCGGGCCACTGTTCGCGGATACCGGCGAGGACCGTGTGCATCGACCGGTCAGGATATTTCGGATCAACACCGACCACCCTCACCGGTCTCGCGCGGCCTTCGCCAACGTTCCACGCGCGCAGTGCGAGTAGCATCGTGCGCATCTCTGGTGTGTTCCACATCCAGAATCCTTGCGCCACCAAGAGCGAGTCAAGGTGTCCGCTCCCGCCGCGCACAAAGGCGTCGATTGGCTCCCACCCAGACGGGGCGGCCTCAATCGCCACAGTAGAAATTCCAGCCGTCCGCAACCAGCACTCAATGGCGTTGGCCTTGAAACGACCAAACTCCGCCGTCCCGTGCGTCGCCTCGCCGAGCCCAACAACTCTCACGTGCGCGGGGATCGCTGCCAAGGCCCCCAGTTTGGCGCAGCTGCCATTGCCACTGGCACTGTCCAGTACCGTGACCAGACTTCCCCGTGCGATCGAGCGCCGTTCAGTCTGGGCGCATGCAGACGTGGCTCCGGTCAATACGGCCAAGAGAGTGATGAGGCCGAACCGCCCGATGCGACTGAACGATGCGGATGGTCGGCGAGAGGAAGGCATCGCGCCTGATAACACGCTCTCATAAAGGCAGCAACGGTCTGGCGCGGCGTGTAGCCGACCGACCTCACGCACGCGGGCATCTCGCCCGCCTTTGCACCCTCGTGGCCGCTCGGGCGAGCCACCAGGGCCAGCCCGCTGGACGGAGTCGGACGCGTGAGAATGCCTCAACGAGCACTATGGAGGCAGCGATCCCCGGCCGAGCGACGGGTTCGGCTTCCTCCTGCGGCCGGACCGCGTCTACGGCGAAGCTGTCCGTGACGCGTACGCGGCGGTTCCGGGGCTCGAGGAGGCGGACGTCACTCGCTCGTCGGTTTGCATTGTCTCCAAGTGCGAGTCCGCGGGCACGCTCAAGCTGACGGCCACCGTCGACGCCGGTGGCGATCTGGTCACCCGGGAGTACCGCTTCGACTCAAAAGACGAAGTGGTCTGGGTCTACCGCGTGGTCGAAGGTGAGGCGCCAGTGCAAGTCGGCTAGAGCGATGGATCCTGCTCTCGATCGTGCTCGCCTAAGCTGGGACGCAGTTGAGCGGATCGAGAGG
>JBBRDP010000362.1:0-1709 GCA_038203795.1 Gemmatimonadales bacterium
GGCTATCCACATCGGCTACGCGATCGGCACACCGGAAACGCGCTGGCTGCCCATTGAGCAGCATCTCGCGTGGCTGCTGCGTGACGCGTTGCTCACACTCACCGTGCAGGATCGCACGTTGGGCGCGGGCCCTGACGGCAAGCTGCTGATTGCGCTGCGCCCTGCGGGTGTCGGTGCAAGTGGATTCATGCGCTACACGCCGGCATGGATCGTGAGCAGTGTGCAGCATATCGAGGCTGCGCCCACAGTAGTGCTGGAGCGTGCGGTGCGTGAGCTATTTACGCGGGTTCTGCGTGAGGAGGCCGCGCGAATGCCTGATTTACTCGCTGCGCCCGACGCCGACTTCGTGGTGCGCGTGAACGAGGCGGGGCCGTTCACCGACGGCGGTCCAATGAACGACAACGGGCAGACCGGACGCAAGCTGGTGATGGACTTCTACGGCCCCCACGTCGCCATCGGCGGCGGCGCGCTGTCGGGGAAGGATCCGTGGCGCCTCGATCGTGCCGCGGCACTGCGCACACGACAGATCGCCGTGGCGATGGTGCAAACCGGGTTCGTGCGCGAGGCGCGGGTGACCTTCGTGTGGGGGCCGCGTGATCAGCGGCCAAGTGGCGTGATGCTGGAGGCCGATGGACGCGTACTCGATGCGGCGACTACCGCGCGGTGGTTGGAGCGGTTTGATCCGAGCTTGGCGGCCACGCATAGCGAGCTAGGGCTCGCGCGGGTGAACTGGGAGAACTGCGCGCGGGCGGGGCACTGGGGCGGGCGGTACGGGGCGGCGGGTGCCGAGGTGTAAGGGGGTCAGTTTCGGGAGACGTCAGCGTGACTGGGCGGGAAATGTGCAGCGTCGCACAGATCCCGCTGCGCTCGGTCTTTCGGAGATCTCGTGGAAGAGCGCCTCCCCATATGGCACCACCATGTAGCCGGTCTCGCCGCTTCCGACGTACAGGCAGTCGCGTCCTCGGGCCACGTTTATTCCCACGAGCAAGCAGAGGCAAGCGTCTACACCATCCTGATTGGCCTTCCGCTCTGCTCTCGTGAGCTGCACTGCAGGATCCGCAATTTGCTCAAGCCATCGTCGCGTAGCCTCAAAGCCCGATTCTGGCAGTGCGCCGTGAACTTGGCCGCAAACGTATTGGAAGTCAGCATGCGAATACGTCGTGCGGTCTGGATTGTATTTCGGAAGTCGCTCCCGCTGCTCCTTATCGCGAAGGCTCCAACCCAAGGCGATGAGTGAAAGGACAGGGTAGGTCTCGATCACGCAGGCCTCACCCAACGGTGCGTCGGGATATACGGCGACCTCGAATCGCTTTACGAACGTGTGAACCGGCGCATCCGGGCCGAACATCTCTGTCCGGGCCCTCGATGACGGTTGCACGGCGCCACGCCGCCGACCGACCGATGAAGAAACCATGTTCTCGACTGGCCGCTGACCAGAGTCATTCGAGACCACAATTGGCTGGTCAAGCATCACGATCGTTCGCGTTGGCTTCGCGACCGACTGCCACTGGTCGATGATCTTGAACGCGTCGTCGAAGGAAGCGGATTGAGGAGGCTGGATTTCACGGCAGACTCCGTCGTCGCCAAGCAGGGCGCCGACTATAGCGCCCTTCTTGTGAGCGGTCCACGCGGAGTCGAAGCCAACGATGAGTGTGGTCACTGGCGCGAATAAGTGAACGAGAAGAATGGATTGCTCGCAGTCCCCGAAT
>JBBRDP010000363.1:0-1649 GCA_038203795.1 Gemmatimonadales bacterium
GCCAGCGCTGCGCCCGCACGTCTTTGGCGAACACGTGCACTACCTGCTTGGCCCAGGGCATCAGCGCACCTTTGTGGTGGAGCTGTCGCTGTTCCCGCGACGCGTAAGCGCTACGAACACATCGCGCAGTGACGCATCACTGACCTCAACACGGGTCGCGTCTGCATACCACACACGGGCCGCAGCATTCAACACCGCCTCATCGGGCTGAGACACCAGCACGCGTACGCGCGCACCGGACGCCTCGGCCCACACCCATTCGCGCGGACGCGTGGCCGGCAGTTGCGCGTTTGGCGCCGCCGTCACGACATCCACCCACCGGTAGCGCTCGCGCATCGCGTCCATGGGCTCATGCAGTTGCAGCGTGCCGCGGTCGAGAAAGCCGACCCAATCGGCGAGCAGTTCAAGCTCGGCCAGATCGTGCGACGCAATAATGACCGTCCATCCTTCGCGCCCCGACATTTCGAGCACCCCGCGCACGAGATCGTCTTTCACGGCGGCGTCCATGCCGGTGAATGGCTCGTCCATGATGAGCAACTCCGGACGCGGCGCGAGTGCACAGAGCAAGGCGGCCTTCATGCGTTCACCGCGCGAGAGCGTGCGCAACTTGCGTGATGCGTCGAGTTGGAACCGTTCGCGCAGCGTCGTGGCGAGCGCGTTGTCCCACGACGGATAGAGCGGCGCCACGTAGCGCTCGAGTTGCGCGAGGGTCATACCGTTCGGCAGTTCGAGCCCCTCGGCCACATACCCGATGCGCGCGCGGTGCGCCGTGGTGTGTTGCGCAATGGGCGTGTCGAACACGCGCACGGTGCCCGATGTGGGCGGCATGAGCCCCATGAGTATCTGCAGCAATGTGGTTTTGCCGGAGCCGTTGGGGCCGAGCAGCGCGTACACTGAACCTGCCGGAATGCTCAGCGACACGTCGCGCAGTGCGACCTGCTGTCCGTAGCGGTGCGTGAGATTCTGAACCTCGACGATCGACATGCGTGCGGCTCCGGTCAGCGGGGTGATGAATCGTCGCGATGAAACAGCGCATCCCAGCGGGCATTGACGGCGTCGAGCACCGTGGCTCGATCGAGGCCAAGCCGGCGTGCTTCAACGAGTAACTGCTCGATGTCTGAGGAGAGCAGCTGCTGGCGCTCTTCGTCGCTGGCGCGCCAGCCGGTGGACACCACCGTCCCGACGCCCGGCATCACCTCGAGCAGCCCGATCCGAATGAGCTCGGCGACCACCTTGTGGGCCGTGTTCGGATTGATCTTGAGCGCCTGACTGAGCTCGCGGACGGACGGGAAGGGAACGCCAACCGCCAGCTCGCCCGACACCACGGCCCGCGTGGCGGCGTAAACGATCTGGCGGAACGGCGAATCGCCGCTGGCGAGGGAGACGTGGAAGGGAAGCACAGGTGTACTATGCGTACTAGTACACCTGATGTCAATAGGTCACGTGTCGGCTTTTTTCTCGTGCCGACTGCCCAGCCACGCACCCACGCCGGCCCAGGTCAGCGCGGCACCGGCCCCGATCAGGGCCACGGTGGCGCCGGCCATGCCGCTCGCGCGTACCGCGTTCTGCAGCTGCGCCACGAGCGCGTCGGCGCCACGGTACACGGGCACGTCAATCAGATTTTTGGCCTTGTACTTGGATTCGGTGTC
>JBBRDP010000364.1:0-1634 GCA_038203795.1 Gemmatimonadales bacterium
ACCCTTGCCCTCAACACCACTCGCACCACGCGCAAAACCTGTAGTGCGCTTGAAGACGCGACTCGCCTCGGCGAACCACGGATCATCTTCCGGCAACGTGGCGGTGAACGGACCACTCGCCGACGTACCCTGGGGCAAACCACCAATGCCCGGCACACGACGACCCGTCCAGGGCGTGTTCAGGTTGTCTTGCGGACCGAGCACGTACGCAATCGCGATGTTCTGATGCTGCTGAAACAGTTCGGCGATGCCCCACGCTTCCGGCGCGGACAGCGGCCAGTTCCCGGTCGCCGCGCCAAAGTATTCGTAGAAATTCGGGAAGTTCGCGTTGATATCCGTGCCGCCGCGGCCGTCTTCGTTGAACTCGCCGTCTTTGTCGATGTCGCGGCCTTCCGTGAGTACGCGATACCGGCCACGCTCGCCACGTGACGCGTCGGCGCGGCGCATCAACACCGGATTGATGGAATCCGCGATCCACGTGCCGGCCGGATCGCTCACGCGCATCGTGGTGATCAAGCCGTCGCCATTGAGATCGTTCGGACCATCTTCGTCCAGCTTGCCATCACGATCACTATCGCTTGGCTCATCGTTGCCCGTGCGCTCAGACAGCACCGAACCGAAGAACGCTTCTGCTGCATCAGGATTGGCCCGCGGCACGATGTAAAACGTCTGCCGATCAAGCAGGCTCTTCAGTGCGGTGTCGCGGCCGTATCCGGACACCATGTTGCGGATCAGGCGGATCGCAACTTCGCTGGAGACCACGTGCGGGCCAAACGCGTTGGCGATCACGAGCACGGCGGGACGTTTGTTGGCGGCATCACCGCCGCTGCCAATTCGCACCACGTGCACGGCGCGGCCGCCGGGCGATTGGGCGATTTCGCGTACGCTGAGCAGCTGCGAATTTGTGCGACGCATCGAATCGATGGTAGACGCGAGTCTGGCGTGCGACAGATAGCCGGCCGACAGCGAGCGCGCCTGCGCCGAGAGCGCGGGAGGCGGTCCGGAGAGCGCCGCTGCCGCCAGCAAGGTGAACACACCGACTGGTAGGCGGAGGGGGAGTGTAGAGGGCATTCTGGGGGTGGAGAGAGGAACAGATGGTGCGCTGCACGGCACGACGTGTCACAAACCTGGCCGCTTCGACGTCACGGAAACTCACCTAACGCTTGCCGCGAGGCAAATCAGACATAGTTTCGAATAGTAGTGTTCTACCGCTGGTTCTTCTTTCAAGGAGTCTTCTGATGCCCCTTTCCCACTCTTCCGCTCCCAAGGCGCCGTCGCGCCGTCGCGCGGTCTGGGCTGCTGCTGCACTGGCGCTGGGTGCCGGCTCGGTGGCGTTTACGCCCTCGATTCGTACGGCCTTCGTGCCCGGCCTGACGTATGAGTTCCTCACGTCCACGTCGGAGTCCGACGAGAGCTTTGCTGCGGCCGGCAAGACGCTCACCAAATCGCTTGGCAAGGTGCAGATCGCGGGTGACAAGGCGCGCATCGACTTTGCCGAAGTGAAGGGTCCGTCGCCGGTGATGGGCAAGGATGGCTACATGCTCGTCCACGAAGGCGGCAACGTCATGTACATGGTGGATACGAAAGAAAAGCAGTATATGAAGATGGACGTCAAGGCGCTCGGCTCCATGTTC
>JBBRDP010000365.1:0-1625 GCA_038203795.1 Gemmatimonadales bacterium
GCGCGCGGTGAAGTCGTGCTGGACGGCAAAGTGTCCGACGTGCGCGACAGTCACGCGGCGCGACTGGTATCGATCAGCTTCACGGAGGCGCCCACGACGGCGGTGCACGCGGTGCTGCGCGACCCCACGATCGTGGCCCGACTCGACGACTCTCATCAGGTGGTGGAAGCCGAACTGGCGGCCCATGCGAGCGCGCCGGCGTTGCTGACGCGGCTGATCTCGGCGGGTGCCAGCATCGAACGTTTTGAGCTGGTGCGACCGTCGCTGCACCGGATTTTTCTGGAACGCGTAGGCGCGACCAATGTCGAAGCAGGGATGACCGGCCATGGATAAGTTGATGGCGGTGATTCGCCGCGAGTACTTCGAACGGGTGCGCTCGCGCTGGTTTGTGATTGCCACGCTGTTTGGTCCGATACTTTTTGGCGCGTTGATGTTTCTGCCAAGCATTCTGACGGCGCGCGATCAGGCCCGGGGTCCGGCCGATGTGGCACGCATCGTGATTCTTGACGCGAGCGGTTCGGCGCTGGGCGAGCGGGTGGCGGCCGCGCTCAGTGGCGGTGTGAGTGCGAGCGGTAAAGCCGCTGCGGTGCGGCCGGTGACGTCGGCCACGCTGGCCTCGGAGGAAGAAGCGGCCACGCGCCTGGTGATCGCCGATTCTGTCCGCGGCTATCTCGTGCTTGATTCCGCGACGCTCGCCGGCCGTACCGCGCGCTACGCCGGTACGAACACCACGGCCATGCTCGACATGTCAACGGTGGAGCGCGCCGTGCAGCGTTCAGTGCAGCTCATGCGCATGGAAGCAGCGGGACTCGATCAGGCCACCAGTGCGCAGCTCACGGCGGTGAATGTGTCCATGGTGACGGAGCGCCTGTCCGAGCGCGGGCGCACGGACGGCAACGCGCTTTCCGGGTTTCTGTTTGGCATTGGCGTGGCAATGCTGCTGTACATGACGATTTTCATTTATGGTCTCAACGTCATGCGCGGCGTGCTTGAGGAAAAACAATCGCGTGTAGCGGAAGTTGTGGTCGCGAGCATTTCGCCATCGAAGCTGTTGATCGGCAAGGTGATCGGCGTGGGCAGCGTGGGGCTCACGCAGCTCACCATCTGGATCGGGCTGGGCTGGGTGATGTATTCGCTGCGCGACAAGGTGCTGTCACGCTTTGACGCGGGCGGATTGCCGTTTTCGATCCCGGACATCGGCGTGCTGGGCGGCGTGTTTATTCTGTTGTTCTTTGTGTTTGGCTTTCTCTTTTATGCCGGGCTCTTTGCCGCCGTTGGCGCCACCGTGAACAGCGAACAGGAAGCGCAACAGGCGCAGATGCCGGTGGTATTGTTGCTGCTCGTGAGCGTGATGTTCCTGCAGAACATCCTCATGCAGCCCGACGGCGCGCTCGCGGTGCTGCTGAGTCTCCTGCCGTTCAGCGCGCCTATTGTGATGCCGATGCGATTGTCCATGACCGACGTACCCATGACGCAGCTGCTCGGCTCACTCGCATCGGTGATCGTGGGCGCGGTCGCGGCAACGTGGCTGGCATCGCGTATCTACCGCGTGGGGCTGCTCATGTACGGCAAGCGGCCAACGGTGCGCGAAATCGCCAAGTGGGTGTCGCGGCGCTGAGGCGCGG
>JBBRDP010000366.1:0-1605 GCA_038203795.1 Gemmatimonadales bacterium
TCTTTTGCTCGGTGCACAACATCGAAAAGCTGACGCATGCGGGATATGCCGCGTAAAACCGGAGCTGGGAACGCTGCGCGGCGTCGCGCACGACGCGATCACGACCATATGGCCGAGGAAAAACCGTCCAACACGGCGCGATATTTGTCCACGCGTGAATTCTGCACGACGCGGAGCCTTCACGCACCGCGCGTTGAGGCTTTTCCTACAGCCTCAACGCCGGCTTCTGCAGCGGGCGATCAAATAAAATGCGAGCGCAGCGAGCTACCCAATCGCCCGTCTGCAGCAAGCATCGTTATGGTCCGGCGCGCCGCATCCACGTACGTGGGTGTCGACGGCCGTGAATGACACCAACGACGCTGATGCCCGTCGCATAGTGCTTGAAGTACACCGCGTACGGAAAGCGATGGAGCAACACGCGACGGAGCCGACCACGGATCACGGGGAACTGCTCGGGTGCGTCGGCGATCTGCTCCATCGCGACATCGAGCTCCGCCAGAAATGCGGCCGACGCCTCATTCGATCGCGCGAGATACCAATCAAACGCCGCCGCGATCTCGCCCAGGCCTGCGCCTGGATGCGAACGGCCACCACTTGCCGAAGCCGGGCGCGGAGCTCGTCGCGGAGAGCCGCCCAAGGAATCCCCGCGTCGGGATCGGCGTTGGCTGCCGCCTCGCGGTGATCGAGCTCAGCCGCAAGGTCAGCGGTCATCGGCGCCGCCGCCGCCGGGTCAAGACTATCCCAGAGACGGCCCATGAGCGCGATGCGTTCCTCGGCAGTAAGGGATTCGAGGGCTGGTGACCGTTCTACCATAAGATGAACATCGGGTGCAAGTCCGGTCGACCGCAACGCCCGCCTCCGTGGCCATAGCGCGTATTCGTACAGGTGCGGCGCAACGGCGTGGTGGAGACGGCGGCCTTCGACGTGACCGTGGGAGAAAAGAGTCGTTCATGTGATCACGGTGGATTTCGCATCAGGGCGCCGGATCACGTCAGGCGCAGGTGCA
Organism: Gemmatimonadales bacterium; assembly: GCA_038203795.1. Taxonomy (GTDB): domain Bacteria; phylum Gemmatimonadota; class Gemmatimonadetes; order Gemmatimonadales; family Gemmatimonadaceae; genus JAABRT01. The sequence goes on from JBBRDP010000366.1 coordinate 1,007, forward strand.
CCCTTGAACGTCGCCGGGTAACTGATCGTCTTCTAAACCGAAGTTCGGAGAAGAATTGAAGTGGTTATGGTGGGGATCTTCGTGCGGTATCACGAGTTGCGCGTGATCAGGCAGTGATCTAGTGTTGCCATGTAATGCGCTTGCATACCGTGCAAGTACTGCGTGCTATGATACCATGTATATCGACATCGTTCCGAATCGCTCGTCGCCGCCGGCGGTGTTGCTGCGCGAAGCGTGGCGCGAAGACGGCAAGATTCACAAACGGACGGTGGCCAATCTCTCGTCGCTCTCCGCGGCGCAGATCGAGGCGATGCGCCGCATCCTGCGCGGGGAGACGCTGATCAGCGCCGACGCGCAGCTCCAGACTGAGCGCAGCTGGCCACACGGCCATGTGGCGGCGGTCTTGGGCACCCTGCGCAGCCTCGGCCTCGAGACGATCCTCGGCTCGCGTCCCGCGGCAGAGCGCACGCTGGTGGTCGCGATGATCGTCGCGCGCATCATCGCCCCCGGCTCCAAACTCGCCACTGCGCGCGGGCTCGACGCCGAGACCACGGGGAACACGCTGGGCCAGGAGCTCGGGCTCACGGACGTGGACGCGG
>JBBRDP010000367.1:0-1577 GCA_038203795.1 Gemmatimonadales bacterium
AATGACCGCCGCGAAGCGCCGAACAGATCGACGCATCGCGCGACGTGTCGTTCGAGAACCCGAGGCATCGTACGCTGGCGAAACGGCGCTGTGGAAGGCGCGCGATGATCCGTTTCGAGAAACGGCGTTGCTGCTCGACACGCACGTCTGGATCTGGACACTTGACGCCGCCGACGGGACGCTTTCCGATGCGGCGGCAGCGCTGGTGCAGCGCGCGGCCGCCAACGCACAGCTGTTCGTCAGCGACATCTCGCACTGGGAGGTCGCAGTGCTGGTGGCCAAACGGCGCCTGGTGATCAATCAAAATGTAACGGTCTGGCTCGACCGCGCCGCGAAAGCCCCCGGACTGCAGCCGTTATCGCTCACGCGCGAGGCATTGGTGCAGAGCACATGTCTTCCCGGCACCGTGCATGGCGATCCCGCTGACCGCCTGCTGATGGCGCAGGCGCAGCTGTCAGGACTGTCGCTGCTCACGTGTGATCGTGGCATCATCGACTACGCCAGTCGCGAGCGCGGCATACCTGTGTGCGACGCGCGCGGCTGACCGGCGGCGCTCTTCGGGTTGAAATTGACCTTGCCACGACTGTGTGACGATCAGACAGGTTCCGATAGCGCTGGCCTCGACCCCGATCGCCGTGGCATGTTGCAGATATCTCATCCCTCCTCGCCACTCGCTCCGCACACCCATGCGTCTGACTCACCTGCTCCTCGCCGCCGCCCTGCTCGCGGCCGCCGCTCCCGCCTCCGCGCAGACGTACCCCACGAGCTGGGACCCGGCCATCATGCAGCGCGCTGACGTGAAGGCCGCGCTCACCATGCTCGAGGAACGCTTCCCGCAGCAGGTGGAAGAATGGATTCGCCTCACGGAAATCCCGGGCAAGTCTAAACTCGAACAGGCGCGCGGTGCGTACGTGAAGCGTGTGTTTGAACAGGAAGGGCTGCGTGTCTCCGTGGACTCCATCGGCAACGTGACGGGTGTGCGCAAAGGCACGGGCGGTGGCCCGGTGATTGCGATTGCGGCACATACGGACGTGGTCTTTGCGCCGGAGACCAATACCAAAGTGCGGCGCGTTGGTGATACACTCTACGCCCCCGGCATCGGTGACAACACCGCGTCGGTCGCCAACATGCTCGCCACGCTGCGCGTGATGAACGCGACGAAGTTCACCAGCACGGGCGACTTTGTATTCATTGCCACCGTGCAGGAAGAGCTTGGGCTCAAGGGGATGGAGTACTGGCTCGAGCACAATCCGGCGCCCGACCTCATCATTGTACCCGACGGCCAGTACGGTGTGGTGAACTACGGGGCACTCGGCATTTACTGGACCAAGTACGTGTTCACAGGTCCCGGTGCGCACACGCTCGCTTCACGCGGACGCCCCACGCCGGTGCGCGCGCTCGGTGAGGCAATCGCGCGATTGTACGCGTTGCAGTTCGCGCCGCTCCCCGATGGTGCGGTGATGAATATCGGGCAGGTGCGCGGCGGCGAGATTTTCAATTCTGTTCCACAAGAATTGTACTTCACGATTGACCTGCGCAGCCCGAACCCGGTGTTGCTCGATTCACTCGACATGCAC
>JBBRDP010000368.1:0-1558 GCA_038203795.1 Gemmatimonadales bacterium
TAGCCAAGTGCGTCAGTGAGCTCGCGCACGATGTCGAGCGTATCTGTCAGCGTGAGCTGTTTGTCGCGAGCCAATCGCTGCGCGAGCGTCTCACCTTCCACGAACGGCATCGTGTAGTAGGGCAGACCGTCCACGTCTCCCGTATCGAGCAGCGCGACGATGCCCGGATGCCGGAGTTGCGCCGTGATGCGCATCTCACGCGCGAAGCGATCGCCGCCGAGGTACGGTGCGAGCTCAGGGCGCAGGATCTTGACTGCGACGACGCCCCCGGTCTGTCGGTCGAGGGCGGAGTACACTGTGGCCATGCCACCTTCACCAACGGCGCGCAGGATTTCGTACCGCTCCGACAGGAGGCGGCCCGGCGTGACGGGCATAGGGTGAGCGTGAGGCACGGGGGTTGGGTTGGGGAACCGTTCAAAGCTGCGCCGCAGGTGGTTTACAGGCAAGACAAGACACGTGATCAGCGAGACGTGTGCGTGACGTCCACGCCGGGCCTCGACGACGCGTGGCGGCGGAACCTGAGCATGAGCACGTCCCCGCTTCGGCTGAGGTAGCCCGGTACCGGGTAACCGGGTGGCGCCTCAATGTGGTCGGGCAGCGATTGCCCACGTAGCGCTTCGCACGGCGTAACCGCGCAATAGATGACGCTGCCCACAAGCTCCGGCTCGAGACGCGACCGCAGCAACGCGCGTACCCACCACTCGTCGTTGTTGCCGAGCGAATCGAACGGGTGTTCCAAGCCGACGGCGACGAGTGTTCGGGCGGGCCCGGTGGCGCCGAGCGCTGCACCCACGTCCTGCGCGATGACGGCCAGATGTACCTCATCCACCTCGACTCTCGGGAACCGGCACACCGGACAGTAACGCGACGGAGATCGGTGCCATCACGACTCCCAGCAGAAGTACCAGCACCAGTACCAGCACCAGTACCAGCACCAGTACCAGCACCAGTACCAGCACCAGTACCAGCCACACGATGCGAACACTTCCCCGTTGACGCAGGGCCAGAACACTCCATGTTCCTGCGGCGGTCAGCATGACCGGCCACAACAAGTGCCCGGAGGCGTCCGACGCGGCGTAAAGCACCTCACGCAGATTCATGGCTGCACGCGCTACGGGAGTGCCCGATCCAACATGCGTCTCTCGCCATCCCGCGATGTCGAGCCTGAAGTGGCCGAAAACAGCGGCGTTGCACGCGTACCCGAGCAGTAGTCCGGCGACTGTGCCCGCAGCGCCGAACAGTACCACCGTGGATGCATTGCGCAGGAGATCGCGTATATCCCACTCGCCCGCACGCAACGTGCGCGCCGTGACGAGGAACAAGGCAGCTGCAATCAACAGCAGGGCAAACAACTGAAATGCCAACATCGCCGCACACGTCGCCACCGTGAGTGCGAGCGCAAGTCGCCGAACATGCGCAAAAGACATGAACAACAGCGCCGAACACATCAGCATGGTGGCCATCATCGGTGCCGCGGTGTGCGGCCATTGCAACAGCCGCAATACGGCCGGATTCGCTGACAGCGCGACCGCACACACGATGCTTGGCCAGCGCGCTC